>CAYZVJ010000262.1:0-1504 GCA_964481765.1 uncultured Rikenellaceae bacterium | reverse complement strand
GGAATCGTTGCTTATTGACGCAACCAGTAAAACTCCAGCTTTTTTCTTTGATAATAAGAAAAAACTGATCGAGATCAGTGGCAAATCAACTCCTGAAGACCACGTTGCATTTTATACCCCGATATTGGAATGGTTCGACAGATTTATCCTGGACCCTCCCGAGCATACGCAGGTAAATGTTAAATTAGACTATTTTAATACCAGTTCCTCAAAAGTACTTTTGAAGATCTTCAGGAAACTGGAATTGATTACTGAAGCCCAAAAACAAGTTGAAGTGAATTGGTACTACGAGATCGGTGATTGGGATATGAAAGATTGTGGCCTCGATTATAAAACCATTGTGAATGTACCTTTTAAATTAATCGAAGTACCGGAATAATTACCCCGCCCCCCGGCAGCTTTCCCCTTTCGATGCAAAACAGGCTACTTTACCCGGAAACTGGATGATGGGGTGGTGCCAAACCGGTATGCCACCTCTCCCCGGATCAGAAAAAATTTATCATTCTTGCCGGAGTGACCGGGGGAATATCCCTCCAGGTAATCACTTCCGGTAAACGTGAATTCAACCTCAGCTCCAATAGATATAGCCCGATGAAAATTGTATTTAAACCCGGTACCAATGGGTACTATCCAGGTATACTTCCTGAATTCTTCTTCCGGTAAATCGTCTGCCGGCCTGGGATCGAAATAGATTCCCCCTATTCCGGCAAAGAGATATACCCAGTATTTTCGAAGATCCATATCCAATCCCCGGGAATTATATCCGGGCAGATCTTTCTTTGCCCTGAAAATCTCGTATTCAACACGAAGTGAGGGAGCAACCAGAAGCGTGGTAGAACTGAATACCGTTACCGTGTCGCGCCTTTCGGTTCCTGAGTTCTGTCCTGCAGCAACCTGAAATTTTGCAGCAATATATTGATGAAATTTATACCTCAGCGATACGGAGCCAACAGGACTTATCTTCCACCGGTTCAGGTCATTGAAGGCAACATGTATGCCGCCACCCAATTCACCTTCCCACCAGTAATAACGCCACTTCTGCCCGCTGGAAGTAAAGGTGACTACCATGCATAAAAAGAAAACAGGTAATATCTTCCTCATAAATAACCGGTTACTGCCTCTATAACGTTATAACATGGTATTTTGTTTCTTTCATCATATGATAGTTCTCGTTTTCCAGTTCATTAGTTAGAAAAATCCCCCGTCGATTTCATAATTCAATATTCTCTGTTCAATATTCAATATTTTTAAATTCGAAATCCGCAATCACTCCCCCTCCCTCCGTCTCTTTTCATCAGCCATAGCCTTGGCGAAAGCTGACAGTCTCCCAGTCTCCCAGTCTCCCAGTCCCTCAGTCTCCCCCTCTCCCCTCACCCCTCTGCAAAACTGTACAGGAACTCGATCTCCTTCTTCCACCTGCTGTCATCCGGTGTTTCCAGGATCAGTGGAATGTTTTCAAACCGGTCATCCTTCATGATCCATTCAAAAATCTCATTACCAAGCA
>CAYZVJ010000261.1:0-1546 GCA_964481765.1 uncultured Rikenellaceae bacterium | reverse complement strand
ATACAAGGGAATACGGACGAGCTAACCTGAAGTTTGTGGATAGAACAACTGACCTGTTTCAGGGAGTCAGCAATAATACCCAGGTATGGATGTCTCACGGTGATACCATCGAAAGCCTCCCGGACGATTATACGATTATCGGAAGTACAACCGATGTTCGAGTGGGTGCTTATGAAATTGCAGGTGAAAAAGCATACGGCATCCAGTTTCATCCGGAAGTATACCATACCACGGAAGGGAAAACAATCCTGCGCAATTTCGTTGTCAATATTTGTAAATGCCGGCAAAAATGGACACCAGAATCGTTTATCGATTCCACGATCTCAGCATTACAAAAACAGCTTGGTAACGATAAAGTAGTCCTTGGATTGTCGGGAGGTGTTGATTCGTCAGTTGCTGCCGTGTTGTTGAACAGGGCGATTGGCAGTAACCTGACCTCACTCTTTGTTGACAATGGACTATTGAGGAAAAATGAGTATGAAAAGGTTTTGAAGACCTACAAAAAAATGGGTCTTAATGTGATCGGTGTTGATGCCAGGGAACTGTTTTTGGATAGCCTGAAAGGAATAGAAGATCCGGAAGGAAAAAGAAAGGCAATCGGTCGTTCTTTTATTGAAGTATTTGAGGAAGAAGCGCAAAAACTCAGAGATGTTACATGGCTGGCCCAGGGTACCATCTATCCGGATGTTATAGAATCGGTATCTGTCAAAGGTCCTTCAGCTACCATAAAGTCTCATCATAATGTCGGTGGATTACCTGAAAAAATGAACCTGAACGTTGTGGAACCCCTCAAACTCCTTTTCAAGGATGAGGTTAGAAAAGTGGGAAAGGCACTGATGATGAATAATGAGATACTCAGAAGACACCCATTCCCCGGGCCGGGATTGGCTATCCGAATCCTGGGCGAAATTACCAGGGAGAAAGTCAGGATGCTGCAGGATGCAGATGACATTTTTATCGGAGGCCTTAAGAAACGTGGTTTATATGATCAGGTATGGCAGGCTGCTGTTATCCTCCTTCCAGTCCAATCAGTTGGCGTTATGGGAGATGAACGAACGTACGAAAATGTGGTCGTGTTGCGTGCCGTTTCTTCTACTGATGGCATGACAGCCGATTGGTCGCAGCTTCCATATGATTTTCTTGCCTGGGTCTCCAATGAGATGATCAATAAAATAAAAGGCATTAACCGGGTAGTGTATGATATCAGTTCAAAACCCCCGGCTACGATCGAATGGGAGTAAGTGAAACTAGTTTTATGGTTCAGTGTACAGAGTTCAGAGTTAAAGAGGTGAGAGGGGAGTTGTGAGACTGGGTGACTTTGAGACGATGAGAAGGTGTGACAGCGTAATTGAGGGATGAGAAGGGAATTGTAAGTTGTGAGAAAAAGAGGTGCACGGTACTCGGTGAAAGAAGTGACGAGTAACGAGTAACGCGTGACAAGATAATGCTTGATGAATCCCCGTTTCTTGACGAAAAACGAACATCGTTACCGAAAACCGAATAACGAGTTACTACCGAGTTACAATCGCCTGCCTACCGGCAGGCA
>CAYZVJ010000260.1:0-1584 GCA_964481765.1 uncultured Rikenellaceae bacterium | reverse complement strand
TCTTTTGAATATTATTATACCTTATGTGTCAAGTCGATTTTATTAAAGAGAACACTATCGGTGTTCGATTATTGTAAAATATATTACATCAGAACATTAAACAACAACTCTATCGGAGTTGGATAACTCATCACCACCAAAACCATGAAACAAAATTTACAAAACAGACATTTCCTCACCCTGTTGGATTACCAGCCGGAAGAAATTGAGTATTTGCTGAAACTTGCAGGAAAGCTGAAAGAGGCCAAGTATTCGGGCAAGGAAAAACAGACACTCAGGGGAAAAAACATTGCATTGATCTTTGAAAAAGCCTCGACCCGCACACGCTGTGCTTTTGAAGTTGCAGCCCATGACCAGGGTGCATCGGTCACCTATATCGGACCCACCGGGTCGCAAATAGGAGATAAAGAATCGATGAAAGATACTGCCAGGGTTCTTGGCAGAATGTATGATGGTATTGAATACAGGGGGTTCGGCCAGGAACGGGTCAACGATCTTGCACAATTCTCCGGGGTACCGGTATGGAATGGCCTGACAACCGAGTTCCATCCGACCCAGATCCTGGCTGATTTAATGACCATGCTGGAACATTCCGAAAAGCAACTGAACCGGATTGCTTTTTGTTATCTGGGTGATGCTCATAATAACGTTGGGAATTCATTACTCGTCGGAGCAGCAAAAATGGGTATGGATTTCAGAGCCGTTGCCCCCGATCCATGCCAACCCGATAAAAAATTACAGGAGAAATGCCTTGAGATTGCTAAAGAAACAGGTGCCAGGATAACCGTCACTGACCAGATTGAAGAGGCAGTGAAAGGTGTCGATTTTCTCTATACCGACGTATGGGTCTCAATGGGTGAACCCGACTCGGTTTGGAAGGAGAGGATCAACCTGCTTAAACCCTGCCAGGTGAATGCAAACGTCCTGAAACAATCCGGTAATCCGAAAGTGAAATTTCTGCATTGCCTGCCCGCATTC
The DNA here is from genome assembly GCA_964481765.1 of uncultured Rikenellaceae bacterium. Taxonomy (GTDB): domain Bacteria; phylum Bacteroidota; class Bacteroidia; order Bacteroidales; family VadinHA17. The sequence continues at coordinate 606 of CAYZVJ010000260.1, read as the reverse complement.
CATAACCGGGAAACAACCATCGGTGAAGAGATGTTTGCTAAATTCGGTCTTGATGGCATGGAGGTAACCGAAGAGGTCTTTGAATCCGAAGCCTCCATCGTATTTGACCAGGCAGAAAACCGGATGCATACCATCAAGGCAATCATGGTGGCTACCCTGGGTAAAGATTCTTAATTATTTCATTAACTTGTATGGATCAAACCAATTGGTAAACCCATGCTCCTGCTGCGTGATTTTTATATCCTGTTTACCATAATCGCTGTTCTGGGAATCATCTACCTGATTCTTAGGAGAATACACCATCGCCGCAGCAGGGACATGCGAAACAGGTTTAAAAAGAGAGGAGATACAGGAGGAAGAAATAGTTATTAGTTATGCCATAGGCCCGCCTGCCGCGGGCAGGCATCACTACGTGATATGTTAATAGTTAATGGGTAAAGTTGATACGTTGATAAGATTGAATGTTGGAAGTTGGATGTTGGATTTCCTTATATATACTTCAATATTCATAATTCCTTGCCTGCTGCAGGCAGGCCTGTTCATTATTCATTATTCATTATTTATTTTCCCATCATGCCCTACACCTACAAATACCCCCGTCCTGCA
>CAYZVJ010000259.1:0-1600 GCA_964481765.1 uncultured Rikenellaceae bacterium | reverse complement strand
ATAGGCGTTGTTAAAAACCGGTTTAATGAGCCGGCAGAACCTGCTGTGATAAAAGCGGAGGAGAGCATGATAGAGGTTTCCAGTGAGTTCTCTGAAGGATTGTTCAGGATTGAGGACTCGAAATACCTCGATATCCTTTTCCTGTTCGACCGTTCAAAAGGTTTCAACCTGAAGGGCCCGGTCTTCTCGGGTGAAGTAAAAGGTGTATTCGCCTCCAGGAGCCCCCACCGGCCGTCTCCTGTAGGCCTTTCAACGGTTAAATTACTCAGCCGGTCAGATAATGAGCTGGTGGTATCGGGTTTGGATGCTTTGAATGGTTCCCCGGTAATTGATATTAAGCCCTCTGATAAAATCTTTTCCGATGAGGAACTGGAAGTCATCCGGTATAACAACATGAAAGCAAATCCAAGAAAGGAGATCGGACAATACATACAGGCAGGACGATTGGACAGGCTGTTGATCATGGCGGCACAGCTGCATGGGCACTATTGTCCGGGGCTGGCTCTGGGTGTCATCGCCGGTGCACACGGTATGCAGGAATTGGATCCGCATTCTGACGGACTGGAAGAGCTGTTAGCCATCGTTGAAACCAATAACTGTTTTTCGGATGGTATTCAGTTTGTTACAGGCTGTAGTTTTGGAAATAATGCTTTGATTTTCAAAGATACCGGCAAAGTAGCCTGTTCCCTGGTGGATCGAAACGGGGAAGGCATACGGTTTGTGATGAAGCAGGAAGCACAGGAGTACATGCATGCTGTTTATCCTGAATTTTCATCTGCATTCGATAAGGTTGTCGATGATCACGATCGTGGTGTTGAAACTGTTACGGAGTTCAAAACCGGGGGGCTCAAAAAAGCGTTTGCCGTTCTTGATCTGGATTTTGATCATTTGTTTATGCGTCAGACACTGAAAGATACTGCTGTCCCTGAATATGCTCCTTCGCATGAAAGCCTGGTTTGTTCAAACTGCAATGAGAGCATCATGGCTTCCCGGAGCGTTGAAAAGGAGGGAAAGATATATTGCCTGGAATGTGCCGGGGAAACCGTTAACCGGCTCACCGGTGCTGGCATTATTACTGAATGATTTTTTTATCTTTGTCAAATTAATTTGTTATGCTTTCAACTGAAATTCAAATACTGCTCGTAACTGCAGCATCCATAGGGTTTTTTCATACCCTGCTGGGACCGGATCACTATCTGCCGTTTATTGTCATGGCCAGAGCCAGAAAATGGTCAATGGTAAAAACCACATGGGTTACCATAGCCTGCGGAGTGGGGCATGTTGGCAGTTCAATCATTCTTGGTTTAATAGGCATTGCATTTGGGATAGGTATCAACCGCCTGACAGGCGTAGAATCGGTACGGGGCAGCATAGCCGGGTGGTTATTTATTGCTTTCGGGCTGGTCTATTTTATCTGGGGACTCCGCAGAGCTTACCGCAACAAACCGCATAAGCACATTCATGTTCACGATAATGGAACCTACCATACACACGAGCATATACATCAGGAAAACCATGTACATGTTCACGAAAATCATAAAAAGAACCTTACCCCCTGGGTATTGTTTGTCATTTTCATCCTTGGCCCCTGTGAGCCGCT
>CAYZVJ010000258.1:0-1612 GCA_964481765.1 uncultured Rikenellaceae bacterium | reverse complement strand
TCGCCTCGTCCGGCATCGCTTTTGTAAATTTCGATACCCTTCTCCTGAACTATGATATGTTCATTGACAAGAGGGATGAGCTTGCATCCAAGCAGAGAACTTCAGAAGAGGAACTGACGGCAGAGGGCCAGAAATTTGAAAAAGAAGCAGCTGATTTCAATGATAAGGTGCAAAAAGGACTGATTACCCGTTCAAGGGCTCAGGAGATGCAACAACAATTGATTGCAGAACAGGAACGAATAACGCAATTGAGGGATGATCTCTCGCTTGAACTGATGGAAGAGGAGCAGGTGATGAATCGTCAGGTGCTCTTTGCCATTATGGAATTCCTGGAAGAATACAATATGAAGCACAATTTCCAGTATATTCTCAGCAATACATTGGGCGGAGCCCTGCTCTATGCAAACGATACGCTTGATATTACCACCGATGTATTGAAAGGTCTGAATAAAAAGTACCACGAGGAAACAGAAAAATAAGCTGTCATTTCCTGCATGAACTTTGCAGATCATTATCTTGCCCGGCAGAAGGGCTTTCTCCCCGCTATAGAAGAACCACCGGAGAACGATCTGGGAATCATCGTTGTCATTCCCTGTTTCAATGAACCGGATCTGATCCTGACCCTGGAATCATTATGGAAGTGCTCTGATACAGCCTGTTCCGTTGAGGTCATTGTGGTGTTTAATTCAGCCCGGAGTGCTCCACAAAACGGGATCGCCCAAAACAGGAAGAGCCTGAACGCATTTGAAGCATGGAAAAGGAGTCACTCCAAACCCGGTCGCATGTTCCTTCACATCTGGAAGGAAGATATCAATGACAGGGATGCCGGTGCCGGATTGGCACGGAAGATGGGGATGGATGAAGCGATAAGCCGGTTCAACCGGCTTAACCGTGCCGAAGGAATTGTGGTTTCTTTCGATGCCGATGCAGTCTGTGATGCCAACTACCTTGCTGAGATAGAAAAACACTACACCAGTTATCCGGAAACAGACGGGACCACCATCTATTTTGAACACCCCACTTCAGGAAACGATTTTCCTCCGGAAGTATATCAGGGCATTATTCAATATGAGCTCTACCTGCGTTACTATAAAGAAGCCCTTCGAACTGCGGGATTCCCCTTTGCGTTTCATACTATTGGATCCTGCTTTACCGTAAAAGCCGACAGCTATGCCAGGCAGGGAGGGATGAATAAAAAACAGGCGGGTGAAGATTTCTATTTTATTCAGAAGCTGGCTCCGCTCGGCCATTTTCACGAGATACGGTCCACGCGCGTTATCCCTTCACCGAGACCATCCGACCGGGTCCCGTTTGGCACCGGTCCGGCAATCCGGAAATTCATCGACTCCTCCGGGGAAGGACTTCCTGCATACAACCTGCTCTCCTTTCGCCACCTGCGTAAACTGTTCGACCGGGTGAACAGCTTTTACCGGATCGGGGAGAAGGAGATGGGCACATCACTGACCGCCCTTCCTGAACCGGTCCGGATCTTTCTCGAAACCATCGATTTTCCAGGAAGGATCAGTGAAATAAACCGGAATTCTGCCTCCGTTGAATCGTTCAGGAAACGATTCTTTCGCTGGTTCAATGCCTTTATGGTGATCAAATACCT
>CAYZVJ010000257.1:0-1622 GCA_964481765.1 uncultured Rikenellaceae bacterium | reverse complement strand
AGTATAATGAAAAAAATTTCAGTAATTATCAGCTTGTGTTTCTTGATTTTGAATTCCTATTCACAGGAAAGAAATGATAACTGCACCAGTGTGCTTGTTTCAAAAGGAGCTTCCGCAGATGGTTCGGTTATGATTACATATGCCTGTGATGCTGAGTTTATTGGCCGTATGCAGTATATGCCTGCTATGGACCATGATGATGATTCCTATGTTGAAATAAGGAGAAGGAATGGAGAGGTTCATAAGATAAAGCAGGTTCCTCATACCTACAGGGTTGTTGGAAATGTAAATGAATTCCAGGTTGCAATAGGTGAAACAACAACCAGCGGAAGGAGGGAACTGGTTAATCGTGACGGACTGATGCACTACGGGATGTTAATGGAACTGATGCTTCAGAGGGCAAAAACAGCCAGGGAAGGAATAAAGGTAATTGTTGACCTGGTAGAGGAATATGGATACAACAGCTCGATGGAGGCGTTTTCCATATCTGATCCAGATGAGGCATGGATAGTTGAAATGTCGGGCAAAGGACCCGGGGTTAAAGGGGCAATCTGGGTTGCACTGAGAATACCCGACGGGTACATTTCGTGCCATGCTAATTTGTCAAGGATAGGAGAAATACCTTTTGACGATAAAGAAAATTGCATGTATTCTGAGGATGTAAAATCATTTGCCATAGAAAAAGGATATTATGATCCTGATTCAGGTGAACCATTTCGTTTTAACCTGGCCTACTGCCCACCTACACCTTCAAGCCTGCATTCCTGCGCTTCACGTGTATGGAGTGTATTCAGACGGGCTGCCCCTTCACTGAACTTATCCCCTGATTATCATCGTGGTGTGGAAGGCGCTGAACCTTATCCGCTCTGGATTAAACCGGATAAAAAAATTTCCCTTGACGGTTTATTTACACTGCTTCGCGATCACTATGAAGGAACCGAATATGACATGACAAAAGGTGTTGATGCCGGACCTTTTGGAAGTCCATACCGCTGGCGTTCGCTCGGGTGGGAAATTGACGGAACATCATATGTATGGGAAAGACCTGTTGCTACACAGCAGACAGCCTACTCCTTCGTTTCACAGTCGCGTTCATGGCTCCCGGATCCAATCGGAGGCATTAACTGGTATGGTGTCGATGATGCCTATACCACCTGTTTTGTTCCATTCTACTGCTGTGTTGACAATGTGCCTGAGGTATACAAGGAAGGTGATCTGCAGGAGTTTTCATGGGAATCGGCCTGGTGGGTGTTTAATTTTGTTGCCAATTATGCAAACCTGAAGTATTCCTATATGATTGAGGATATTCAAAAAGTACAGGGCGAGCTGGAAGGAATTGCCATATCATCTCAGCCAGCGGTCGAAAAAGCTGCTCTTGAGTTATATAATACTGATCCTGACCTGATGACGCGTTACCTGACCAATTATTGTAATGCTCACTCGGAATATGTCGTTAAAAAATGGATAGAACTGGGTGAAAGCCTGCTGACAAAGTATAATGACGGCTATGTGAAAGATGAAAACGGCAGGGCGAGGGGAGTGGGCTATCCTGAAGAATGGCTGAGGCGTGTAATAAAGGAGCGCCCTGAACAGTTCAAGTTGAATGAATGGCAATAGCCCCT
>CAYZVJ010000256.1:0-1624 GCA_964481765.1 uncultured Rikenellaceae bacterium | reverse complement strand
GCAAGGTAATGTGCTTCCAGATCATCCCGCAGCAGCACCAATCCTGCTTTTGTGCCCTCGATCATCGCTCCGACAACGACAGATGGCGGCACTTTTCTCCACCGCATAAAGATCAGTTGCAACAAGGATATCCTGACACCGGATACCAGTGCCTGAAACCACAATCCAATGGGAATAAAATATAGAATGATCCAAAGGAGTACTAATGCACCGACAATAATTACAATATACAATCCAATTCCTTCCATAATGTTAATCCGTTTTAAGTTTAACAATGATTTTATTGCTTAATACTTTCGTTACTTCAACTTTTGATTGTTGATCGATGAAAACATCTTCTGATTTGCCTTCAAAATTCTCCCCGTTCACCAGGACTCTACCCATTGGATTAAGGCGGGTAACCGTTTCTCCAATATCACCCACTTTTACATTGGGATTTTCTTTTTCAACCACGTTCACTTTCCCGTCAATACTGGTTTTCAGCATGATGCGGTTCCAAGTTTTTGTTTTCAAAACAAAATAGATGGTAATGAACGAGGCCACTGCCGTTCCGATCAGGGTATAATTTCCGGCGGCTGTGCCATGAAAATGATATGCCATAATCACTCCTCCGATCATCAGGATCGCACCACCAATTCCGGCAACGGTGATTCCGGGAACGAGTAAAAACTCGATCAGAAAGAGGATGATCCCCAGAATGATCAGAAATATGATTAATGTCATCGACATGATATGAGGTATTCTTGCGTAATCAATCGATACTGCAAATAAGTTGTCTCTCGGTTAACCGTTCTTTCATTGGTTTCAATTCACTGAATGTGCCTTTTTTTACACTGCATTTTCCCTTATAATGAGCAATATAGGTACACTGTTCTGCCTGGATGTCATCCATCATGCAAACATCCACCAGGGATTGGATAACGTATTCAAAACTATGGATATCATCGTTAAAAAGGGTTAAGGAGCAGTATCTTCCCTTCTTCCCTAATATATGCTTATTTTTTTTTGTTTTTTCTTTCATTCCCCGGCAATTGTAACCTTCCTGTTGTTATCTCAACGGGATTCTCTTATTCCCAGCAAAAGCTATGGTATTCAGTCCCTCCAGTCCTTTTGAAGCAAACATCTCTCTGGCCTTTTCTGCCTCTTCAAAAGTAAGAAAAATTCCGATAGTATAGATAAACTCCCCTTCAATATTCTGAAGGTATTGTATTTTATAATTACCAATTTTATCCAGATAAAATCTCAGGCTCTTTTCCGAAAGTGGGTTAGTAAAAATTCCGAATTGGATTCGGTAGAGCGTATTTTCAATGGATTGGAATTCGCTTCTGTCGGGATCTGTTTCTCTGTTCTTCTGTTCCAGTTCTTCCAACTCTTTTGCCCGTTCCAGGGATATCTTTCCTCCCTGGAAATGGGCAACGATAAATGCATCATTATATCCTTCCTTTCGTATCAGGGGAAGTGCATTTTCCGCTTCGGCATACTGTTTGAAAAATCCGGCATAATACCGAATAAAATTCTTTTCCAGGTCCATTTCTGCGGTTACCGGGAAAAGTTTCCTGAAGAAGTCATGCCGAACCATGTGACTGAAGGCACCAACCTGTATACGATAGATCACACCGCCCGG
>CAYZVJ010000255.1:0-1650 GCA_964481765.1 uncultured Rikenellaceae bacterium | reverse complement strand
GTATCTGGCTCTGTGGTTATGGTATATACCCTGTCAACCGGATCACTATTCCTGAGATGCTCAAGGATTTTGGTTTCCGGAATCCCGCAGCTGAGAATGAAACACGTAACACTATTGTTCATGTTTTCAAGGAGATCTCTGACCGTCATTTTCTCCAGATCATAAGAAAAAGATGGTGATTCCGTTATGCTCATATCAGGCATGTGATTCTTTTATGGTAATTTCCTGTGAATATCAAAAATAAGAAATTTTAAGGCAATGGTCTTCAAAATAATCGACTCCTGCTTTTGATAATTTGGATTTATTTCATCAAATTTACCGGTAATCTGATCGATTTTTCGCTATATTATGGTTCGAAAGTTACGATTCGATATTGATCTTTTGAATTGATACAACATAAATCATCCATAAGGACATTCAACTTGGTACGTAGCAGAAAAGAGAATTCAATCATAAAATTATTTGAGGATTGGTCAGGTGAATCGGTTCGGGATTGCCACCCGTTTCCCCAATCCGGTTCAAACAGAGAATACTACAGAATTACCGGAAAGAGCAAGAGTGCCATCGGAGTATACAATCCAGACAAGAAAGAAAACAGAGCATTCTTAAGCTTCTCCGATTTTTTCCAGTCGGTGGACCTGCCTGTTCCTGAGATTTATGCTGTAAATGAGATGATGGACATTTACCTTGAACAGGATCTGGGTGACATCACACTTTTTTCATACCTGACAGAAACCAGGAAAGGGGAGAGATTCCCTGAGGAGGTGGTTTCGATTTACAAACAGGTGCTGGAAGAATTGGTGCGATTCCAGGTTGAGGGTGGCGCAGGAATTGATTATGATGTATGCTATCCCAGATCAAGTTTTGATAAACAATCCATGCTCTGGGATATGCACTATTTCAAGTACTATTTCCTGAAACTGGCTCATATCCCGTTTGATGAACAAAACCTTGAAGACGATTTTGACCGGTTCTCCGATTACCTGCTCCAGGCACGGAATGATTTCTTTTTATACCGGGATTTCCAGTCACGAAACGTCATGCTCTGTGAAGGGAAACCTTATTTTATAGATTACCAGGGAGGAAGAAAGGGCGCCCTGCAATATGATCTTGCCTCAATCCTGTACGATGCCAAAGCCGATATACCCGAACCGGTCCGGGTCGAGCTGATGAAACATTACATGAATCGTGCCGGTGAGAAACTGATCGGTAATGCTGAAGCATTCATTGAACATTATTACGGGTATGCCCTGATAAGAATCTTGCAGGCACTGGGAGCATATGGATTCCGGGGTTTCTATGAGAGGAAAGAACATTTCCTGCGCAGTATTCCCTATGCTATAGATAACGTTAAATATCTCCTGGATAACGTGCATATACCATGTGAAATGCCTGCCCTGATGGATGCCCTTGAGAAGCTTATTCAATCAGAAAAATTACGGTCACTGGGAAGCCGGAAAAAAGAACTGGTGGTTACTATACAAAGTTTTTCTTACCGGAAAGGTATTCCTGCGGATAACTCAGGTCATGGTGGTGGTTTCGTGTTCGACTGTCGGGCACTGCCAAATCCGGGAAGATTAGAGGAGTTTCAGGAACTCACCGGAAAGGATGAACCGGTTATCCATTACCTGCAGAAAGAGCCGGCTGTTG
>CAYZVJ010000254.1:0-1701 GCA_964481765.1 uncultured Rikenellaceae bacterium | reverse complement strand
GATGTGAGACAACTTCACCACGTGAAATGATCCGTTCACCCATCTGGACCATACCTTGTGTCAGTGAAATTTCACCGATCAGACTCTCTTTTACAGTATTTGATGTTTCCTCATCATAGGTAAGGTTGGGTTCGATAAACTCGTTCAGATTCAATTTTCTGAAAAATTTCAGGGTCCGCTCCTCACCTTCCCTCATATCTTCAAGTTTCATTGAATTCACAGCATTCACCACGTATTCGTAAGCTGATTTTTGAGTAAAAACCTCAGAATAATCATACTCTTCTGCTATTTTACCTTTCATCAGTACGATTGATAATTGTTGGTTATCAACACGTTCAAGTACATCTTGTACGCCAACTATCCCTTTTGAATAGACAAACTCGAGCAATTTGGAGGCAAAACTTTTATATCTTTCTTCTGTTTCTAACAGTTGTCTGTCTCTCCATCTCGCTTCGTTCAGTTCCTCTGTAATACCATACTCCTCTTCCAGATGAGTTTTCCATACTTCGCTGAATGTCTCATAAAACCGGTTCAGTTGATTTACAACCAGAACACTATCGTATCGAAAATAGGGCTTGAATTCCCGGAGGATACTATCCCGTTCACTTGCAATTTCATTTTCCAGTTTGTGAATGGGGAAATCATACGGAGCTATAAGATCTTCATGCATCCATGGCCTTCCTTTCTGGTATTCATACTGGAATTTACCCTCCCTCGGAAAGAGGTAGACAAGAAAAGTAACCGAGCAAAGGATGATTATAATCCTCAGGATGACTTTTTTATTTTCCCTGATAATCTGTAGTGCCTTTTTCATTCGTTCAGGTATCTAAAAATCACGTACATGCAATTCCTCAGAATGGAATCGTCACAAAGGTAAAACATTATTTTGAAATGCAGTATCGCATTTCGTTGGTCGGTTACGAATCCCGTTTCGAAATCCGGTTACGAAATTTAGGACAATGGAATCACTCAGGAATAGAAATCACCTTCGGGATAAAATCATCCTGGTACTTTGATTCGTTTCTTTTGATCGTTCAACCCCGAAGGGCCCATGAACACCTTTGAAAATAAACAATTAAGTGAGTAAAAGAGATGAACTGGGATTTCCTCGAAGGGGTCCCTATGAAATAATCCCATGGTATTGGATATTCGTCATGGTACGTTGCTATTTCACAGGGCCTGTAGCAAATCGATCCATTTGGAATTCTCTCATTAATAAGGGTTCCTGCATTCCGCCGGATGAAACGTATGGTTTTTCAAACAACCAAGCAGTTCCGGCAATTTATGTTGCGTTACCTTTACCCCGGCTTAAAAGCCGGGGCTATTGACTTTTAACCACTCTGTGGTTAATATCCCCAATCGCCCGTCAGGGCGATTAACCGCCTGCCGGCATATGACAATTGCACCGACCCTGGGAAATAGCGGCAACACCGCTCCTGCTAAGCAGAATTTCACATGGTGAATGAATGCATGGCTCTCGCATGACAAAAAATGTATACCTTTGGATACTTATTTATTCCATAATGAAATACGGAGCAGTTCATTGTTCATTAGCAGCCATTCGCAAAGCACCAAGCGAGAAAAGTGAGATGGTTAACCAGATGCTTTTTGGAGAGTATGTAACCATTCACAAGGTGCTACGGCGATGGATGTATGTTGAATCTGCGTATGACGGGTATCCCGGGTGGATAAACAGTCTCT
>CAYZVJ010000253.1:0-1702 GCA_964481765.1 uncultured Rikenellaceae bacterium | reverse complement strand
GTTGCAGTCGGTAAATTGGGTATGGTTGTCGGATCGATTGCATTGTCGATCTGTTCCTCAATGATTGAGCGGTTAGCATCATCTCCCCTGGGAATGGTGGCACTGGCAAGCAGGCTGAAAAAGAGCAGGCAACCGGCAAGGGTCCATGTAGCTTTTTCCAGGAAGTCAGCGGTTTTACGGACTCCCATGACCTGTGTCGATCCGGTGAAGTTGGCGGCCAATCCTCCACCTTTTGAATTCTGCACCAGCACGATAAGAATGAGCAGGATACAGGCCATCAACACCAGAATTGAGAACAATGTATAAATTCCCATGTTATTTTGACTTATAGTTTGTTAATCAGTTGTTGTATTTTCTCGATTTGACTTGCAAAGTAACTACTTTTTTCGGGAAATTTCAAACTTAATTTTTCATAGGTAAAAATCGCCTTGGAGTAGTAACCCTGTTTTACGTAGATCCGTGCAAGAGTATCACTGATCAGTCCGTCATCTTCCGTGACACTGGGGACCGAGATATCTTCCTGCTCTTCATCCGGTTCATCGGAAGAGATGATTCTCGGATCGGATGAAAGAAATTTATCGATCAACTCATCCTTGATTTTGTCTCGTGGTGTTGCAACGGATGGTGTTTCCCCTTCCTCATGGATGGTTTTTTCATGCATGCGGTCAAGCCAGACAGCAAACGAAAATCGTTCGGTTGTGGTTATATCGGTAAAACCGGGTTTCTCTCCGGGGTCTTCTTTAGCGATTACCAGCCCTTCCTGATCTTCAGTTGGTACCTTCTCTTCCCATGGAGACTGATCTTCTGAATCCCGGGAGTATTCAAAGTTCAGCAAGCCACTCACCATGCCGGAGCTGCTGTTTTGTAATGGTTTGGTATCTCCTTCCACAACCTTCCCCTTTCTTTCCGGATCGATACCCTCTATTTCGTGGTGAATGATCTCCTCATCCTCATCGATCAGGATAATGGGCTCTTCAGGGGAAGGCTCGTGGGGAGTATCAGGAGTAGCCGTGTTCGGTTCAGGTTCCTGTTCTGCCGGGGTGGTTATTGGTCTCTTGTCCTGAAGCAGGTGGTACAGGATTTTACGGTCGGTGATGTGTGCAGCAGAGACCTTGAGCTGGCTCGGGAAACGGATATTATCAAGAAGATGAAGGTTTTTCAGGTAAAGAAGATGCCCGGTCTGAAAATAGGAAAATTCATGAACCAATTCACGCATCTCCTCAACACTACTCTTGTCCAGGAGTTCCGGATGATTCATGAATTGTATGAATTCTTCCCTGTTCATGTGAGGGTACATTTACCAGTTCACAAATGCTTTGTTAAAAACATCTTCTGTAATCTGTTCCAGGATTTTTTCCAATAATTCATCTTCAACTGCACTTAGATCCTGGGAGCTCTGATAATCTTCATACCGGGAAAAGACATTCTCAAAGTTCTGGTCTGGCTGAAGGGCATTGGTATATTTAACCCTGACCGAAACCGTAAACCGGTTCAATGCAGCCACTTCATCTCCGGTAATTGCCATCGGTGCAGTGTTATAACCGGTAATTTCACCTTCAAAATTGACATCCCCGATATCGTTCACAAACTCAAGTCCGGTTTGTGCCCTGAATTTATCTTTCAACGCATCGGTAAACTGCTGATCAAAACCTGCGCGGATCACTCCCCCGTTCAGATCAGCCCTGTTTTGAAAAAATTGAAC
>CAYZVJ010000252.1:0-1734 GCA_964481765.1 uncultured Rikenellaceae bacterium | reverse complement strand
AAGTTGGATTTGTTGCAAAGGATTACTTTGGCAATGTAACAGAAATTGAAGGTCATATCCTTGATCCGGACAATAATGTTCTGACCCGTTTTAAAAGCCAGTTTAACGGACTCGGGTATTTTGCCTATGTTCCGGATAGAAACAGGCCTGCCAAAGTTAAACTCACAAGTCCCAGGGGTGTTGATGATACAGTTGATCTTCCTGAGATTTCTTTGAAAGGTGCAATGATCGCTTTAAGGGGAAGATCAGATGATCATCTCTCATTTGATATCGTGAATACGGTTGATGGAAATGACAACCCAATCCATGTTGTTGCAGAACAGAATGGTGAGATCATCTGGTATCGATCCTATCCGGTTGATAAAACGATACATTTTACCATACCCATCTCAGATCTTCCGGGAGGGGTGATCCATGTTACGCTCTTTAATTCCCTTGGAGATGCACTGAGTCACAGGGCAGTATTTCTTAAAAAAACCAATTCAATAGTTCAGGTAAAAACAGATCAGAATGAATACATCCCGGAAGAGGAAGTGAAACTGAACATTGAAATGCAGAACGCTGAGGGAGCCTTGATAGCGGCAGACCTCAGTGTTTCAGTTACCGATGCAAATCTTAATCCCGATTGGAACCAGGATCCTGATATTTTTTCCTATTGCCAACTTGGTCCCGGGATTGGAAAATCCCCTTTACCGCCGGGTTATTTTAATAAGAAAGCCAACGAAATAGAAGCAGATCTTGATATTATGATGCTTTCAATCCGGGATGAGAAATTCAACTGGATCACAATGATGGGTGAAGAAACCGGTCCGCCTGAGAGGAAAAGCGGTCAGAGTATACTTGAGGTAATAAGGAATTCGTACCGGTTGGATCACATAGGAATGTTGTATTCTCAGATTGAGAATACCCGGTTTTTTAACCGGTATATTTTAAAATACAATCTGATATTTCCTGAATATTATCTGGTTCACCAAAGGTATTTTACAGAAATAAAAAAAGAAGAAGACCCGCACATTGGTGATAACTGGATTCAGAATGAGCTGGCAAGTGGAACACCCATCCTGGATGTCATCCGGAGAATTAAAAACTTCCAGATAATGGACAACAAGATTGTCTTTTTTGGTCCGAATTCAATCTTAAATCAGGAAGGAGCGCTTTTTGTGTTCAATGGAATAAAAATGGGAACGGATATCGGGATCTTAAGCAACTTAAACCCTCATGATATTGCGAACATCAAAGTTATTACAGATCCTTCTGAAGTGCTTATGTACACAGGATTTAATCCCGTAGGTATTATAGAAATCACCACCAAGAGAGGAGAAGTACCTGAGGAAGATACGGCTGATGAAATCCAGGAGTACAGTCCTACATTGTATTGGAATCCGTTCGTTTATACCCTGGAAGAGAGGGAGACATCCCTGTCGTTTAAAAGCACGTTTATGAAATCAAGCTATACTATCGTGGTGCAGGGAATCGATGAAAACGGAAATCCGGTATATGAGACAAAAGATTTCTCGGTATATTAGTTTACCAAACGGCTGTTCCGAAGCGCACGCGAGGCATACCAGGTGATGAACACGAAACAGAGAAAAGGAACCAGGTAAGCCATGTTGATCCCGGCAGGAAGTTTTATTCCACCAGCAGCACTGATGTGATCAATCCATGTTGAAACCAATCCTTCGAGTTGAGTGATCACCGCTCCGCCAACAATAGCCATGATCTGTAGCGATGATG
>CAYZVJ010000251.1:0-1757 GCA_964481765.1 uncultured Rikenellaceae bacterium | reverse complement strand
AATATTATATAGTTCTGGATATTTTCGTGAAATCCTCTGATGAAAAATTCACCTACTGGGAGTCTCAGGGTAAAATTATGAAAGTTGCAAATCGATATTATGAGTCCCATGAAAAAATAGAATATTTAAATAAATGGTTTAAAGTACCAAACGATTATCGGGAATATTTAACTGAAAAATATGGTGATTGGACTATCTCTGTTAAAGATTGGGTGTCAGGGCGAGATGAGAAAACTATCTGTTGAAGAATCCCGTATAGAACAGGATGGGACCGTTTCTAAGATCAGGCTTATCGCTTGATGAATTGAAATGACAAAAAAATATTAGGTAGTAATTGTTTAATTAACATCACAATAGAAGAAATTTCGAATGCAAGTACTGAATGGAAAGTCATATACTATATCTGATGATTTGGTTCATGATAATGGGACAATCCCTTTGACCTGGTGGACCGTAACACCGAATTTTGGAGACTTGTTATCTCCTTATCTTATCCAAAAATTAACTTCGAGACCTGTAAAATCTGTTCCATTGAAACCTGGCATTAGCCGGAAATTCGGAATCTTTAAGGTTCAAAAACCGCACTTTTCATACTTTGCTATTGGATCGATCATAAAGCGCACAAATTCCAGATCAATTATCTGGGGATCAGGAGCTTTTGGCACGGAGAAAAAAGGAGATTTAAGTAAAGAAGCACAGTACCTGGCAGTCAGGGGGCCTTTAACCCGGAATCTACTGCGTATCCATGGTATAAAATGTCCGGAGATTTACGGAGATCCCGCATTATTATTTCCAGAGATATTTAACCCTGGTGTACAGAAAAGATATAAAGTTGGAGTTATATTAAGATGGCCGGAAGAAGAATGGAACCAGAAAGCATTTGATAGTGATATTAAAAAGATTAGCACGAGTACGAAAGAAATTGAAGGAACTTTAATTGATATCCTTTCGTGTGAAAAAATTCTTTCCTCGTCCCTCCATGGATTAGTCCTTGCTGACGCGTATGGAATTCCATCAGCCTGGTTAAGTTCATCAACTCCAAAAGGATTGGAGTTCAAATTTCACGACTATTTTTTATCCATAAATAAAATACAGAAGCCTCAAAACTTGGATTTTTCCACCAAAAGGATTCTATTCAAAGATCTTGAAAACCAGTTGCACTTTGACGATCGGAAAATTGAATTTGATATGGATAAATTGCTAAGTGTATGTCCTTTTATACAACCTTCCTGATAGTTGCGCATTCAGATAGACAAGGACTCTCTTTTTCCCTTCAAGGATTCTGTTTTCTGCTGTATCAAGATTATTTTAAAACGAAACACCATATTCTCTTAATGCATCGTTGAGGGATGTTTTACGGTCTGTGGAAGCTTTTCTCTTGCCAATGATCAGTGCACAGGATACCTGGAATTCTCCCGCCTTGAATTTTTTTGTACGCGACCCGGGAATGACGACCGATCTTTCCGGAATAAACCGTGCATATTCAACCGGTTTTTCGCCGGTTACATCGATGATTTTTGTTGATTGAGTGAGGACAACATTAGCACCAAGAACAGATTCACGTTCCACCCTGATCCCTTCAACAACGATACATCTCGAGCCGATGAAGCAATCATCCTCGATGATCACCGGTGCTGCCTGTATCGGTTCCAGTACACCTCCTATTCCGACCCCGCCGCTCAGGTGAACGTTTTTCCCGATTTGAGCACATGAACCGACGGTTGCCCAGGTATCGATCAGGGTTCCTGAATCGATGT
>CAYZVJ010000250.1:0-1765 GCA_964481765.1 uncultured Rikenellaceae bacterium | reverse complement strand
AACAGCTTGACAGGATTTGTATGGTCTTTCCGAGCCGGAGAGCCGGTCTGTTCTTCAGTCAGTACCTGTCCGAAATCACTGCTAAACCCATCTGGTCACCGGCATGTAAAACCATTAATGAATTGATGCAGGATCTGTCGGATCTGCAGGTTGCTGAAAACCTCGAACTGATATTTGAACTCTATAAAGTATTCAGAAAAGAGACCAGATCAACCGAAAGTTTTGACGATTTCTACTACTGGGGGGAAATGCTCCTGAATGATTTCGACGATCTTGATAAATACCTGGTGAATGCAGCTGACCTGTTTCACAATCTTGAAGCATTGAAAGAGCTTGAAGATCACTTCTCCTACCTGTCTGAGAGCCAGATCGAGGCAATTAAAACCTTCTGGAAGAACCTGAATCCCACAAAGGATACAAAACACAAAACCGGTTTTATCCGGTTATGGCCAATACTGAACAGGATCTATTCGGGGTTACGATCGGCCCTGCTGGATAAAAGAAGGGGGTATGAGGGAATGGCTTACCGCGAAGTGGCAGAAAAGATACTGCAAGATACCCCATTCGACCTTGAATTTGACACGTATATCATGGTGGGATTTAATGCCTTGAACTCATGTGAAGAACGGTTGTTTGAGTTTTTGCAGAGAGAGGGAAAGGCAAGCTTTTACTGGGATTATGACGACTCTTATCTTCACGATAGTAAACACGAAGCCGGTTTTTTTATCCGGAAGAACATGAAACGGTTTCCTCAGGCTGAAATGGATTTCTCATTTTCACACCTTGAGGATAAAGATAAAACGATGGAAGTTATCGCTGTTCCTTCGGATGTGGCGCAGGCTAAACTCATACCCCGGATCCTGGAGCAAATACCCGGTATGGCGAACCATGAACACCATAATACGGCAATCATTCTTGCGGATGAACAACTCCTGATGCCCGTACTCTATTCAATCCCCCCCGAAATTGAAAAGATCAATGTTACAATGGGTTATCCAATCAAAGATACACCACTCTATAGCCTGGTAATCCACCTGATTGATCTTCAGAAACGAAAAAAGGGCGATACAGGTAAGACCATCTTCTTTTATCATAAACCGGTTCTTGCTATCCTCAGTCATCAATACATCCTCAGGCAGAATATTCCGGAGATCAGGGAAATGATTGGGGAGATTGTACGGGGGAATAAAATATTTGTAGATGCTTCCATTTTCAAGCACAATGAGTTGTTGAATATGATTTTCCGGAAAGTGGATACACCGGTACACATGTCAAAATACCTGATGGAGATTCTTCTCTATCTTTTCCATAAACTCAATCCGGAAGATCAGGATGAGAAGGAAAAACCTGCATTACACCAGGAGTATATGTTTCACCTCTACCTGGCGATCCAGCAGCTGGGAAATATAATAACGGATGAGGAAGTAACATTGAATCTGGAAACCTATCTTAAGTTGCTCGACAAGCTGGTTAAAAACAGGAAAATACCATTCACCGGTGAACCCCTTGCCGGGTTGCAGATCATGGGTATTCTTGAAACCAGAACCCTTGATTTTGAGAACCTGATCCTTCTTTCACTGAATGAAGGGATCCTGCCCCGTGGACAATCAACCGGCTCTTTTGTTCCCTATAACCTCAGGAAAGGATTCGGATTACCCACTTTCGAACACCAGGATTCCATCTACGCCTATTATTTCTACCGGTTAATACAACGAGCCAAACACATTACCTTCATCTATAACAACAACAGCGAAGGAATGAAATC
>CAYZVJ010000249.1:0-1808 GCA_964481765.1 uncultured Rikenellaceae bacterium | reverse complement strand
AAAACAAACCTATTACAGACTGCAATCACCCTTCTTGTGATTGCCCTATTGCCCTGTTTACCGGTAACAGGACAGTCCGATGAATCCGTTATTCATCCCAAAGATCATTTTGGATTTACTCCGGGTGACGACCGGATGTTGTTTGATTACAGTGAATTGATCGGATATATGAAACTTCTTGACAAGGCAAGCCCGAAACTCAAGATGGTTGAGATCGGTAAATCCCCCATGGGCAAGACGATGTATATTGCGTTTATATCATCCGCCGGGAATATTGAAAAACTTGATGAACTCAGAGAGATAAATCGTCAACTGGCACTTAATCCCTCTATCCCGGAGGCTGAGAAGAAAAGAATGATTGAAGAGGGGAAGGTATTTGTGCTGGGAACCCTCTCCATGCACTCCGGAGAAGTTGGACCTGCGCAGGCAGCCCCCCTGATCGCGTATGAACTGGTTACTTCTGAAGATCCGAAAATAGTTCAGTGGATGGACCAGGTTGTTTACATGATGGTACCCAATCATAATCCGGATGGAATGGATTTTATTGTCAATAATTATAAGAAGTACAAGGGCACAAAATATGAAGGCGCATCCCTGCCCAGGGTCTATCATAAATACGTTGGACATGATAACAACCGCGATTTTGTCATTCTTACACAGGATGATAACCGGGCAATCTCCAGGATATATAGCCTGGAATGGTTTCCACAGGTGATGGTTGAAAAGCACCAGATGGGATCAACCGGCATCCGTTATTTTGTGCCTCCGGTACACGATCCCATTGCAGAAAATGTTGATGCAGAGATTTTTAACTGGACGGCAGTTTTTGGTGCTAATATGATCAGGGACATGACGAATGAGGGCCTCGACGGGGTGGGGCAACACACCATTTTTGATATGTACTGGCCCGGGTCAACCGAAACCTGCCTGTGGAAGAATGTGATTGGTATGCTTACTGAATGTGCAAGCGCCAAGGATGCTACCCCAATCTTTGTTGAACCAAACGAACTGAGTGTGGGTGGTAAAGGGTTGTCGGAATATAAAAAGAGCATTAACATGCCAATGCCCTGGGAAGGCGGCTGGTGGCGTTTGGGAGATATTGTTCGGTACGAGATCACATCCACCTTCTCTATCCTGAAAACAGCATCCCTTCACAGGGAAGAGATACTGAAATTCCAAAATGATCTTTGCCGCAGAGAGGTTTCCAAAGGAGAATCGGTACCACCATTTTATTATGTGATTCCCGGACAACAACAGGATCTTTTCGAGCTGGTAAACCTGGTTGATCTGATGAAAGAACATGGAGTGGAAGTCTACAGGTTAAAGCAATCGTTCACTCTCTCCGGAAAAAATTTTGAAACGGGTGATATTGTCATCCCCCTCGCACAACCGTTTCGCCCATTCATCAAAGAGGTACTTGAACCACAGGAATATCCTGTAAGGCACTATACTCCTGGTGGTGAGGTAGTGAAGCCATATGATATTGCCAGCTGGTCGCTGCCCCTGCACCGGGGACTTGCTTCCTTTGAAATGAAAGAGCGGAGCGAGAAGTTTGAAGGACTCCTCGAAAAAATCGAAGGGGAATATACCCTGACCCAGGGTGATCCGGGAAACTTCTGGGCTGCTGTTTTCTCTGCATCCAACAACGGTAGTTATAAGGCAGCCTTTATTGCTGCTAAACGTGGTATGAAGGTTGAACGAATGGATCAAGCCATATCGCTTGGTGGAATTGAATACCCTAAGGGTAGTTTTATCATGTATGGCGAAGGAAAAGGTCGTGAACAGGTGAATGCCCTGTCAAAAGAGTT
>CAYZVJ010000248.1:0-1844 GCA_964481765.1 uncultured Rikenellaceae bacterium | reverse complement strand
TTATCCCTCTGTAAGGAGTTATATCACGGAGAATAATGGATCCAGCCAGGATGCCAAAGATATTTTTCAGGAGGGGCTTGTTTTAATCTATCAAAAAGTCACCTCTCAAAAGCTTCTCCTGGATTGCAGTTTTCATGCCTATATTTTTTCAGTATGCAGGTTATTGTGGTTAAAAGAATTAGAGAAAAGAAAATCAGAAAAGATGGATCAGAAAGATCTAAAGGGGTATCTGGACCTTCAGTCAGATCTTAATTTTGATGACTTAGAGCAGGAAAAGTATAGATTATACCAGAAGCATTTGAGACGATTGAACCCGGATTGCCAAAGGGTATTGATGCTTTTTTATGATAGTGTATCCATTCGTGATATCACGAAAATCATGGGATATACCAGTGAGTCGTATACGAAAAAGAAAAAAAGCATGTGTAAGGAGAAGTTGATACAGGGGATAAAAAGCGATCCAAAATACAACCAGATCATCCAATCATCGTAGTCTTTTTTTATAGATATACACTCCGGCAAGAAGAGCCAGGAGGAGCAGCAGCAATAAACCGGTTATGGTTTTTACCGTATATTTAAAAACGGGACTGGAATCCCCAATGTTTACATAACCGGACCAAAAATAGGGGTGGGAGGTTTCCAAATTTGCCTTCTCCAGGAAATTCAGTTTTGCCTTTCGTAAAGCTTCATCTTTTGAGTATCCCCTTTTCAGGAAGGTATAAAATTCCTTCATGATTGCTACCCCGGAATTATCTTCAACTTCCCAAAGTGTCATGATGATGCCTGGACAGCCGGCATAGATAAATCCCCGTGCCAGGCTCATGACTCCTTCGCCTTTTTGCATTTTCCCTGCACCTGTGTTGCAGGAGCTTAATACAGCCATCCTTGCATTCAGTGTAAGTCCATAGATTTCGAATGTATTGAGGAGTCCATCTTCCTCATCCTGAGATGAACAAGTAAAAACCAGTTTTGAATACATCGGATTTATATCATCAAGAACAGTGTGCATGGCGAGATGTAAAATATCGTAATTTGGCGAATTCCTTTTAAAATTTGATTCAGTTGCCTGGTCAGCCAGGAAAACATCTCCTCCGACAAGATCATGAATAAAAGCCACTTCTTCTGAGATGCCGGGTATTGGATAGAGGTTATCGCGATATTGTCTTCTAAAAGTCGGATTCATACTGGAACCTGAATCCCCCGGGTAGTCTGGTGCAAATGCGAGCAGCCTGAGATCTGACACTTTTTTCCTGGTATCCCTGTTTACCAGTAACGTTGCCGAATTGGAATAGGATACAGCGTGATTCTTGATCAGGTAGGGCAATCCCTGGTAATCCGGTTCCTGCGAATCCACCAGGTGGCTTACCAAAATTTCAAAAGGAATATACGCCAGGGTTTCGTCGGGAACGATGATCAGGCTGTATCCTTTAATGAGTTTCTCAAAAGGACTGATCAATTTATTGTATAGTCCATGTGAGGCATGGATAAACTGGGTGTAATCCATTTTAACCCCTTCCGAAAAATTACGATTGGTTAATATTTCCCGAATAAACCGTGTGTTGAGATGGAATAGTGAATCGATAAAGACCTGGTGTACAACAAAATGCTTCCTTGAGTGCAGAAAGGAGATCAACAAAGAATCAGAAACAGTGTATTCAAGAATGGCTTCACCCGGTTTCAGGGAAGCAGCAATTTCCTTATGATTTGTAACCGTTGTATTAAATTTTAATGAATAATACCCGGGATAATTTTCTTCGAAGAAGGTAATTAACGAATCAATGCGTTTCTGCAGAGAAAAAATATATCCTTCCCAGATTCTCAATTTGTCCTCACTGGGTTTCTCT
>CAYZVJ010000247.1:0-1863 GCA_964481765.1 uncultured Rikenellaceae bacterium | reverse complement strand
TAATCATCAATTATAATGCAGAAAGAGTAAAAATCACCAATTTCCCCGGCTTGCGAGTGGGATCACTTAAGGAGTCCACCAACAATGCAGGAAACTGGGAGTAACATAATCGGTCGATGCATGATCTCTCCTTATTAGACGAGACATTAGATATCAATATAACAAAATCGTATTCCCTATCCATTCAGATTGACCTGAATGGATTTTCTTTTTGTTTACTCGATACAATACGGAATAAATACGTTGCACTGAGACATTACTCCTATGATCACCTGGCGGAAGATCCGGGCAAAAACATCCGTGCCGTTTTCGAACAGGATGAATTCCTGAAGCAGGAATTCAAAGGATCAAAAATGATCTACACCACCCGACAATCGACACTTGTTCCTGAACCGCTGTTCAATAAAGAGAATGTTAAGGACTATTTCTCCTTTAACCACTCCCCGAATGGTAACCAATACGGGATTTTCTTTAACCACCTTAAGCATGCCGGGGCGTATGTTGTTTTTGCAGTACCCGAACATGTGACATCCGTTGTACAGGAATACCTTCCTTCTGTGAAAATTTTTCATCAATCTGTTCCGTTGATCGAAAATATTTTCATGAACAGGAGGAATAGAAAAGATCAGGGGATTGCCTATCTGAATGTTTCGGAAAAGTTATTTGATATCGTCGTGATCGACGACAAAAAGCTCAATCTCCATAACTGTTTCTCTTTTCACGACGAAAACGACCTGCTCTATTTTACGCTCTACGTATTTGAACAGCTAAAGCTTGATCCGGGAGATACAGAAATCATCCTGTCGGGAAGGATTACAAAAACCATGAAGCAATATGAGGTCCTCAAAAAATACATCCGGAACATCCGGTTTCATCCACTCAATACACAATTCACCTATAGCTATACCTTTAACGAAATTCCATCACATACATACCTGAACTTGTTAAACCTTTACCCTTGCGAATAATCAGTGGAAAATACAGGGGAAAGATCATTCATCCTCCAAAGAATTTCAAAGCCAGGCCAACCACAGATCTTGCCAAGGAGAGCCTGTTTAACATCCTCATCAACCGGTATGATATTGAAAACATTGCGGTTTTGGATCTCTTTTCGGGAACAGGAAGCATCAGTTATGAATTTGCCTCCCGTGATTGTCCCGTGGTTCACCTGGTAGAGAATGACTTTAAAAATTTTGCATTCATTATTAAAACAATCGCAGAATTGGGATTTGATCAGATACGGGCAACCCAGGCGAATGTAAGAAGTTACCTTTCGACCTGCCGGACAAAATACGATATCATCTTTGCCGATCCACCATACGACCTGGGCTGGTTAGGCGAGCTTCCCGACCTGGTTCTGGAGCAGGAGCTTCTGAAACCCGGGGGGGTGTTCATCCTGGAGCATCCGCGATCCATCAGCTTTGCAGGACATACATCATTAAGAGAGCACAGGCAGTATGGCAGTGTAAATTTCAGTTTCTTTTAAAAACTGCCCCCGGGTGCCTTTCCGGTGAAAAGAGAGAAAAAAGGAGATCAATCAATATTGGATATGTAAAAAATTGTTACTTTTGCAGGGCTTTACCGGTGGCGTACCTGCCTGCCGGCAGGCAGGGTTCAGTTGGTCCCGAAATTTCTGCCATCTTTGATGGCGTAAAATTTCGAGGATCCTCGAAAAACTAATCCATCCGCCAAAGGCGGATGAAGTTTTTCGGGATTATGCCGAAGGCATCCCTTCGGGAGAATGCCGAGCTGGCCCGCGGTCAGGTGGTTCTTTGCAGCGTATAGCAACTTATTGATCATTCACATATGGTGGCGTACCTGCCTGCCGGCAGGCAGGGTTCAGTTGGTCCCGAAATTTCTGCC
>CAYZVJ010000246.1:0-1865 GCA_964481765.1 uncultured Rikenellaceae bacterium | reverse complement strand
TGGATATCTCCAGTTTAATCAATGGATACTCCTTCCCATCCTCCCATTTGATCGTCTCTTTGGAAGCTGCAGTCGACTTGGTTAAGAATGAAAACCCATTCGACATATCCTTAAAAACAACAAATCTGTAATTTTCCGGATGCATTCCTTTTTTCATTTCACTATTCTTTAAAAATCTTTCTTTCAGCAAGTCTGGAATTACGGAGTGCAAAAATACATATTGTTTTATAATATCCAAAATGATTTTTTTATTCTTATCGGGATATCCGGAACCGGGAGCATTTACAATTGACCCCTGACTTCAATAATTTCATCCACATACCGTTTAAACGGAACCTTAGGATCCAGCATATAGCGGTAGGTAATGTGTCTTTTCGCCGGTTTGCCGCCAATAGCTTCATAGATTGCCCGCATCTTGGGATTAAAATCGCCCACCCAGGAAAGTTCAATTTCTTTGTAATACGGTTTTTTCTGAAAAACCTCGAAGAGGCGTTTAAAGATCACTGACTCCAATCCGCGGTTCTGGTATTTTGGAAGGACACCGGCCACCATGGCTCTCATGCGGTTTATTTCATGTTTTCTTGTATAGTACATGAATTTAATGATGTTCCAGGGGGTCATTTTACCGTTCATGTGTTTCAGTATCTGGTTCAGGTCAGGGAGAATGATAAAAAATGCTACGGGTTTATTGTGATGGTAAGCAAACCAGATCAACTCCTCATCCATAAAGGGTTTGGTTTTTCTAAGCGATTCTTTCCAGTCATCCGGATCCAGGGGGATATAATCTTCTTTAAAGGATGCCCAGGTTGTATTGTAGGCATCCACCACATCGTTTACAAACCGGTCTGCCTCTTTGAACGTAAAATGCCTGAATTCATATTCCCCTTTCCTGGAAACCCATTCCACGATCTTCTCAAATCGTTCCGGGAATTCTTTCACTACCGAGATGTCGATGTGGTAACTCAACTGATCAAAATAGTCGCGAAAGCCATAGGTTTCGAACAGCTTCTGAAAATAGGGTTTGTTATAGGGCATTCCAAATCCCGGGTGTGTAAAACCATCAACCAGCAATCCCCAGAAGCTGTCATTGGTGCCAAAGTTTACCGGTCCATCCACCACTTTCATACCGCATTCCCTGAGCCAGTTGTGCGCCGTATCGAAGAGCAGGTTTGCCGCATCCTGGTTGTTGATGCATTCAAAGAAACCGACACCACCCGTAGGTTGCTTGTTTACTCCCATCCGGTCGCGGTTGTAAAATCCGGCAATCCGGCCGATCAATTCACCGGCATCATCCTTCAGAACCCACCGTCTGGCATCACCATTTTTAAAGGAGGAGTTTTTTTCGGGGTCGAAAATGCTTTCAATCTGTGAATCCAGGGGACACACCCAGACGGCATCATCACGATAAAGTTGTCTGGCAACATCGAAGAATTGCCGTTTCCCTTTTTTGCTCCTTACTTCACAAATTTCCATAGCCGTTTTTTATAGATCGCAAATTATTCCAATGAAAACCATTCTTTGATTTCGTCCTTTATCTCTCCACGGTAGTTTTGGTGCACAAATTCGTTGGTTTTGCTATTGTAAATATACTCCTTTTTCCACTCTCCGATATGTTGAACGATCTGTTTGAGGGCTTCGATGAAGGATTTCACTTCTTCATCCCTTGTGGTGGGATGCAGAGACCACCTGACCCATCCCGGTTTTTCCGAAAGGTCTCCATGCATTATCTTTTCGGTTATTTCCATTGACTTGTTATAGCTCACCTCCAGCAGGTAGTGGCCATAGGTTCCGGCACATACACATCCCCCCCTCACCTGTATTCCAAACCGGTCATTCAGGATTTTAACGATCAGGTTATAGTGAAT
>CAYZVJ010000245.1:0-1910 GCA_964481765.1 uncultured Rikenellaceae bacterium | reverse complement strand
CCTGCATTGCTCTCTCTAACTCCTCCCTTGCCGTTTCAAGCTCCTGATCTATCCGCTCAGAATCGATTTCTTTCAATGATCGTTCAGCTTCCTTCAGTTCTTCTTCAGCTTTTTCCAGTTCAGCTTCAGCTTCCTTTAACTCAGCCAGGGTATTGTCGATCAGTTCCTGGTATTGATCCATCTCCTCCTCCGGAACCTTCTCACCGTCAATATATAATTCTGTTACCATTCCTCCCTCCAAAACCATTTTTACCTCTTTCTCCTTCTGATCAGAAACATCGAAAAAACGAGTATTGATCGTGCTGGTGCCTTGTTTCTTCAGGGTATCCTGAAGCGCTGTCAGAGGAGATTGCGGCATATCATCTGCATGTGTCAAACCGAACCCGAAAGTCATTTCCTGTAACGGATTAACAGCAGCTGAAGCGCTGTTAGAACCTGTGATCTTGAAAGAAACGGACAGGAAGGCAATGATCAGGATCATTACCGCAAGCGTGATCCATTTTTCGGCAGGATTGGCATTAGGAACCGGTTTCCGGTTCAGTCGTTTGATGCGTGAAAGGAGTGAATACCTTCTTTTTGCCAGGGCAACTGCATAGAAAGGAGTTGCATAGGATCTTTCCTGAAGATTTGCAAGAGCCTTGGCATACACAACCGATTCTTCACAAACCGATACCGCAAGATCATCACAGCAATGTTCCCGCTCTTTCCTGATCGTTCCGGAAATCCACCAAACGGCCGGGTGATAGAAGAAAATGGATTCAATAATGGATTGAAAAATGTTAACCAGAAAATCGTTCCGGCGAATGTGAGCCAGTTCATGCGCAATGATGGCTTCCATCTGATCCCTGGGAATCCCGGAGAGTGCGCCAAGTGGTATCAATACAACCGGTTTGATATAACCAATGACCATGGGAACCCGGGCAAGGCAGGACTGGACCAGTTTAACCGGCCGGTTAATGTTCATCTTCGCTTTCAATTCCGAAATATTTTTGTTCCAGGATTTAGGAAATGGTGTAATACCGACAAACTTGATCCGTTCCGAATAGATAAGTCCACCCAGCATCTTGACCAGAAAAAGGATCATGCCCAGGAACCAGAGCGTAACAACCATCGGGAAATGGTGGGTGAAATAACCGGCGAATTCTTTGATGATTCCTTCTATTCCGGAAGCTTCCGACGAAGCTCCTTCCAAGGGTGCTGTATCCAACCCGTTTGCAAACGATGATTCTTCATCGTTTACCGGAGCAGTAATTGCCACCACTGAATTGTCGCTAACCGGTGAATTCGTGTAATACCGCACGAAGGTTGTTGCAGAAAGTGCAAAAAGAGCTGCAAGTGAACCAACAGCCAGAGCATAGCGAACGTTAGCTGCCCGCTTTTTCAATCCGGGAAGCATGAAACCCAGGATCAGGGCAATGACTGCCCCCTGCCATAAAGAATGGATAAAGGTCCAGCCAAGGGCCTGAAGTACCTTTTCTGATAGGAATTCATGAATGAAGTTCATATTTTTCGCCTCCTTCCAATGTATTGATTAATTTTTTTATTTGTTCCAGTTCATCCTTTGATGTCTTGTGATTACCCAGCGCCTGCATGACAAGCTTCATTGCAGAACCGCCAAATGCCGTGGTCAGAAATTTCTCAAGCAACAGATTTTGGGTCTCCTCCTTATCCACCAGAACACTGTATACGTGAGAACGGCTTGCTTCATCACGCAGTACCAGGTTCTTTTCCGTCATGATCTGCATAATTTTTAACGTGGTGGTATACCCCACCCGCTTTTTCCTGTTCAATTTTTCATTCACAAACCGGACTGTGGAAGGACCATACTCCCACAAAACCTGAAGGATCTCCAACTCTGCCTCTGTTGGCCTGGGGAATTTTTTCTTTTTCTTCATATGATAAATACGAAT
>CAYZVJ010000244.1:0-1914 GCA_964481765.1 uncultured Rikenellaceae bacterium | reverse complement strand
AACCATCAGCGGATCAGTTCGAGGATTGTTTTGCCGGTACTTGCTGTTGGCCATGAGATATCGAGAAAGAAGGATAAGGTAGGGGCAATATCGATCATGGACACGGGTCTTAGGAGTGTACTACGACTTATTTTCCATCCGTACCAGATCAGTGGTACATGGGTATCATACGGGTAGGCGGAGTTATTTCCGGTTGAATTGCCATTCTCTTCAATCCATCCGGGTTCAAGGTTAAGAATAACATCACCCGATCTTTTCTGGTGGTAACTATTCTGTATCTTGTAGAAGATACCCTCCGTGAAGTGAGTCGTCTGGAGTGTTGTAGCGGTAATTGAGTTTGCCACACCGGTGAACTGAATCATGAAACGGGCAACCCGGGTCTGCATCTCCTCCAGGTCAATGTTTGAATCTTCAATGAGGGTATGATTCAAATAGATCTGTTGCTGTGTATAGGCACTTACCCAATCTCCATTTCCATAAAGAATATTGAGATAGCTCTTTAAGAGTGTCATTGCCTGCCTCTGTTTAAAATAGCCTGAAGGTATCCCTGATTCTGAGAGGTATTGTGGAATTCTTGCCACGCCATGGTCTGCTGTCAATACAATCAGCACATTCTTTTTCCCTATATATTCATCAATAAACCGGAGGAAGTGTGCTATATCCTGGTCCAACCGAAGGTAGGTATCTTCCATTTCAACAGCGTTGGGACCAAACTGTAAACCCAGGTAATCGGCAGATGAAAAGGTGATGTTCAGCAGATCGGGATAATCATCCCGCCCCAGTTCTTCCTCTACTATGGTGGTAATTGCAAGGTCCTTGGTAAAGGTATTTCCAAATGGTGTAGTAAGCAAAACCGCATAGTTCTTTTTGTTTCTTCCTTCCCTGCTGAGTTTTTCCAAGTCATAAGGGAAAACGGACCTGCCGTTAATTCCTTTCTCATAACGGGTTGTGTCATTGGTACTTTCGGTATATTGTTCCAGCGGAAGGAGGGTATTCCATGTCCGATCCAGGTAGAGGTCGGGAAATTTTTTATCGTTAAATTCCTTCAGCCATGCCGGCAATGAATCCATATAAAAAGAACTGGTCATCCATGTTCCTGTTTCATCGTCGTACCAGAATGCACCATTAGGGGCATGTCCGCCGGTCATGATTGAGGATTGTTTGTCCAGCGCTACAGAGAATACTTTAGACCGGAAATTGGTAGAGAGCCTGAGCTCATCACCCACTGTCGTTGAAAGCAGGTACAGGGGTGAGTGCAATCCATTCCCGAAGCTTCCTCCAACCGGATCGACGTCCGGATCGTCGGTACACCCGACCATTTCATCTTTTAGCCGGATGTACCATTGATCCGATACAATGGCATGATGGTCAGGTGTTGTACCGGTAGCAATGGTTGCATGTCCCGGTGCAGATTGGGTAAAAAGGTAGGGGAAATTGGCATTCTTGCAAAAGGTGCCTTCATCAATGAGTCTCCTGAATCCATCCTCCCCGAATTTATTCCAGTACCGGCTTAAATAATCATACCTCATCTGGCCTGCAATGATCTGAATGATAAGTTTTGGCTTTTCCGGAGGTATCTGTGTGCTTGTCTGAGAAAACGTGATGTTGAGAAAACCTGCCATGCAGGAAAACAGAGAAACAAGGGCAAAATATCGTACCATGCTATAGCTTTTTGATAATTTTCTGGTCCATTACTGATCCTGTGATTACTGACCTGATAATATAGGTACCGGGAGACAACCGGTTCAGGTCCAAATTAACCTGTATTTTCCCCATAGAATGGAACGATGAATAAGGGACCATCTGCTTCTTCCCAAGGATATCATAAATCTGAAACTCCAGGTGTGCCGGTTGATTTAATTCAAAAGAGACTGTCAGGGTATTCCGGAAAGGATTTGGAAAGCAACTCATCTT
>CAYZVJ010000243.1:0-1927 GCA_964481765.1 uncultured Rikenellaceae bacterium | reverse complement strand
AGGGTTGCAATGTGGCGGTCCATTTCCAGAAGCTTCTCTTTTGCCAGTTTTGCATAGGGATAGACTTTCTTAATATTTATGATCAACCGGCTGTATCTTCTCATTTGCCTGCGGTTG
Source organism: uncultured Rikenellaceae bacterium (assembly GCA_964481765.1). Classification (GTDB taxonomy): domain Bacteria; phylum Bacteroidota; class Bacteroidia; order Bacteroidales; family VadinHA17. The sequence goes on along the minus strand of CAYZVJ010000243.1, from coordinate 1,810 downwards.
TTAAACTTTGGACGGGGGTAAACAATCACCTCCTCAATGGTTCGATGGGGAATTGTATCCCCATCGATGAGGGTACTGGTTACGATCTCGAAATCTTTAAGTGTCAGGGTATCCAATATCTTTTTGCCCTTCTCCTGTGCAGACAAGATTTGAACGGTAAAAAACAGTCCGGTCAATATGTAAAGTTTCCAGCTCATCATTCAGTTAACGAATGACCATTTCAAGAATTGTACCAGATGCAAAGTAAATCCATTTAGGTGAAGTAGAAAAGGGGTGGGTTTGGATAAATGCCGGTGAAATTCATTTTTGAACGATTTTCATCTATCTTTTAGGTATATTTAATCCGGGGAGACAAAATGGATAAGGTATGAAATACACTGTCAGGGAACTACAGAATGAGAATAAATTCATACTGTTGCACATTCTCTCGCTGGAGGATATGATCCCGTTTGTATTCCGGCAGATGAGGAATCGCAATCCTGCAATTGTGATTTTTTATACAGTTGCCTTATGTTCCTTTGCATGGATGGTTTGGACCTTTTTTTGCAGGCTGTTACCGGGTCAGTGGGGTTGGGTAAAAATCATGGTGCACTGTTTCTTTGGATTCATTTTATGGCCCGTCATTTTAATTCCGGTTCATGAACTTACCCATGCAGTGGTATACAAACTGGCGGGAGCACCCGTTATAAAATTTGGGGTTAAACCGGACAGCTTCCTGTTCTACGTCACGGCTGACAAATACGTAATGGGCAGGAGGCCTTTCATGGTGGTCGCTTTCACCCCGTTTATCGGCATCAGTGTTGTTCTCATTCTATTGATCTTTTCCACAGGCTATCCCCTTTCCTGGAGTTTCATCGCCTCTCTTTTTGTGCACACAACGATGTGCATTGGAGATTTCGCGATCACCGGTTTTATCGTGGCGCAAAGTAGCAAAGAGATCTATACTTATGACGATACAGAGAAGGAAGAAACCTATTTTTATATCAAAAAAATGTTGAATTGAATGTTTACAAAAGCGATAGTAAGGGTTCCGGGACGTAACTTTGATCAGGGAATCACCACCTCCGGTTTGGGACCTCCGGATTACACCAGGGCGCAAAAGCAACATTCATCCTATTGTGAAGCGCTCAGGAAATGTGGGCTTGACCTGATGATTCTGGAACCGAACCTTCAATATCCCGATTCCACTTTTGTTGAGGACACAGCTATTGTAACTCAATCGATGGCAGTCATAACCCGTCCGGGCGATAAAAGAAGGGCAGGAGAAGAAGAAGAGATTGAACAGGTATTGAAGGATTTCCGTAAAATAGAAAAAATTTTACCCCCCGGACATGTAGATGGAGGGGACATTCTTCAGATTGACAACCATTTCTTCATTGGGATATCAGGCAGGACTGATCCGGAAGGTGCCGATCAGTTGAGATCGATCTTTTCAAAACATGGCTTTACCTCATCGACCATAACTGTGGGAAATATGCTCCACTTGAAATCCGGGGTCAATTACATTGGAGAAAACAGGCTGCTGGTTCGTCAGGAAATTGCCGCAATGAAAGCGTTTGATAACTATGACAAGATTTTGGTCCCTCCCATGGAGAGTTATGCAGCGAATTGTATCCTGATCAACGGTTACCTGATAGTGCCGGAAGGCTTTCCGGAAACAAGGGAAAAACTGCTTCATAAGGGATGTACACTGATCGAGCTGGAGATGTCCGAATTTCAAAAGATGGATGGGGGATTGAGTTGTCTATCACTGCGTTTTTAACTTTTTTGCGATTCTTTTTCAGTAATTCATTTCAACAGGTATATTTGC
>CAYZVJ010000242.1:0-1986 GCA_964481765.1 uncultured Rikenellaceae bacterium | reverse complement strand
TTCCCACCATTTCTGAAAGTGGTAAAATATAGCCTCCGGGACCACACCCGTAATCAAGGACACGGTATCCTGCTTTAATTCCTGTTTCTTTCAATACCAATTCTCTTGGTTTGAACAGATCACGAAAAATAAAGCCGAAAGCCATCAGCATAAAATGGGTGTTTGAATTATGTTTTTCCATCATTTTGTTTTTAAACCATCCCTCGTTACTTGTGTAGACGAATGTGCAGAGAAGATATTTTAAAAATAAAGAAAAAATAGAGGAATTATGAAAGGGAGTTCTGGGTACAGAGTTCCCTGCCGGCCGGCAGGATGGTACAGAGTTGAAAAGGTGAATTAAGTTATTAGGTTAGTGAGTTATTGGGTTAGTAAGGTTTCTCATTGGAAAATAGCTATTTAATGGCCATTGAATTACTAATTCACTACTATCGTATGGCAATCGCCTTGTCATCAATCCGCGAAATAGTCTTCCAGGTCACGCAGCGCATTCGGATTATCTTTAATATCCCGGATGATCTTGCCCTCTTCAAGGATATCAATACGCTCGCACACTTCAGTAATGTGGTTCAGGTTGTGGCTGGAGATCAGCATGGTGGGATTCCATTCCTTTTTAATTCCATTCAGTATTTTTATCAACCGGCTTACGCTGGTTGGATCGAGGTTTGCAAAGGGTTCATCCAGGACTAATACATCCGGACGCGTAAAAAGGGCGGCCATAATACCGACTTTGTTCTGGTTTCCCCTGGATAATTTCCGGATGTATTTTTTTGCATCCACCTCTTCTCCATTTAATAATCCGTTAAACTTTTCGAGTTCCATGTAAACTTCCGGCTTGGTTTTGTTTTTTACTTTCCCGAGAAACTCAAAGTATTCAGCGGGTGTCAGGAATCCGATCAGAAAACCTTCATCAAGAAAGGATCCTGTATAGGATTTCCACTCCTCCGATTCCCTGACATTCAAACCTTTCGACTTTACCACTCCACGATCTGCAAGGATCAGATCAAGGACCAGTCTGAAAAATGTGGTCTTGCCTGCCCCGTTGTTTCCAACCAGACCAAAACATTCTCCTTTTGCGATGGTCAGCTCCGGAATATCCAGTACAACCCTTCCGTTATAGGACTTTACTAAATTGTTAACTTCTATCATAATCTATATGGTTTTCAGTTTCCGGTTAGAGTTTAAACATCCCTGTTTTTATAAAACACTTACTAATATATTGACTTATAAACTTTTAACTTATCAACTATTAACTTAACTGCCTGAACCCTTCGGCCATTTCATATTTATACCGGACCATTTTTTTTGTGATCTTTTCCAGCAAGGTTCGACTGAACAGTAATCCAATCAGACCCGCAATACCAATAGCTATAATTCCGGCATACTCATTCACAATAAATTTGACCGGCAGGTATACAAGCAAGGGAAATATGATCAGCATAAAAACAATACCAATCTGCCTGCCCTTTTTACCCTGCCAGGTAAAATAACTGGCACTCAGGTCAATTCTCTCCCGGTTGGACGTACCGGTCCAGAGGAGGTAGAGTGCATTGATTCCGATGTTAAACAAGAATACTGCACTATTCACATAGAATATTATTTCACCAAACAAGGAAAAGGGTAACAGCAAAAGATAAAAAACCAGACAGGATATCTGAATGATCCGGTATTTTGCTTTAATGTACAGTAAAAGATCGATTTTTTCAGTCAGTATCTTATCGAAATAATGGCTTTCCCAGGCAAGGACAAACTGTCCATAATAGACCATAAACATGCCAATGAAGAGAATTCCCATATAAATCAGAAAGAATAACATGTTCTGATATTCTTCGTATCCATAGATAACAAATCCAAGAAGAAGCATTGCCAGTGATCCAGGGATCGCCTGCTTCAGTCGTTTATTCCTGAAAATAAGTTTCAGTTCCAATTGCAGGTAGATCCCGATCTCGCCCCATTTATCGAGGAAATCAAATCCCTTCAGGGAAGATC
>CAYZVJ010000241.1:0-2002 GCA_964481765.1 uncultured Rikenellaceae bacterium | reverse complement strand
GTATTCTGCCGGGCATTGCCCCGATGTAGGTTTTCCTGTGTCCCCTGATCTCTGCTTCATCATGCAATCCTCCCAACGACATCCTGACGTATTTTCTGTTCAGGGCTTTGGCTATGGATTTTCCAAGGGACGTTTTCCCGACACCGGGAGGCCCGTACAGGCATAAGATGGGCGATTTAAGATCTCCTTTCAGTTTCAGGACGGCAAGGTGTTCAAGGATTCGATCCTTCACCTTTTCAAGGCCGAAGTGATCTTCATCCAATATTTTCTGCGCCCTTTCCAGATCGAAATTATCCTCTGTATATTCCCCCCATGGAAGATCCAGCAGTACCTGTATATAGTTCAACTGAACCGCATATTCGCCGGCTGCAGGATTAAGGCGATGCAATTTACTCAATTCCTTTTCGAAGGTTTTTGCCACTTCTTTGCCCCATTTCTTTTCCTGAGCCAGTTTCTTAAACTCCTCCATCTCCTGTTCCAGCGGACTTCCTCCAAGTTCATCCTGTATGGTTTTCATCTGTTGATGCAACAGGAATTCACGTTGTTGCTGATCCAGATCCGTTTTAACCTTGGTCTGAATATCATTTTTAAGCTCAAGCATCTGCACTTCACGGGTGAGGTACTCCAGAAGAAGGATCCCTCGCTCCTTCAAGTCATCCGTCTCAAGCAATTTTTGTTTCTCCTGGACATTAACATCCGTATTGGAACCGATGAAGTTGATCAAAAAGGTTGTATTTTCGATATTTTTGATGGCAAAGGAAGCTTCCTGTGGAATGTTGGGAGATAACTTAATGATCCTCAGTGCCAAATCTTTTAGCGAACCGATGATGGCATTGAATTCCCGGGTATGTTCAATGGGTTTTTGATCCTCCACCGGAGAGACACGAGCAATAAAATAGGGATCTTTTTTTACCAGCTCTTCCACCTTAAATTTCCGCTTTCCCTGAATGATAACCGATACTGATCCATCGGGCATCTCCAGGATCTTGACAATTTGTGCAAGCGTACCGATAATGTTCAGATCCTCGAACCGTGGGTCATCGATCTTGGCATCCTTTTGTGCTACAGCTCCAATGACCCGGTCTTTTTTATAGATCTCCTTCACCAGAGTAAGGGATTTGTCTCTCCCAACCGTAATGGGGATTACCACTCCCGGAAACAGGACTGTATTTTTTAATGGAAGGATGGGCAGAAGTTCAGGTATCTTCACTTTATTCAACTCATCTTCCTCTTCATCCGAAATTAACGGAATAATATCAGCTTCCTCCTCCAGGGATTCCGGGGTCAGCATGTTTCTAAACTTAATATCTATCTTCCCGTTCATTTTCTGCTCTTTCTAAACAAATAATAATGGATTACCGGACAATATGTCAGTAGCAGGTGTTTTAAACACCCTATCTCCATTTGTCAATCGCCGTGCCAAAAGTTACTGTAAAGGTACACTTTGCCTGATCAAAAAAAAAGGGGAATATGATCGGCACCCATTTACTTTTCCCGAAGTCCAAAAGGGATTGAATATTAATGCCTTACATTTGAATATTCAACCCCTGTAGGGTTGTTATCTCCTCGTACATCTTAACCACCGGTTACAACCGGTGGTTATTCAATGTTATACCCCTGCCGGGGTATCTAGGTACGAACAAAATTCCGCTATTAAATACAAGCTTCTCTATCAATCTGGATCTTTAAAAGAGAATATTTTTATTACCGAAATTGTGAAGTGTTACACGGCAGGTGGGCCTATGGCATAACTTATCACATAGGGATGCCTTTGGCATAACGTATAACTAAGAAAGGCTGCCCCGTTTGAGACAGCCTTTCTTAATCAGGAAAAGTTTCACTTCTTCTTTTTATCCATATGTGATTTATACCTGCTCATATACTTATCGACACGTCCTGCGCTATCGACAAGTTTCATTTTGCCGGTAAAAAAGGGATGTGAGGTATTGGATATCTCCAGTTTAATCAATGGATACTCCTTCCCATCCTCCCATTTGATCGT
>CAYZVJ010000240.1:0-2060 GCA_964481765.1 uncultured Rikenellaceae bacterium | reverse complement strand
TGCTGAAACTGTCCCCTTACCCGGTTTACAGCCTGGCATTTGGCGGAGACTGGGTCGCCAATATTCTCTATGAAGGTGAATATATCGATGAGTTGAGCCTCTACCAGCCCGAAGTATTCCTGATCAGTGGAGGCGGAAATGATATTGTCGGTGAACAACGCCTGGCAAAACTGGTGCACAAACGTTCACAGGTGAATTCTACTCTGTTACCGGAGGACAAAAACCGGATCGGGGAACTGGTAAAGGAAGGGTATACAAATGCTCAGGCAAAGCGGATTGTGGTTGGGAGAAAGTTCATAAACAAGGACTTTACGGCATTGATCAACCTTTTCCGCATTATGTATTCCCTGGTTTTCAGGGGGATCGAGCTGTCAGGAAAATTCCCGGATATGAAGATCATAACCCAGGGGTACGACTTTGCCATTCCCTCCTGCAACAGGAATCCCTTTGTTTTTCCGATTCGCCTGCTGATGGGCAACGGGAAATGGCTCTACTATCCCTTGTTGCTGAAAGGGATAACCGATCCTGAGGAACAGCGAAGTGTCGTGGCTGCACTGATCCATGAATTCAATGAAATGCTGATCGGGGTAGGGAAGGGGAGAGAACAGGTATACCATGTTGACAGCCGGGGTGCCCTGGAGGACCACGAATGGGCAGATGAACTGCACCCGAACGGCAAAGCATTCAAAAGAATCGCCCGTACCTTCCTGGAATGCATCGATTCAACCGACCCGGGGAAAAAAGTATTTTTGGTCCGGGAAATGTACCGGTGAGTTTGATTTTACGAAATGAACATGATACTGAGTATAATACTATTGTCCTTTTTAAGATTTGGATTACCTACTAATTATGAATACTTTTAAATAATACAATGCCATTATGAAAAAGACTCTCGTTTATCTGTTAACAGGTATTATCTGTCAGATTATGTTTCCTGCAGCACAGGCTCAGGTAACATCTGTCGATAAAGCACTCCGTGGAGTGGATAAATACATTGAGAACGCCATGCAGGAGTGGGAGGTTCCCGGACTTGCAGTGGCTGTTGTAAAAGATTCTGCTGTTGTCTGGGTGAAAGGATTTGGATACCGGGATGTGGAGAAAAAGTTGCCGGTAACAGGCGAAACCCTCTTTGCCATCGGATCCTGTACAAAAGCGTTTACGGCCGTTGCAGTCGGGCAACTTGTGGATGAGGATAAAGTGGATCTGGATGAACCGGTCATCACATACATTCCAACCTTTAAAATGTATGATGATTACGTTACCAACCACATGACCCCCACCGACCTGATGTGCCACCGATCGGGTTTGCCACGGCATGATTTCGTCTGGTATGGTAAGGACCTGTCACGCGATGAACTGTTTAACAGACTTCGGTACCTGGAACCGTCAAGAGGGTTCAGGTCTGCTTACCAGTACCAGAACCTGATGTTCATGACTGCCGGTGTTCTCGTGGAGGAAGTTACCGGGATGAAATGGGAAACAAACATTAAGGAGAAGATCTTCACGCCGCTGGAGATGAATAAATCGAACTTCTCCGTGAACGATATGCAGAAAACAGATAATTTCTCCTATCCCTATTCGAAAAGGGATGAGAAGATAACACGGATACCATTCCGGAATATCGATGCCATTGGCCCGGCAGGAAGCATAAATTCCAATGTTCTCGAAATGAGCAACTGGATAATCATGCACATGAATCATGGAAAATTCAACGGCAAACAAATCGTCTCGGAAAACTTTTTGAAACAGGCACATGCCCCGCAAATGGTCTCTTCCCAAACCATGTCTGATGAGGTTTTCTTCTCAAGCTACGGATTTGGATGGGTTATCACCTCATACCGGGGACATTACCGGTGCGAGCACGGTGGAGGGATTGACGGCTTCATCTCAGACGTGAGTCTCTACCCGGGGGATGGCATAGGCGTTGTTGTGCTGACCAATTTTGATGGCGCTGCAATCACGGGTGTGGTCCGGAATTATATTGTGGACCGGTTGCTTGGACTGGAAGAGATAGACTGGCAGGAGAAACAGTTCGGACCGGTGAGGGAAGCAAGAGAAAA
>CAYZVJ010000239.1:0-2067 GCA_964481765.1 uncultured Rikenellaceae bacterium | reverse complement strand
GATGAAGGATGAAGGATGAAGGATGAAGGATGAAGGATGAAGGATGCGCCATAGGAGTGCCTTCGGCAAAGGATGAAGGAGTAGGCAGTAGGCAGAGGGGAAAGTTATTAGTTTATAAGTTGGTAAGTTGATAAGAGGGAGATCTGAGAGAGGGGAACACTTTGAGACGAAGAGACCGAGGACCAAGAACCGAGGAACAGTTCAATTTAAATATCGAATATCGAACAAGGAATGTTGAATGTGGAAGGAAAAATTAGTTAATATTTGATAAGATAGAATCAACAGTTCATTGTTATTTGTCAAATGTTAATGGTAGATTGGGATTGTCACTAATCTGTGAAACGTCCCGTAGGTGGCATAGCCATACCTATGGTAGACTGTAAGGTAATAGGCAGTCATTTTAATGGCTGCATAAAGAAGTAGCAAGAAATATTCGTCCCGGAGGGACTGAAAACTTCAAATTGTTTCAGCAAGATTCAAAAGGTTCCAAATTGTGAAGAGAATTGAAATTCACAACCATTTTACTTGTTACTCGTTACCCGTCACTTGTCACTTTTTATACGGAAACCGAAAACCGGAAACTGAGAACCGAAATGATCGCATTCATTTCTCATCAGCAGATCGATAAACAGAAATGGGACAGCTGCATCGCCGGATCACCATACGGCCTGATATATGCCTATTCCTGGTTCCTGGACCTGATTTGTCCGGGCTGGAATGGATTGGTCGAAGATGATTATCAGGTTGTACTCCCGCTTACCTGGGGAAGAAAGTTCGGCATATCCTACCTGTATCAGCCCTTTTTTTCACAACAGCTGGGGGTTTTCTCCAAAGCACTCCCTGACCGGGATAAAATCAATGCGTTTCTTGCCGCCATTCCGGAAACCTATCGATTGATCGATATTTGTCTGAATTCATCCAATGATGTAACCCCAGGCCAGTTTCAGGTATTCAGTAGTAAAACACATGAACTGGAACTAACCGGTGGTTACGAAGAATTGTTTCGCAGTTATTCGGATAATACAGAAAGGAATATTAAAAAGGCAGCTGATCATAATGTTTCAGTCATTCGTGAAAACAGGCTGGATGATCTGATTGCAATGTTCCGGTCAAACCAGGGGAGATTCTATCCGAAGATTAAGTCTTATCATTATTCCCGTCTCAAATCCATCATGATGGAGGGCATAAAACGGGAAACAGGAAAAACATACATTGCAGAAAGTGCCGAAGGATCGATTTGTGCAGGAGCCTATTTCATCCATTCAAATGGTCGTTATGTTTTCCTGTTCTCGGGAAACATTCCGGAAAGCCGGGAGAATGGCGCCATGTTCCTGTTGATCGACCGGTTCATCCGGGATCATGCAGGGGAGGAGAGTCTGCTCGATTTCATGGGGTCAAACAGGGAGAGCCTGGCAAGGTTTTATGCAGGATTTGGCGCCCGGGAGCTCCTCTTTTCCGGCATAAAACAGAACCGGCTGCCCTGGCTGGTGAGAAGTTTTAAGAAGTGACGAAGTGACTGAGAGACGAAGAGAGGTGAATTGATGAGTGATGAGAATGATTAGTTATGAATGATGAATGAGTAGTTGCTGGGTCCTCGGTAAAAGAGAAGAGATGAGAAGAGAGAGGTGAGAGGGGAGATGGAGGGATGAAGAGCCAGAGGGACTGAGAGAATAAAAGTAGTGAGTTATGAGTTGTGAGTCAATTGGGAAATGTTACAAGTTACGGGATATGGGTAAGGCTTACTGTATTCATTTTTCTGCTCCCTGGGAGCAAAACGTTGGTAGATGCCCGGGATTTACAGCCCCCCAAAAAGCGGTCCAACTGATATGCTGCTTAACGGGAAAGCATAACATGGACCGTAATGCACTGCTCTTTTGCTTGTTACGTGTTATGTGTCACTCCTGACTGCCATGCCTCCCTGCCTGCCGGCAGGCAAGCGGCAGGTAAACCCTGCCAGTCCGGCAGGCTGGCGTCAGGCAGGCGTAACTTTTTTTAACTGAGAACTGTAAACCGAAAACCATAAACCAATTTCACTTCCTGAAGTAGAAGTTCCCTTCCAGGGAGGTG
>CAYZVJ010000238.1:0-2138 GCA_964481765.1 uncultured Rikenellaceae bacterium | reverse complement strand
AAAGAGCTGGAAAAATTGATAAAAGAATCGAGCAGGGAAACGGTAGAACAGAATATATTTGATTTCCTGGGCAAGATCGGTTCTGAAAATGCCATGACCATTCTTTCAAAGATCCTCTCTTCCCTTCGTGAAAAAGAGTATGAAAAAAATTCGTAATCCGTTTGACCCGGCAGTGAATAAATGCTTCGGATGCAGCCCCAGCAATCCGGTTGGGCTTAAGCTTGAGTTTTTTCAAGAGGACAATACCCTGGTTTGCTACTGGGATCCGGATGAAAACATGCAGGGCTATCCGGGCGTGGTTCACGGCGGAATTCAATCCACCCTGATGGATGAACTGGCAAGCTGGGTTGTTTTCGTTCTGGGTAAGTGCGGAGGATTTACCTCCTCCATGGAGATCCGTTTCAGGAAACCGTTGCTTGTCAGTAAAGGCAAAGTCAAAGTTACCGGGAAATTGATTGAGATAAATCGCCGGATCGCAGACATTGAAACACACATTTATGATTCCGACGGGGTATTATGCTCCACCGGACTGATCCGGTACTTTATCTTTACGGATGACCAGGCACTCGAGCGAATGGGGCTACCCGGTCACAGTGAATTCTTCTTTGAATGATCCTGCTACAGGTGCAGTATCTCGCTGTAACGTTATTTCTTTTCCGGTTTCCGGTGGATGCCGCACTCCTTATGGTCCGACTTCTCCCACCACCAGCGACCCGACCGGAAATCTTCACCGGGAATCACTGCCCGCGTACATGGCTGACAACCAATGCTCGGGTATCCCTTATCGTGTAAAACATTGTAAGGGATTGTATGGCTTTTAATAAACCCCCATACCTGGTCTGATGTCCAGTTTATCAGAGGATTCACTTTAATCATCTGATGCCGGTCGTCCCATTCAACCAGTTCATTCACTGACCGGTGTCTTGACTGTTCCCTTCTTAGCCCGCAAACCCAGACATCGTAGTCCTTCAATGCTCTCTTTAACGGATCATTTTTCCGGATCTGGCAGCAAAGCTCCCTGTTCTCTATGCTTCGATAAAAGAGGTTTATCCCTTTTTCATTCACCATCTCCTCAACCCGGTCCCTGTCCGGGAAAAAAATCCTTATGCGTATATCGTATTTATTCTCCGTTCTCTCCAGCAGGTCATACGTTTCCGGGAAGATCCTGCCCGTATCCAGGGTAAAAACCGGTATCGACGGATCGATTTCGCTGATCATGTGGATCAGCACCTGGTCCTCAGCCCCCAGGCTCGTGGCAAAAACCACCTTTTTCCCGAATTCCGATAGTAAATAACGAAGCACCTCCTGCGGTTCAGCATCCTTCAACTGCTGATTTAAATCCCCAATCATCGCCTTTTTCATGTTATCACCACCCATTGTTATGTAAGAATTTTAAGATGACAAAAATACATTTTATTTTTAACCTTTACCTTTACAGGTTTCTTTTTGATACGTTTCTTTACAGATCATCAGCAAGGTTTCTTTATTTTGTAAACATGAATATCCTGGTAACCGGTGCAACCGGATTCATTGGTTTCAGCCTGACCGAAAAATTGTCATCTCTTGGTCATACCGTACATGTCCTTTCAAGAGATCCCGGTAAAGCCGGTATGTTCAGGCAGAAAAAAATTTCCTTTTTTTCAGGAGATATTACCGATGGCGATAGCGTAAGGAAAGCCATGAAGGGGTGTGATCATGTTTTTCATCTGGCAGCCTGCACGAAAGTATGGTCAAAAGATCCCACTGTTTTTCAGAAGTTTAATGTCGAAGGAACAAGGATTGTCCTTGATGCAGCCAGGGAGATGAACGTTAAGAAAGTAGTGGTAGCCTCAACAGCCGGAGTCCTGGAACCCTCTGTCAATGGTCCGGTTGATGAATCGATGGTCAGAAAAACCCGGTTTTTTACCGGGTATGAGAGAACAAAATGGGTGGCTGATCAGATCACCCGGGAGTATGTAAAGGAGGGATTATTCATTGTTACGGTTTATCCGACCCGCGTTTTCGGACCCGGTCCACTCAACCAGAGCAACTCGGCAACAAAACTGATGCAGCAGTATGCCCTGGGTAAATGGAGAATCATACCCGGGAACGGAAAGAAAACAGGTAATTATGTATACATTGATAATCTTGTGGATGGC
>CAYZVJ010000237.1:0-2143 GCA_964481765.1 uncultured Rikenellaceae bacterium | reverse complement strand
CGATAAGCCTGTTTTTGACTAGTGTTACGACGTTGATTTTGGTGTTGAGTTTTGTTTTGAAGTAAGTGTGTGAGCAGATGGCATGGAGCATGGAGCAAAGGAATGATGATTGGCTGAATGAATGATTGGGTGATTGGTGAGAAAATGTTTCTGGTTGCTGGTTGCCCTCCTCCGCTTCCACCTTCGATAAATCTTCGGACTTCGTCCGACGAAGTCGGCGGACAAGAAAGCTACGGCGGACAAGTGGGGCATGGAAGGTTAAGATGTAATTTGTACTAATTTGGCTACCAAATTTCGAAATAAATATCGTGTTGAATCAGCAAGATTAAAGAATTGGGATTATGCATGGAATGCACCATATTTCATTACCATTTGTACAAAAAACAGGGAATGTTATTTCGGTGAAATTATTATCGGGGAAATGAATTTGTCAGAAATAGGTGAAATTGCTGAAAAATACTGGAAAACGATACCAAAACATTTTCCATATGCGTTGTTGGATGAATTTGTGGTTATGCCGAATCATATGCATGGGATCATTATTATTAATAAATCTGACCATTCGAATAAACGTAATGAAAATCATGATACCAACGTAGAGACGTTGCATGCAACGTCTCTACATCGTTCCATTCCTGATCCTGATGGGAATAAAAATGGAAAAATGGCCAAAATATCACCAAAACCAGGATCATTATCAACCATAATCCGGTCATACAAATCGAACGTAACAAAACATGCACGACAAATAAATCCCGATTTTGCATGGCAATCCCGTTTTTTTGATCATGTGATCAGAAATGATGAATCATTAGCAAAGATACGGTATTAATGAGAGGTGAGAGTGTGAGAGGTGAGTGGTGAGTTAAAAGAAAAAAAAGAGATGAGAAGTGAGTTGTGAGTTGTGAGTAGTGAGTTAAAAAAAAAAGAGGTGAGAGTGTGAGAAATGAGAAGTGAGTTAAAAGAAAAAAAAAGAAGTGAGTTGTTAGCAAAATGAGTGTAATTAAGAGCTTCAGGGATTTGATTGTTTACCAGAAAGCTTATGCCCTGGCCATGAAAATATTTGAAATATCAAAAACATTCCCTAAAGAAGAACGATATTCACTGACGGATCAGATCAGAAAATCATCCAGATCTGTAACAGCACAGATACCAGAAGCCTGGGCTAAAAGGAAATATATCAGATCCTTTGTTTATAAACTGACTGATTCGTTAGGTGAAGAAATGGAAACTGAAGGATGGCTCGATTATTCAAGGGATTGTAAATATATTACTAAGGAAACACATAAAGAACTGATGGATGAGTATGATGAGGTGAGGAAAATGTTAATTTCAATGATCAATAGTCCAGAGAAATTCTGTTCTGATCCTTATTAGACTAAATTCTTATGATTACCTGACTCATCACTCACTTCTCATCCGCCGTATTCGTCGACAGACGAAGAAGGCGGGACTCACTTCTTTAGACGTAACGATTAGGAAATACGAAATAAGATAACCCATGGAACAAAGACCCGACATACCTTACCAAGAGGAGAGTATTGACATCAAAAAATTCCTGTTCAAGATCCTGGCGCACTGGTACTGGTTTGCGCTGGCGCTGTTTGTTTCGCTGTCGGCTGCCTACCTGGTGAACCGCTATTCGGAACCGGTGTACAGCGTGAGCGCCACGGTGATCGTGCGCGACGATGCCAAGGGGAAGGGGCTGACCGGTGCGGAGAACATCATCGAGGGGATGGAGATCTTCACCAGCCGCATGAACGTGCAGAACGAGATGGGGATCCTCAAATCCTATACCCTGGCAAAACTGACGATCGACTCGCTGAAGGATTTCGAGATCACCTATGTTCAGGTAGGACGCAGAAAAATAGCCGAGGCAAAGCTCTATAACAGCTCTCCCTTTGTCGTGAATTATGACACAGCCTACCCTCAACTGCGAGGGTACCCGGTCCACGTCACACTCCTGTCCAATACAGAATACCGGCTGCAAATTGACGAGAACCTGGATGTCGACCGTGTGATGCGGTTCGGCGAACAATTCGAGAACGAACAGTTCAATTTCAACATCACCCTGCGGGATCCGGAACATTTTAATCTCGATTCCTGGACCTCCAACACCTTTTACTTCATCATCAACGATCCC
>CAYZVJ010000236.1:0-2150 GCA_964481765.1 uncultured Rikenellaceae bacterium | reverse complement strand
GCCGGATTTTTAATGGCTGCACGGACCGACTGGTAACTTACCGTCAGGATGGCAACCACCAGCGTTAGCATGGCAGCCAAGAGATAGGTAAATACTCCCTGGTCAATTCTGTAGGCAAAATCCTGCAGCCAGCTCTTCATCATGAAGAAAGCCAGTGGCCAGGCGATCACATTGGCAGCCAGCACCCATTTATTGAATTCCCGGGCTAACAGGAGGACAATGCTGCTTGCTGTGGCACCCATTGCTTTTCGAATACCGACATCCTTGGTTTTCTGCTCGGTAGTAAAGGATGCCATCCCGAACAGTCCGAGGCAGGCAATAAAAATTGCCAGGATGGAAAAGATCGAGTAGATTGTTCCAAGCCTTCTTTCTCCTCCATAGATTTCATCAAATTCATCATCCAGGAAAAAGTACTCGAACGGCTGGTCGACCACCATTTCCTTCCACAGCTCTTCTGCTCTCCGTATTGTGGTTTGTCTGTTTTCAGGCTGAACCTTAATTATCAGGAACCGTCCGATCTGTCCTCTTCTCATCAGCTCCAGGCTCATGGGCCGGATCGGGTTGTGTGCCGACTGAAAATTGAAATCCCTGACAATCCCGATGATGGGTCTGGTTGTAAGTGTATCAGAAGGCTCAACCAGTCTCTGGTTCAATGGATCATCCAGTTCAAGTGAAGGTATGGATGCCTGGTTGATGATAAGTGCATTGGAATCGGTTGGAAACTTCCGGGAATAAAACCGGCCGTCTGCCATGGTAAATCCCATCGTTTCGAGTATGTCATAATCAGCCCACCAGCGCGAAAGAATATGAACCTCAGTATCTTTCCCTCCCTCTTTCAAAATACCATTTCCTGAAAATCCCCGACCGGGAACATTAACAGAGACCGATGCATGTTCGATCGCCGGATCCTTAAGAAACTCCTCTTTAAACACCTGCTGGCGGTCGCCTAATGCATTAAACCGCTGGATTACCATGATCTGATCTTTATCGTATCCCAGATCCATATTACGCACGAACCGGATCTGCGAGAATACAGTCAGTGTGCAAATGATCAGGAAGATGGATATGGTGAACTGGAATACCACCAGAATATTTCTCAATACTCCCGATTTCATAGCATGGGAGAATTTCCCCTTCAGCACCGACAGAATATTCACGGATGATTGGAAGAATGCAGCATAACTACCGGCAACAAAACCAACAAAAAGGGTTAACAGGATCAGTGATGGTATAATGACAGGATTACTGAAGTAGTCTACGGTCAGCTCTTTTTCTGCCAGGTTATTGAACTTTCCTTTCAGCAATTCCACCAGAACTACTGCCAGGATCATCGATAATATACTGATGAGCATGGATTCGGTAAGGAACTGGTAAATCAGTTTCCGGCGGTTTGACCCGACAACTTTTTTGATCCCCACTTCTTTGGCACGAAGGGATGAACGTGCAGTGGTCAGGTTAACAAAATTTATACAGGCAATAAGAAGAATAAACAGGGCAACAACAGACAGGATATAGACATATATCGGGTCCATGGCTCCTCCAAAATTCTCTGTAAAGCTGGAATGCAGGTGAATATCAGTAAAGGATTCGAGGTAATAATAATACCGGTTTCCGCCCTCATAAAATTCCGTAAGGGAAATATTCATGATGGCATTAATGATGGGACCAAAATACTTTTCCAGGATAGCAGGAAACTGGTCATTGATCTTATCGGGAGTAACATCTTCTTCAAGGAGAACGAAGGTTTGTAACCGGTTACTGCCCCATTCACCTGCGTCTGGCCTGCCCCTTCCCGTCATTGACCGTAAAAAATCAAAGTCAAGTGAAGATTGTGACGGGGGTGTTGCACATACACCGGTAATCTCATAATCCTCTTCTCCATCAATTCTCAATACCTTCCCTACCGGATTCTCATCACCGAAATACTTCATCCTCATCTCTTCCGTAATGACAATGGTATTCGGCCTGTCCAATGCCGTGTTGGGATCACCGGCGATGAATGGGAAGGTAAAAATTTCAAAAAAGGTTGAATCGACAAAGTAACATTGTTCCTCTGTAAATATGTTATCCTCGTATTGAACGATGGTTTGTCCGGCACCTTCGAACCGGGCAGCCTGTTCGATCCCTTCGAATTCTTCCATTAAAGCGAA
>CAYZVJ010000235.1:0-2156 GCA_964481765.1 uncultured Rikenellaceae bacterium | reverse complement strand
TCTCTTCAGGGAAAAGAAACAACAGATCTATGATCTGTATCTTAATTTTCCCTATATCGAAGAGAAGAGAGTGAAGAAAATTTTGAAGTACTATGATGAATTCTATGAAACGATAAACGATGAAAAAGCTGCCAGAAGAGCTTTCGAGCAGTGTCCTTATCACTAAAAATAAATGACAAAAAAATTATTCATTAACACATCTCTTCTCATTTTTCTTCTGATCCAGTTTGCCTGTACCAATGAGAAAAAACCGGATGAGATCTGCATTCGCATCATTGAAACAACCGACGTACATGGTGCGATCTTTCCCTATGACTTTCTGAATGGCCGAGACACAAAAAACTCACTTGCCAGGATCCATGCTTTTGTCTCGAATGAGAGAAAAAATAACATCCAGGAAATCATTTTGTTAGACAATGGAGATATACTTCAGGGGGAGCCGGTTGTCTATTTTTCTAATTACATGGATACTGCATCCATTCATGTTTGTGCAGCGGCAATGAATTTCATGGAGTATGATGCGGCTACGGTTGGAAACCACGACATTGAAGCAGGTCATGATGTGTACGATAAACTGGTCAACGAATTCAACTTTCCATGGATGGCTGCAAATGCCATTGATATTGCAACCGGGGAACCCTATTTCCAGCCTTATACCATCATCAAGAGGAAAGGTTTACGGATTGCTGTCCTGGGACTGATCACTCCTGGGATCCCGCAGTGGCTCCCACCCCAATTATACAGTGGTATCTCTTTTGATGATATGGTGAAATCAGCTTCGTACTGGATAAACGAGATTGAAAAAAAGGAAAAACCGGATCTGATCGTTGGTCTTTTTCATGCGGGACATGACTATTCATATGGTGGTCATTTGAAGGATAAACCAGGTAATGAAAACGGATCACTCCTGGTTGCTGAACAGGTTCCCGGTTTTGATGTCATTTTTATTGGTCATGACCATGATATACTGCTTGACAGTTTAATCAATAGTGCAGGGGAAACCGTCTATATTATTGACCCCGGAAGCCATGCAAGGTATGCTGGAGCTGCAGATGTTTTCATGAAGTTCGATCACAGAAGGGGTAAATATGATAAAAAAATCTCCCTGGAACTGGTCGATGTATCAGAATATGACCCGGATCCGGAATTCCTTGATCACCTGCAATTGTATTTTCAGCAAACCAGACAATTTGTGGAGACGAAGGTGGCAACACTGACGGAAGATATATATAGCAGGGAGGCGCTTTTTGGCAATGCTGCCTTTACGGATCTTGTCCATGCTATCCAGCTCGATCTGACGGATGCTGATCTCTCTTTTACAGCACCGCTTGCCTTCAATACAGTGCTTGAAGCGGGAGTATTAACTGTCGGAGACCTGTTCAGGCTATACCGGTTTGAAAATTTCCTCTACTCTATGAACCTCACGGGAAGGGAGATCATCGATTACCTGGAATATTCATATGGGCAATGGTTTAATCACATGAAAAATGAGTCCGATCACCTGCTGAAGCTTGAACTGAATGACCAGGGTGAACCGGTAAGAAGCGGTCCGGGCAGTGCCGCCCGCCTCAGTGGCAGGTATTATAATTTTGATTCTGCAGCAGGAATAAACTATGTAGTCGACGTTTCAAAACCTGTTGGAGAGCGGATTACCATTACTACGTTTACCAGCGGTTCTTCCTTTGAAGAAGGGAAAACCTACCGAGTGGCCATCAATTCATACCGGGGTAGTGGAGGAGGTGGACATCTTACTTCCGGTGCAGGATTATCGGAAAAAGAGATGACTGAACGAATTACTTTTTCAACTACCAAAGACCTTCGGTTTTATATGATGGAATGGATGAACGCTCAACAGGTCATTGAACCGGCAGCATATGATAACTGGACAGTAATACCGCATTCGTGGTGGATGAAGGGAAAAGAGAGAGACAGAAATATCCTTTTTCCGTTTGAAGAGTGACACCCCTTCCTGATCTGACAGCCTGAAAAGGCTTACCCCCCGTGAATTTTAGTCAAATTTAACCTTCCCGGGGTTAAAAAACTGGCAAATAATCCTACTTTTGCAGATTGTTTCAGTAAAAACCAAAAAGAATGAAAATTATGATAAAAAAGTTACAACTCATTGTAATCCTTGTTATTGCTGTTGCTTCGTGTAA
>CAYZVJ010000234.1:0-2160 GCA_964481765.1 uncultured Rikenellaceae bacterium | reverse complement strand
CCTCCACCGATGGCATAAATAATCGTCAGGAACGATTCGGTTATTCCAACCGTGGCAACAGCACCCGAACCCAGCGACGAAACAAAATAGATATCCACCACGGCAAAAATCGATTCCATCAACATTTCCAGCACCATCGGTACCGATAATAATAAGATGGCATGGCCGATCTTCCCCGAGGTAAAATCCATCTCAGTTCCCGCAATCGACTTCCGGATGTCCTTCCCTAATTGAACGAGGGTATCTTTATGGATGATGAGCTTTGTCATTGTAAAAAAAGATGAAGTAAAAATGGCAATTATTTTGTAAATGCCTATGAACCTTTGTTATAAAACATAATCCGCTAAACGATTTCCATTCCGTCTGGCGGTTACAGTTCGCTTGACGGCTAATTCCCTTAACTTCGTCAGACGACTCGAGATCGTCTGACGAATTCGTTACAAAAACATCCGGGTCGATACAACATTACAATTCGATAATATTTATCTTGCAAAGAAATCGTCTCAATAAACTGGTTGCGTAAGAATTTTCTACATGGCTTTTGAGAGCAATCCCAAAATAGCCCGTAAGATCGGATGGATCACTGCAACAAGCATTGTGGTTGCCAACATGATCGGTGCAGGAATATTTACAACATCGGGGTTGATGGCCGGGAACCTTCCCAATCCCACCTGGGTATTGCTTTTCTGGTTTGTAGGGGGAATGATTGCCATTGCCGGTGCAATGTGCTACGCCGAACTTGCCACCCGCATGCCTGAGGATGGTGGAGAGTACCTTTACCTGAAACGGTTGTATCATCCTTCTCTTGGATTTTTAAGCGGGTGGACCAGCTTCTTTGTTGGATTTTCTGCTCCCATTGCCGCATCAGCGCTTGGTTTTGCGGAATACATAATTCCTGATGAAGGGTTAACTGTCTCAGGAGTTGTCATACAAGATCCGGTCTGGATAAAGAAGGTGCTCGCCCTATCCGTTATTGTGCTGTTTACTGTTGTTCATTACATGGGTCACAAATGGGGCTCGCGGATTCAGAACCTGCTGACTGCAGTGAAGATCCTGATTGTCTTCGGACTGGCTTCACTGGGAATGATCCTGGGAGAAGGTGACTGGTCAAATCTCCAGTTTCAATCCGGAGAGGCATATGGCGGATTGGCAATTGGTACAGCCATGATGCTGGTGATGTTCTCTTACAGCGGCTGGAATGCAAGCAGTTACATAGCCGGCGAGATGAAAAATCCGCGCAAATCATTGCCTCTTTCACTGCTTCTTGGCACCGGCATTGTCATCGCCGTCTACCTTTCAGTGAATCTGTTTATCTTCCGCTCACTTCCTTTCCGGGAGATTCAGGGGACCATTGCCATTTTTGAAAAAGCATCCATTGCTGCGTTAGGGGAATGGATTGGTCGGATTTTGGGGATCCTCAGTGCAATAGCGCTCCTGGCTTCACTTAGCGCCTTTATCATGATTGGCCCACGGATTTACTATGCCATGGCACTGGATAAACTGTTTTTCCCTTTCGCAGCCAGGGTACACCGAAGATTTGGAGTTCCCGGTCGATCCATTCTGATCCAGGGAAGCATAGCATTTATGTTTGCACTGATCGGTTCTTTTGAACAGATCATAATTTATGTTGAGTTTGCTTTGCTCATCTTTCCTTTTTTTGCAGTTGCCGGCCTGTTTGTTGCACGAAAAAAGAACATCGGGGAGTCAATGGCTGTCCGGGTGACCGGGTATCCGGTTGTCCCTCTCTTTTTCCTGATTTGCAGCCTCCTGATCATGATCATTGCATACATTAACCGGCCACTCGAATCAACCGCGGCAGTTATAACCGTTCTTATCGGTATTCCGATCTACTATATTTGGGCAAAGAATATGGGAGTGGAAGGGAAATCGCTTGACTGATTGATTGGTCTGCCTGTCTTATTTTATTGAAGATTGCATGAACTCAATACTGTAAAACAAAAGATGGACTGGAGATGCTGAAGCAAAAAGTGAAAAAAATTGAGAAGATGATGCATGAGAAGAGCCCCTGATAGGGACAATTTTAAAGATGTCGATCCGGGGTACGACTTTCGGGCTTTCAGAAACTCGTCACCC
The DNA here is from genome assembly GCA_964481765.1 of uncultured Rikenellaceae bacterium. Classification (GTDB taxonomy): domain Bacteria; phylum Bacteroidota; class Bacteroidia; order Bacteroidales; family VadinHA17. The sequence goes on along the minus strand of CAYZVJ010000234.1, from coordinate 66 downwards.
GAGCTGAAGTCGGGTGACGAGGAAAACCAAAATTTAATTATATTATACTTCCGATATGGATAAAAA
>CAYZVJ010000233.1:0-2167 GCA_964481765.1 uncultured Rikenellaceae bacterium | reverse complement strand
GCAGGATGGGGGCACGGTGTGGGTCTTTGCCAGATCGGTGCAGCCGTTATGGGAAACAAAGGGTATTGTTATGAAGAGATCCTGATGCATTATTTCAGGGGTGCGAAAATTTCAAGTTATTATTAAAATCGATCCGGAATCCGGCATTAAAGAAGAATAGGATTAATCCCTAATTCATCAGATACCATAACTGATACAACAATTAACAGTCGTTACCCATGAGAATTGAACTATTTAAACTGGACCTTCATAACCTGGTTGAATTCAATGTTTCGGGTTCAGATAAAAATTACAGGATCTGCAGCTCCGATTCCTGGTTCCTGGATGAGCAACTCTTTTACCTCTTTCAATCCTGTTTTGAGAAAAGCAGCAAGCTGTTTGATTATTACGAACCGACCCTGTATGATGTCCGCAACATTGTCCCGCTTCTGAATGAATTGAACGCATTTCATAAAGCATTGGACGCTGTTCAAACTGTGGAGATGTTTACTGCTTTTATCCAGAACCAATACATGGGGGGCCAGTTTCTTGACCTCCTTCAAAAGGATGATCCGAAGTGGAAAGAGCATTGGGAAGACTGCCATAACCAGTTGCTTGAGATATGCAAAAAACTGATCTCCCTGGCCGATCAATGCTTTAATGAAGAAAAGGTGCTGTGGGTGAAAGGGTATTGAAGAAAGTTATAAGTTATCCGTTATCAGTTAAAAGTAATTTCCTGATAAGACCATTGTATAACAATCGTATTACCATACAATTACACCGATCCGCTGAAAAGCGGAGAGGTGAGTCACACGAATCCGTACGCTGTCGCTGAATCCGCCATTCGGTGGAGTAGCCGTCAGGAGGCAGATGAGTGAATTACCGCCCTGAAGGGGCAAATTACACGATCCACCGCCAGGTGGTGAGTAAATTACATGAGTCATGCACTGCATGACGAATAAATTACAGCGAAGCGTCTTTATGCCACTTTAAACACCTCTTTCACTTTGGCGATCATTTGATTTTCGGTAAGCTTATCCGATGGATCTACCCGTTTCAGTCTTTGATTCAGGTTTTTTTCTTGTTCTACGATTTTTTTCAGGTTGGTTTTGGCATCTGCAGGTCCGAAAATGTATATGCTATGGGCATCTTTTGTTTTTCCAATGATGGATCTGAAATAGTCTTTTAACTGGTTGTTCTTTCGTTTGGTTTTTTTCTTCTGTGGGTTAATGAGCATTCCGCCTAAGCGGGAATAAGATTTTGTTTCACCTTCAATTCGTACTCTTGTTTCAACATTTGATTCAATTTTTTCAACTTTTTCATTACCGTCAATCAGGGTAATGATGTAGGCTTTTTCATTATCAAGCCAGATTCCTACATTTTTTTCCATAATCTAAGGTGTATTTATTTTGTTGATAACGCCGGCAAGGGAAGTATTTCCCTGTATATTAAAGAACGCGATATGAAAATTTTATCGTATACTAAATATACAAAATTATGAGGCGGAATTCAAGTTTTTTCTTATTAAAAAATATAATTTTAACAGTTGTTGTGATAAATAAAACTAATCGAAGCAAATTAAAAATAACCATCATGAAAAACAGAATCCTTTTTTGTATGTTATTCCTCTTGTCTGGCACCTTATATGTATTGGGACTGACTTCAGGAATCGACATCAATGACACAAAAATGTTGAGTCAACCAGCCATCAGTGAATCTCAAATTGCCTTTGTCTATGCCGGAGATCTTTGGATTGCAGATCAATCCGGCAGGAATCCACACCGGTTAACTTCTGATGAGGGAATAGAATCGAATCCATTTTTCTCTCCCGACGGACAATGGATTGCATTCAGTGCTCAGTATGACGGGAATACGGACGTATTTGTTGTGCCTGCTACAGGCGGAATTCCCAAAAGGCTAACCTGGCATCCGGGATCTGATTATGTCAGGGGATTTACACCCGATGGAAAATCCATCCTGTTTATCTCCTCCCGGTACGACTTCTCGGGTCGATATTCACAGTTGTTTACCATACCTGTTGAGGGAGGATTCCCTGTTCAGCTGAAGATACCAAATGCCAATAAAGCAAGTTTCTCTGCTGACGGGGCAAAAATGGCATATACTCCTCTGGGGGAAGTTTTTCACGAGTGGAAGAATTATCGCGGAGGATCTGTTGCCACCATCTGGA
>CAYZVJ010000232.1:0-2183 GCA_964481765.1 uncultured Rikenellaceae bacterium | reverse complement strand
TCATTTGAATTCCAACTTTAATTTATAATAATCATGAAAAAGAAGTTATTTACCCTGATCAGCCTGGGTATCCTGTTTGTTTTTATGGGATATGCACAGGATGAAGCCCGCCTATTGCGTTTTCCTTCCATTCACGGTGACCAGATCGTCTTTTCCTATGGTGGAGATCTGTACAGTGTAAACAGCAACGGCGGAATGGCCCGGAAACTGACAACCCATAACGGTTATGAGATGTTCCCGAGGTTTTCTCCCGATGGGAAACACATTGCCTTTACCGGGCAATATGATGGAAACACCGAAGTGTTTATCATACCATCAGAAGGTGGTATTCCGCAACGATTAACCTACACTGCCACGTTAGGGCGCGACGATATCGGTGACCGGATGGGACCCAATAACCTGGTTATCGGATGGACACCCGATGGAAAGGATATCATTTTCCGTTCCAGGAAACAATCTTTCAATTCATTCCGTGGACAACTGTTCCTGGTATCGAAAGAGGGAGGATTATCCCGTGAAATCCCTTTGAACGATGGTGGTTTCTGCTCTTATAGCCCCGATGGATCGAAAATGGCCTTTAACTGGGTCTTCCGGGAATTCAGAACCTGGAAATATTATCGTGGAGGAATGGCTGATGATATCAGAATATACGACTTCAATACCAAATCTGTCGAAAAAATCACGGATAACGAAGTCCAGGATATCATCCCGATGTGGATCGGTAATAAGATCTATTTTCTTTCGGATCGTGACCGGACCATGAACCTTTTTGAATACAGCCTGGAAAGCAAAGAGACACGAAAAGTAACCAGTTTTACCGATTACGATATAAAATTCCCATCCTTTTCAACCGATTTTATCGTATTTGAAAAGGGAGGATTTATTTATAAATACGATGTTAACTCCGGTGAGATAACAAAAGTAACCATTACAATTGCCGATGACCAGATCTTTGCACGCAACGAGATCAAGGATGCCAGCGAAAACATTCGTAACGGCGATCTTTCTCCCAACGGAGAACGGGTGGTCTTCAGTGCACGGGGTGACATTTTCTCCCTGCCGGCACAGCATGGAATAACACGAAACCTGACAGAAACATCGGGTATTCATGAACACAATGCTGATTTTTCACCGGATGGAAAGTACATTGCTTACATATCCGATAAAACAGGAGAATTTGAACTTTACATGATGAAGCAGGACGGCAGTGAATCACCTGTGCAGCTTACCCAAAACAATAATACCTATATTTTTGGGTATGAGTGGTCACCGGATGGGAAGAAGATCCTGTTTAACGATAAGAAAATGAGATTGCAGTATGTGGACGTGGAATCAAAAAAGATAACCCAGGTGGATCATTCTGACTGGTCTCCCTATTTTGCCTTTAACTGGTCCCCTGACAGCAAATGGATCACCTATACCAAGCAGGAAAGAGATTTTAGCAAGGTGCGGTTATACAACCTCGAAACGAAAAAGGTATATGAGGTTACGGAAGGATGGTACGACTCCAACAATCCCAGCTTCAGCTCCGATGGAAAATACCTGATCTTTACTTCGGCAAGGGATTTCAATCCCATTTACAGCAACACGGAATGGAATCATGCCTATCGGGATATGAGTAAAATATACCTGGCTACCCTTGCTAAAGATACACCCTCACCCTTTGCACTGGAAAATGATGAGGTAAAATTTGGAGAGGAGAAAAAACCAGACAGTGGAAATGGAAAAGAAAAAGAAGAAAAGGGCATGAAAGTGGATATCGACGGCATTCAGGATCGGATTATTTCTCTACCGGTTGATGCTGCAAACTATTTTTCAGTAGTTGGTCTGGAAGGGAAAATCTACTACAGTGTCCGGTCATCGGATACCCGGGGCACCAAAATGCAAATGTATGACCTTAAAGACAAAAAAGAGACTGAACTCGGTACCAATGTTCAATATACCATTTCATCGAATGGAAAAAAGATGCTGGTTCGAATGGGCAGACAATACGGGGTAATTAATACTCCATCGGGGCCGGTTAAAATATCCGAGCCAATGGATCTTTCCGGCATGAAAGTGTATGTTGATCTTAAGGAAGAGTGGGCTCAGATGTTTGATGAAAGCTGGCGTCACATGCGTGACTTCTTTTACGCCCCGAATATGCATGGAGTGGATTGGGAAGCCATGCGTGAAAAATACGG
>CAYZVJ010000231.1:0-2186 GCA_964481765.1 uncultured Rikenellaceae bacterium | reverse complement strand
GGATTGATCCTGTGACCAATGGGCGAAGCCGGTCCCGTTATTATACGGGTATTACCATTAAAAATATTGACGGCTCCGGTGAATTCCGGTTGCAAGGACTGCCACAAAAACCGAAAATCGGAAATTTTTCCTGGTCCCCGGATGATCAGCATATTGCCTTCACGTTGATAACAACAGGGGGAATTGAACTCTGGCTTTCATCGGCTCCGGACTGGCAAGCCAGGAAATTGACGGATTACAAATTGAACCAGACCCTGCTTTACCGGTTTCTTTGGCTCCCCGATAGCAAAGGAATTATTATGGGCATTGTTGTTCCGGAAAGAGGAGATACACCGGTTAAATCACCTGTACCGGAAGGTCCGGTAATTCAGGAGACAGTTGGTAAAATAGCTGCTGTCAGAACATACCAGGACCTGTTGGAAAACCGGGATGATGAAGAAATTTTTGAGTATTATACCACTTCACAATTGATAAGAATCGGTTTGGATGGAGAGGCCGTTTCTATCGGTGACCCTGGAATGTATGCCAGCGTGAGTACTTCTCCGGATGGAACCTATATTCTGGTGGAACAGATCAAAAAGCCTTTTTCGTATCTCGTACCTTATTCCCGCTTCCCTCAAACGGTTGAAATATGGGATATGCAAGGCAATTTGGTACATCAGTTAGCCAACATTCCGTTGACAGAAGACATTCCGAAAGGATTTGATGCTGTAGAGACAGGCCCCCGGTATTTTAGCTGGCGGTCTGATGTCCCCGCTACGGTATGTTGGGTGGAGGCTCAGGATGGTGGTGATCCTAAGAAAGAGGTAGAAATACGGGATAAGGTGTTTTTCCTTGAAGCACCCTTCTCAGAAGAACCCATGGAATTATTGACCACAAAACTACGGTATTCGGGAATAACCTGGGGAAATGGAAACTTTGCCCTGGTGACCGAGTATTGGAGGGAAACCAGACAAATAATCACCAGTTCCTTTGATCCGGCCTCTCCTCAGATGACAAAAAAAATAATTTTTGATCGCTCATCGGAAGACCGGTATAACGATCCCGGTTCTTTTGTCACAATTGATAACGAGTATGGCCGGAATGTACTCCTGTTTACCGATAAGGGTACATCGCTCTACCTTTCAGGACGCGGTGCTTCTCCGGAAGGAAACCGTCCATTCCTTGACAAATATACCATTTCAACAGGGGGAACCACCAGGCTCTGGAGATCAGAAGCTCCATACTATGAATCCTTTGAAGAATTCATTGATGAGAAGAAGGGGATTATCCTCACGAATCGCCAGTCTGTAACCGAACCGCCCAATTATTTCCTGAGAAATCTCAGAAATAATAAATTAACCCGGATAACCCATATGGAACATCCATACCCTCAATTGAAAGATGTAAAAAAGGAACTGGTTAAATACGAGAGGGAAGATGGTGTACAACTAACCTTTGAATTGTATTTACCTGCCGGGTATACTACTGAGGATGGTCCTCTTCCAACATTGCTATGGGCCTATCCGCGTGAATATAAGAGTGCTGCAAGTGCCGGACAGGTAAGCGGCTCTCCCTATACATTTACTTACGTCAGCTCAACTTCGGCTCTCCTGTTTGTTACACAGGGGTATGCAATTCTTAACAATGCAGCTTTTCCGATCGTTGGAGAGGGTGATGAGGAGCCCAATGATACATTTATTGAGCAGCTTGTAGCCAATGCTGCTGCTGCTATCGACAAAGCGGTAGAAATGGGCGTTACGGACAGGGAAAGGGTTGCAGTTGGTGGTCACTCATATGGTGCATTTATGACCGCAAATTTACTGGCACATTCCGACCTGTTTGCTGCCGGAATTGCCAGGAGCGGAGCCTATAACCGGACACTTACTCCATTCGGATTCCAGGCTGAACCGCGAACCTATTGGGAAGCCCCTGACATTTATTATAACATGTCACCCTTCATGCATGCCGATCAGGTGAAAACCCCCATTTTATTGATACATGGTATCGCCGATAATAACTCGGGAACATTTCCAATCCAGAGTGAGCGGTTTTACAGCGCCCTGAAAGGACACGGCGCCACTGCAAGACTGGTTATGTTGCCTCATGAAAGCCATGGATACCAGGCAAGAGAATCCGTTTTGCATATGTTATGGGAATCCTGCCAATGGCTTGAAAAGTACGTTAAGAATAAAGAATAAGTTAAT
>CAYZVJ010000230.1:0-2223 GCA_964481765.1 uncultured Rikenellaceae bacterium | reverse complement strand
TTATAGATCAGGGGTGTCCCGGGTATCGTAAACATGAAAACGGCAAACGCTTCATGGGCTTCTCCCATTCTCTCCTCAATGGTTCCCTGCCATGAATTCTCATCGTGGTTGGAGAGGAACCTCATCCGGTAAACATTGGGAGGAAACAGCGCTTCTTCTCTTTTGAAATATTTTGAGATAGCCCGCATACTATCTTTCCCCTGGGCCACCCTGTTCATCAAATGATGAAGCTCCCAGGAATAATTCATGTCGAAACCCTTCTCCAGAAAACAGGTTTGTTCTTCATTTTCGGCAAGCATGAGAACGGGGCGGATTTCCTCCAGGGCAACCCTTGCCCTTTCCCAGAATTCTTTCGGGGTTTTGTGCGGATGATCGACCCGGAAGCCGTCTACTCCGAGTTTTACCCAGAAACTCAGCGCCTCAATCATGTAATCATGCAATCCTGTTTGTGACCAGTCCAGTTGAATGACATCTGTCCAGTCGGTTCCAATGGGTGGAATAAATTCCCCGGTTGAGTCTTTCATGAAAAACTCGGGATGTTCAGTTGCCAGCGGATTATCCCATGCAGTATGGTTGGGAACCCAGTCCAGCATGACATAAAACCCCATTTCATGTGCTTTGTCAACCATCGCTTTAAAATCATCCAGTGTCCCGAATTCAGGATTAATATCCTGATAATCCCTTACAGAATAATAACTTCCCAGCTCTCCTTTCCGGTTTTTCAGGCCGATCGGGTGTACGGGCATAAACCACAATACATCGACCCCGAGTTCTTTCAGTCTTGGCAGGTGGTTCTCAAAAGCCGTAATAGTACCCTCTTCCGTAAATTGCCTGAGATTGATTTCATAGAGAACGACATCGTTTGACCACTCAGGATGAATAACCTCACTGACAAAAGGTTCCGCTTTTTCTTTTTCGCTTTTAATCGCTCGCCTGCATCCAAAAAAAAGTATAGCCACAAATATCATTGTGACAACTGTAATTACGATTGCTCTTTCCATTTGTACCGTTTGATATGATTTAACAAAATGATTTATTGTATTATAATTTTAACCATTTCTCCGGTTCCCGATTTCAGGATATAGATTCCGGGAGGTACTTCATGAACATCCAATTCCTGAACATCCCTGCTTTCCTTCCATATTCTGCCCGTCATGTCGTAGAGTCGCACTGAGATCACTTTATTGAAATGGATCATACCATGCTGAACCGGATTGGGATAGGCAATAAGAACTTCACTGGAATCCTCCCGGCCAGTTATGGATGTTAATGTATTGCTGTACCCTGGAGTGGGGGCAGAATACATAATCCATGCTGTTCCTCCGTCTGTTTCCCTGCCATAAGAAATATCATCGATCTGACTTCCGAAAGCAAGGTAATCAATCAAGAGTGAATTCCGCACAGGAGACTCAAATATTCCGATCTCTTCACCCGATTTGTCCAGCTTGAAATTTGCATGAAGGGGTCCCTGACCGTTCTGTCCATCGGTCCAGATGAGAATGAAATCCCCTGGTCCTAAAATGGAATCGGGCAGTAACCACCGCGATGGTTTCTGAAGATCATCCGATAAATACTTATCACCCAGCCATACAGGATTGGGATCCCGGTTGTAAAGTTCAACCCAATCATCGTACTCACCATATTCATCAGCAAAGGTTATATCATTCCCTGCCATAAATTCATTGATCACAAGATCAGGATCACTGCTTTCAAATGCATGGATCAGATCAGGCTGGCAGGGTTCCCTGTATTCACCTGCTCCATCCGTATCATTCACGGTAACCTGGTAATTGATCCGGCTTTCGACAGGTACCGGATCCAGAGAAACAGTATAGACCTGATCGCCAGAGATCTGATCAAAGTCCAAACCGTTGTCCCGCATTTGGAGAATTTCTTCCGGTCCACCATTCACCGAATACATCAGTTCAACCCCGGCCAGTGGAGTATCATCAGATACATGAGCAGAGATTACAGGTATTTCGCCTAATCGTGGGTGATTGGACAGGATGTACTTAATTACAGGCAGTGTATTATGGGTGTCCAGTTGCTCATTTGCTGCCTCAATTCTGGTTGTGATGTAGGGTTTTAATCCATAGGCAACATGCCCCCCGAGTGGTTCATCAAACGATTGGTGGAAGTCTTCTATGGTATAGCCGTAATTGAGCGGATAATAGGGATCATTCTGCAGAGAAGGTGTGATCATTGTATGCAGGGAGTCAATTC
>CAYZVJ010000229.1:0-2247 GCA_964481765.1 uncultured Rikenellaceae bacterium | reverse complement strand
CTGACCATAGCAGCATCCATTGGACTGGCTGCCCTGTCCGAGAAACTGATACTGAAACAGGCTGAAGTTCATGGTATGAGTCAGCGTGGAGGAGCGGTTCAGTCCCATCTGCGGCTTTCAGACAGGGAGATCGACAGCGACCTTATCCCTTTGGGGAAGGCTGATCTGATCCTTTCCGTCGAACCCATGGAGTCGTTGAGGTATCTGCCATACCTCTCTAAAAACGGGTCGCTTGTTACCAACTCAACTCCCCATATCAATATCCCCGATTATCCGGATATGGAAAAAATCGTTCAGGAGATTGAGAAATTGCCAAACCATCTCATCATCAATGCCGATCAACTGGCAAAAGACATCGGATCCGTCCGGTCATCCAACATGGTGATGCTGGGAGCCGCATCTCCGTTCATCGATCTCCTGCCAGAGAGCTTTGAGATAGGAATTGACCAGATATTCCGGCGGAAAGGAGAGGAGGTAGTCAGAATCAATGTTGAAGCATTTCGTGCCGGCAGGGATTATGCTGCGAAGATTTTAAAAAATTGATGAACCGTAATTTGTGAAAACCGTATAATTTTAAAAAAGCACCCATGTTCTCAGAAAAAGACAGATCCCAGTTTGCAGAAAAAGGAATTGAATTGACTGAAATAGAGGGACAATTAAACAGCTTCAGGAAAGGATTTCCCCCCCTCTCTATCTATAAACCCGCTCTTTTACAGGATGGGATAATGGCTGTAAGTGAGTCAGACCTGAATTCCTTTGCTGACCGATACGAGGAGGCATTATCCGGCGTTAGGGTAGTAAAGTTTGTACCTGCTTCGGGTGCTGCCACCCGGATGTTTAAATCGCTTTACGAATGTTACCAGTACCTGAAATCAAACCTGGATAACATTGAGAAGTGTCTGGATAAAAAAGAGTTACAACCGGTCAAGCAATTCTTCAATCGGTTGAAATCCTTTGCTTTTTACCAGGACCTTGAAGAACTATACAGGACACGGAATGAAGAGCTGGAAGATGAACCCTCCGGGAAAACGAAGATTGATGTTTTAGAAGATGTTCTTTTTGATAAAGGCCTGGCAATCGGCTCACTGCCGAAAGGCCTGATAAAGTTCCATAATTACCCGGATGGTGCCAGAACTTCCCTTGAGGAGCACATGGTTGAAGGTGCTGGTTATGCCAGAAACAGGGATAACTCGGTCTCTATCCACCTTACCGTATCCCCGGAACACATGGATGGATTCAGAGCCAGGGTGGAAGCAACACGTCATCGTTATGAAAAAGAGTTTGGCGTGTCCTTTAACATGGAGTACTCCGTTCAGAAGCCTGCCACGGATACCATTGCGGTGGATTTGGACAATCAACCCTTTCGTGACAGCGATGGTTCCATCCTTTTTCGGCCCGGGGGACACGGCGCCCTGCTGGAGAACCTGAATGAGATTGATGCCGATATTATTTTCATTAAGAACATAGACAATGTATTGCCTGACTGGTTAAAAGATGCCACCATCCTCTATAAAAAAGTCCTCGCCGGTATCCTGATCGGATACCAGCAGAGAATTTTTTCCTACCTGGAACACCTCAATAAGCAGGAATCAGATGATGAGGACGTTATGGATGAGATTGGCAGCTTTCTTGAACGGGAATTGTGTGTCATGCCACCCATTGGTATGGAGTATTTAAGCACTATTGAAAAGCAGGAATATTTTCACAATAAGCTGAACCGCCCCCTGCGTGTGTGTGGAATGGTCAGGAATGAAGGAGAGCCCGGAGGAGGTCCGTTCTGGGCAAGAAATGCCGATGGGACCGTATCCCTGCAGATCGTTGAAAGCTCCCAGATCAACTTCAGTGCTCCGGATCAGAAAAAAAAGTTTGAGCAGGCAACCCATTTCAACCCGGTCGACCTGGTTTGCGGAGTCAGGGATCACCGGGGAGAAAAATTCAACCTGTTGCATTTCAGGGATCCCAAAACCGGATTCATTTCAAAAAAATCAAAGGATGGACGCGATCTGAAAGCGCTGGAACTGCCCGGTTTGTGGAATGGGGCCATGTCCGACTGGAATACCCTGTTTGTCGAGGTGCCGATTGAGACATTTAACCCGGTGAAAACCATCAATGACCTGCTGAGACCGCAACATCAGCAAGAGCTGTAAGAAAACCCGGAATCGATCATTCAATAATCAATTTTCCCTTCCTCATACAGCAAGGTCCAGCCCAGGATCCAGTTCTGGTCTTGAAAGGCACCCTTGAACG
>CAYZVJ010000228.1:0-2281 GCA_964481765.1 uncultured Rikenellaceae bacterium | reverse complement strand
TACCAGGAAGAGCTGTTCGGCCGGATCATGGACCGGAAAACCGTAAACCGGAAAGATCCTTCGAAAAGGAACCAAGCTGCTGAGAACTACCTGCTTTTTTGTGAGCACCCCCATGTATTTACCCTTGGAAAAAGCGGCAGGGAGGAGAACATCCTGGTTGACCGTTCGAAACTGAACTCCGGTGAGATATCCTTTTATAAAATTAACCGGGGAGGAGATATTACCTATCATGGACCCGGTCAGGTTGTCGGTTATCCCATCCTTGACCTGGAACAGTTTGGCCTGTCGATCAGGGAATACATACACCGGCTGGAGGAGGTGATCATCCGGACATTGAATCAATTCGGGATCACAGGAGAGCGATTAGATGGTGCAACCGGTATATGGATTGATGCAGACGATCCACAAAAAGCAAAGAAAATATGTGCCATTGGAGTGCGGGCGAGCCGGTACATCACCATGCACGGGTTTGCCCTGAACGTAAAGACGGATCTGAACTATTTCAAGATGATCAATCCATGTGGCTTCACTGATAAAGGTGTTGTTTCCATGGAAACAGTGCTGGGCAAGGCTCCGGAGATGGATGGTGTAAAAAATGAGTTGAAAGAGAAATTTTTAGATATCTTTGAGGTGGTATGGATAAAAAATGGATCATAAAAAAAATTCCCGATGCCACACTGGCAAAGGATCTTGCAGAGGAACTTCAGGTTGATGTTTCGCTATCTAATTTACTGATGCAGAGAGGAATACAATCTAAAGATGAAGCCAGGACCTTTTTCAAACCGGATCTGGCCGATCTGCATGATCCGTTTTTAATGGCCGATATGAACATAGCGGTTGACCGGATCGGGTCCGCTATAGCACGGAATGAAAAAATCCTGGTCTATGGTGATTATGATGTGGATGGAACCACCTCTGTTGCCATGATCTATTCCTTCTTTAAGGAGAGGTACCAGAATATCGGTTACTATATCCCGGACAGGTACAAAGAAGGGTATGGTGTTTCCCTCGAAGGCATTGATTATGCATCGGAAAACAATTACAACCTGATCATTGCGCTCGACTGTGGTATCAAGGCAGTTGATAAAATAAAATATGCAAGGTCGAAACAGATTGATTTCATCGTTTGCGATCACCACCTGCCTGCGGAAACCATTCCGGATGCCGTTGCCGTTCTCGATCCGAAAAGGGAGGACTGTTCTTACCCATACAAAGAGCTTTCAGGATGTGGTGTGGGTTTTAAACTGATACAGGCTTATTCCAGGATCAACGGGATACCGTTCGATGAGCTCATTCCCTACCTCGACCTGGTGGCTGTCAGCATTGCTTCGGATATTGTCCCGGTAACGGGTGAAAACCGGATACTGGCACATTTCGGACTAATACAATTGAACAAAAATCCACGGACTGGACTAAAATCCATAATCAAGATCTCGGGGATGAGTGGAAAACAAATCGGGATTGATGATATCATCTATAAGATCGGACCACGAATAAATGCTGCAGGGCGTATTGAATCCGGGGAGAAAGCGGTTGATCTGCTGACCTCAATGGATGAGCGGCTTGCTGTTGAAATGAGCAGTAAGATCGATGATTTTAACCAGACCCGAAGGAATATCGACCGGTCCATAACGCAGGAAGCACTGCAGATGATCTCATCCAATCCCCGCCTGAATAACAGCAAATCTACCGTTCTTTACAATCCCAACTGGCACAAGGGGGTGATCGGTATCGTTGCTTCCAGGTTAACGGAAACCTATTACCGTCCGACAGTGATCCTCACCGAATCAAATGGGTTTGCCACCGGTTCTGCGAGATCTGTTCTGGGATATGATCTTTACCAGGCCATTGATGCCTGTGGCGACCTGTTGGAAAATTTTGGCGGACACATGTTTGCAGCCGGACTTACCCTGAAGAAAGAGAATATTGAACTGTTTCAGGAGCGCTTTGAAAAAGTGGTGAGTGAAACCATTACCGATGACCAGCTCATTCCAAAAGTGGAGATCGACACGCAAATTGACTTTTCCGACATCTCTGAAAATTTCTATAGTACATTGAAGCAGTTCCAGCCCTTCGGTCCGGGCAACATGGCACCTGTATTTATGAGCAGCAGTGTTTTTGATAATGGTTCCGGCAGGCTGGTGGGATCTTCATCGGAACACCTGAAACTGGAACTCCTGCAGAAGGAGGATCCCTATCATCAGTTTCCGGCTATCGGATTCAGCATGGTCGAACACTTCTCCCTGATCAGGGACGGCAAACCGTTCGATATTTGTTACTC
>CAYZVJ010000227.1:0-2297 GCA_964481765.1 uncultured Rikenellaceae bacterium | reverse complement strand
CATCATGAAAGCATACATCTTCCCCGGGCAGGGGGCACAATTTCCCGGAATGGGCAATGATCTGTATGAACGGTCTCCGGTTGCCAGGGAGCTTTTTGAACAGGCTAACGACATCCTGGGATTTCGGATAACGGACATCATGTTTTCCGGTACAGAGGAGGAGCTGAAGCAAACACGGGTGACACAGCCTTCCATTTTCCTTCACTCAACCATCCTGGCAACCGTTCTCGGGGAGGAGTTTGATCCGGATATGGTAGCCGGACATTCGCTTGGTGAGTTCTCGGCACTGGTTGCCAACCGGTCACTCACCTTTACCGATGGGTTGACGCTGGTATCAAAACGGGCGATGGCAATGCAGAAAGCCTGTGAGAAGGAACCCTCCACCATGGCTGCGGTGATCGGTCTGGAGGATCACCTTGTTGAACAGGTTTGTGAGGCGATTGACGAGATCGTGGTGCCTGCAAATTATAACAGTCCCGGGCAGCTGGTTATTTCCGGCTCGGTCAGGGGTGTTGAAATGGCAATGAAGAAGCTTGAGGAGCTGGAAGCCCGGCGTGTGGTACGATTGATGGTCGGGGGAGCATTCCATTCCCCACTGATGGAATCGGCAAAGCAGGAGCTGGAAGAGGCGATCTATGCCACCCGTTTTTCCGATCCCACCTGCCCTGTTTACCAGAATTACACTGCCCGGGCAACCACGGATCCGGATGAGATACGGAAAAACCTGATTCAGCAACTGATCTCTCCCGTTCTATGGACCCAGACGGTTAGGAACATGCTGAAAGAGGGTGCGACATCATTCATTGAAGTGGGTCCCGGCCAGGTATTGCAGGGACTGGTAAAAAAGGTGGAGCGGTCGGTTCCGGCGTTTAGTGCAGCTTTGAACCAATGATGTGGATAAACTCCTCGCGGGTGGGATCCTTGAGAAACTCCCCGGTAAATGCTGATGTGGTAGTCACCGAGTTTTGCTTCTGTACACCCCTCATCATCATACAGAGGTGCTGGGCTTCAATAACCACACCCACGCCCAGCGGTTCAAGGGTCTCCTGAATGCAATCCCGGATCTGTGTTGTAAGCCGCTCCTGCACCTGTAACCTCCTTGAAAAGGCTTCTGCCACACGGACGATCTTGCTCAATCCGGTGATGTAGTGATCGGGTATATAGGCGATGTGGGCTTTCCCGAAGAAAGGGATCATGTGGTGCTCACACATCGAATAGATCTCAATATCCTTAACAATAACCATCTGCTGATACTCCTCCTGGAACTTCGCCGTTGAAAGGATCTCATACGGATCAACCTGGTAGCCCTGTGTTATGTATTGTATTGATTTTGCTACCCGCTGGGGTGTATCTTTCAGTCCCTGCCGGTCAGGATCCTCTCCTATTACCCGGAGTATTTCTTTAAACATTTCGGCTAATTCCCGGGTCGATTTATCATTCCAGCGGTCTACTCTCGAATATCCCTTGTCGGTGTTTTTTCCGTATCCGTTATTAATTACTTCCATGTCCTGCTATTGTTATTTTCCAAAATATTCAACAAAATTATTCTCTGTCTCCTCGATCCGGATCCGGTGAAGCTCAATTCCCAGTTTCCTGATGTGAGGATCCAGCTCCTCCCATATCGCGATGGCAATGTTCTCTGTTGAGGCAATCTTCCCCTTCATGAAATCCACTTCCAGGTTGATGTTCCGGTGATCCAGCTTTTCGATCACACGGGCCCGGATCAGCTCACTGAGGGTTTTCAGGTTTACCACATACCCGATTTCCGGCTTGATCTCCCCTTTCACCGTAACATACAGCACATAATTGTGTCCATGCCAGTTGGGATTGGAGCATTTACCGAATACTTCCAGGTTTTTCTCGTCTGACCACTCTTTCCTGAATAACCGATGGGCGGCATTAAATCGTTCCCGGCGGGTTAGATAAACCATCGTCCTGCGTTTTCGGATTGCCTGTTCTTAATCTATAGTAAAAATGGGCTTTTTTTTTCGAAAAACAATATTTTTGGGGGTTCTTATCCGTCCGGGTATCGTGAAAAGGGTATCAATCGAAGAAAAACCGTTAACTTTAGGTTGGATTCTACCACCCCGTCTCCTGTCCGCCAGTTGGCGGACGGGATCCACCACTCCCCCAAAGGGATCCCCATGGGACTGACAGGGAGGGGAATTTTGGGGGTGGTCGTGCTGGTCAAGGGTGTGTTGGGGAGGGCACCAATGCAGGCAACAGGGTTCGGTTATCGGTTGCAATGAAAGCCCCGGAGGGGCTGAAGCCCAATAGCCATGGTTTAACCCATGGTA
>CAYZVJ010000226.1:0-2373 GCA_964481765.1 uncultured Rikenellaceae bacterium | reverse complement strand
ACCAACAATGAATTTGGCTTTGATTACCTGCGGGATAATATGGCGATAAACCCCGAAGACCTGGTGCAACGAAAACACAACTATGCCATTGTGGACGAGGTAGATTCTGTCCTGATTGATGACGCCCGTACACCCCTTATTATTTCGGGTCCCACACCCAAAAGCGATACCAGCGAGTTTGATGAGCTCAAACCCAAAGTGGAAAAACTGGTGAGTGCCCAGCGAAAACTGGTCAACCAGGTGCTGGCAGATTCTAAAAAGCTTATCGCTGATGGCGATAACGAAAAGGGCGGATTGCTCCTGCTGAGGGCATTTAAAGGACTTCCGAAAAACAGTGCGCTGATCAAATTCCTGAGCGAGGAGGGAATGAAATCTCGGATGCTGAAAACGGAAAACTTTTACATGCAGAACAACAGCAAGGAGATGTACAAGGTGACGGATGACCTCTTTTTCATCATCGATGAAAAACAGAATACCATCGAACTGACGGAGAAAGGCATCGATCTGATCACAACCTCCTCTGAAGATGCAAGTTTTTTTATCCTGCCTGACGTCGGTGGAGAGATTGCTGAAATTGAAAAGTCGGACATCCCGGAAAAAGATAAACTCAAAGCCAAAGACAAACTTATCCAGGACTATGCGGTCAAATCAGAGCGGGTGCATACAATGAACCAGCTGCTGAAAGCATACAGCCTGTTTGAGAAGGATGTGGAATACGTTGTCATTGAAAACAAGGTGAAGATCGTAGATGAACAAACCGGGCGGATAATGGAGGGCAGAAGGTATTCGGACGGATTGCACCAGGCGATTGAAGCGAAGGAGAGGGTAAAGGTGGAAGCTGCCACCCAGACTTTCGCCACTATCTCCCTGCAGAACTATTTCAGAATGTACCAGAAGCTTGCCGGAATGACAGGAACCGCTGAAACGGAAGCCGGAGAACTCTGGAACATCTATAAGCTGGATGTAGTTGTTATTCCTACAAACAGGCCGGTTATCCGGGATGACCGTGAAGACCTGGTGTACAAAACAAAACGGGAAAAATACAACGCGGTTATTGATGAGATCGTCAACCTGGTGCATAACGGACGACCGGTTTTGGTGGGTACAACCTCAGTTGAGATCTCCGAACTGCTGAGCAGGATGTTGAAAATGAAGGGCGTAAATCACAACGTATTGAATGCCAAACTCCACCAGCGCGAAGCAGATATTGTTGCTGAAGCAGGAAAAACCGGAACAGTAACCATTGCGACCAACATGGCAGGGCGTGGTACCGATATCAAGCTGACCGAAGAAGTAAAAAAAGCAGGTGGTCTGGCTATCGTTGGAACGGAAAGGCACGAATCCCGAAGGGTTGACAGGCAGCTTCGCGGCCGCTCAGGAAGACAGGGCGACGTGGGGTCATCCCAGTTTTTTGTCTCCCTGGAAGACGACCTGATGCGCCTGTTCGGATCGGAGAGGATTGCCGGTATCATGGACAGGATGGGACTGAAAGAAGGGGAGGTGATCCAACACCCGATGATCTCAAGATCCATCGAACGAGCACAGAAAAAAGTGGAAGAGAATAATTTCGGGATCCGGAAAAGACTCCTGGAATATGATGATGTGATGAACTCACAACGCGAGGTGATCTATACCAAAAGAAGGCATGCCCTGCTCGGTGAACGGCTGGAAGTGGACATCGCCAATATGATGTATGACGTTTCCGAAAACCTGGTTGATGAACACCATAGCGTTGGAGACTTTGAAAATTTCAGCTTTGATCTGATGCGTTCCCTCTCCATAGAGTCCCCAATGCCGGCTGAAGAGTTCCTGAAGGTTAATCCCGATGAGATTGTTGAAGCCATCAACAATGTGGTGATCGATACCTATAGCCGGAAAGAAGAGGCGATAGCAGCACAAGCCTTTCCGGTAATCAAAGAGGTTTATGAAAAACAGTCGCACGTATATGAAAATATTGTCGTCCCCATTTCTGATGGAACAAAAGTGTTCCAGGTGATTACCAATTTGCAGAAAGCAGCAGAAACAAAAGGGAAGGAACTGGTAAAATCCTATGAGAAATCGGTAATCCTGATGACCATTGATGAGGCGTGGAAAGAACACCTCAGGGAGATGGATGACCTGCGTCAATCGGTTCAGGCGGCAACCTACGAGCAGAAAGACCCGTTGCTGATTTATAAATTCGAATCCTTCGAGTTGTTCAAAATCATGATAAACAAGATCAACAGGGATGTGATCGCAACCCTGATGAAAGGACATATACCCATCACTGATCCGAACCAGGTGCGTGAAGCCGAGCGGAGAAGAAAATTGGATATGAGTAATCTCAGGACCACAAAAACCGATGTTCCTTCCTATTCCGAAAGTGAATCAACC
>CAYZVJ010000225.1:0-2384 GCA_964481765.1 uncultured Rikenellaceae bacterium | reverse complement strand
AACCATAACCCTCTTTCCCGTAACCTGACAAACTCTTGACATGTCTGTTTATGATTGTATTGTGTGCGTTCCGAAATCGTGCGCAAAATAATTGAATTTTATTGAATTAATCAAATATTGTTGCAGATTTCTTTGGTAATTTACCTCAACGAGGCAGTTTGTTCCCGGATGATGGCCCGTTGCTTCTATGAAGCAGTTAATAGTTAAATGTTATAAGTGAATGGTTGGATATTCATAAACAATTAACAATTAGCACCAATTTCCATTCTCTCCTCTCATTCAGTAGCTCCGGGACGCACCGAAATTCGGAACATCGCAAACAGCCATTAAAAGGGCTGTATACTACCTGTTAGTCCCTACGGGATAATTTACCAGCAACATGGAACCATCTGGAACTAAGATTCCTATCAACTAAAATCTCTCAGTCTCTAAGTCCCTCAGTCACTTAGTCTCTTATAACTCACCTCTCACTACTCACAACTCACCTCTTATCCGCACAATTCTCATTCCTTGGCATTCGCCATCAACACTTTCCTCAACATATTCAACCCGGCGAGGGATGCCCGTTCGATGTTTCGTTCCCGGTTTCCGCCAAAGAGAAATTTTTTGGATAGTACCTTTTCCTTTGATGCAACTGCGATCCAGACCAACCCGACCGGTTTTTCTGCTGTCCCGCCATCGGGACCGGCAACGCCGGTAGTGGATATGGAATAATCGGTTTTGAAACGATCACGAACCCCGGTAGCCATCTCCTCGGCCACCTCGCGGCTGACCGATCCATGCTCTGTAAGGCTTTTCAGGTTTATATTCAGCACATTCAGTTTTATGTCATTCGAATAAGCTACCACCGATCCGGTGAAATAAGCCGAACTGCCCGGGACGCTGGTTATCCGTCGGGAGAGATTGCCACCGGTACAGCTTTCGGCAACAGACAGGGTTGCTCTCTTCTTTATCAGCAGCATGCCCATAATTTTTTCCAGCGTATCCTCTTCAGTTCCGAATATGTATTGCGGGATGATCTGGTAGAGCTTGTGTATTTCACGATCAAGGATCTTTTCCATCTCGTTCTCATCGGATCCGTGCAGGGTGAACCGCAACCGTATGATCCCATTGGACGGCAGATAAGCCAGTTTAATGGATGGGTCCAGGTTCTTTTCATAATCACTCAGGATCTCTGCCAGCTTTGCCTCAAATGTTCCATAGGTGAGGATTGTCCGGTGCAGGATGGGGGGAGAAAGGAACCGTTTTCTGAGCCGGGGAATGATTTCATGCTCCATCAATGCCTTCATTTCATGCGGCACTCCGGGCATGGAAACAAAGATGGCATCGTGCTCCTCGAACCACATCCCGGCTGCTGTGCCATGCTGGTTTGATAAGAGCTCTGCTTTTTCGGGTACTTCAGCCTGTTTCCGGTTTTGCTCGTTCATTGGAATGGACCGGGATTTGAGAAATTTCTCAATCTCTTTCAGGATTTTTTGATTAACTACCATCCGGCAGTTGAAATATGCAGCCAGGGTTTCCTTGGTAATATCGTCCGGCGTAGGTCCGATACCGCCTGTAATGAGAATGATCTTTGCTCGTTGTAATGCTTCGTCAAGCGCCGATACTATCTCTTCCCGCCGGTCACCAACCGAGGTGATCCGGATAACATCAATTCCCGCCTCGTTCAGCTTACCCGCTATCCAGGCTGAGTTGGTATCGATCACCTGCCCGATCAGCAGTTCATCACCGATGGTTATGATCTCGGTTTGCATGGGTGTTGATTTAAGATTTGATGGTAAAAAACTGGCATGGTAAAGATAGGTATAAAGTTTCAAATGGTTTTGCAATGAAATTGCTGGCAGCCTTGATTTTTCTTTGGTTCGTTTCTTTTCATCAAGGAAAAGAAATGAACTGGGTTTAAAAGGGCAAAGCCCTTTTCTATAAATCCTCCTGTTTTGTGCGCGACGTGAACACTATATTTTAAATTGACTGATTTATAGCAGACAGATGTTCTATGATATGCGAATTTGGGTGCTGCATTGCACAAAACAGGAGATTAATGCCAGAGCAATCAAATGCTTCCCCACCTACCAATCCGTTGGCCAGTCAGACAATCCTTTGAAAAACTGGAGGTGTTCGTAGTATGGTTTTACCTTATCTTCAATGGCAAGTAGTTCATCGGCTGTCAAGGGTTCAAATTCGGTGGCAATCTTGATATTCTCTTCCAGCTCCCTGATGTTGTCGATTCCCACGATCACGGTACTGACGGGCAGGGTGAGCACATATTCCATGGCTTCTTTCATGGTAATGATCCCGCCGTGGTCGAAGATCCTGTCCCTTGCCGGTATTTTCATACCAACGATGCCCATCTTTTTCTCTATGGCTACCGGCAGGAAGTTCTC
>CAYZVJ010000224.1:0-2403 GCA_964481765.1 uncultured Rikenellaceae bacterium | reverse complement strand
ACTCCCTTGATGAAGCAATACAACAACATCAAGCGGAAACACCCGGATGCCATCCTGCTGTTCCGGGTGGGTGATTTTTATGAAACGTTTGGAGAGGATGCGATTAAAGCATCGGAGATCCTGGGAATAACCCTGACCCGCCGTGCCAATGGAGCGGCATCATTTGTTGAACTGGCAGGTTTTCCGCACCATGCACTGGATACATACCTCCCAAAACTGGTCAGAGCTGGCCAGCGGGTTGCCATTTGCGATCAACTCGAAGATCCGAAAATGACAAAAAAAATCGTGAAACGGGGGATCACCGAACTGGTTACACCCGGAGTCTCCCTGAACGACAATGTGCTGGATCATAAAGAGAACAATTTCCTGGCAGCTGTCCATATTGACCACCAGATTTGCGGAATTGCCTTTCTCGATATTTCAACCGGTGAGTTCCTGACTGCTGATGGGAGCCATGAATATATCGATCAATTGTTGAGCAGCTTTAATCCTAAAGAGGTACTGCTTGAAAAAAGCCGGAAAAATGAATTTGTGGATCTGTTCGGGACACGATATTATACCTACAAACTGGATGACTGGATCTTTACCAATGAATCAGCCAGTGAAAGACTGCTTAAGCATTTTGGTACGACATCCCTGAAGGGTTTTGGTGTTCAGGGATTGCAGTACGGGATCATTGCTGCCGGAGCTATCCTGCACTATCTTGACCTTACACAGCACGATCAGGTAGGACACATCTCAACGATCTCCCGGATCGAGCAAAATCACTACGTATGGCTGGATAAATTTACCATCCGGAATCTGGAACTTTTTTATACCTGGAATGAGGGAGCCAAAACCCTGATTGATGTATTGGATAAGACCATCTCCCCAATGGGGGGGCGATTGCTGAAACGCTGGATATCGCTTCCCCTGAAAGAGATAAAACCCATCAGTGAACGTCACGATATCGTTGCGTATTTCATACAAAATCAGGAATCCAAAGATCGAATTGAGGAACTGGTTACAGTGATCGGTGATCTGGAACGGGTTATATCAAAAGTGGCAGTTAACCGGATTAATCCCCGTGAAGTTGTTCAACTGAAAAAAGCACTGGAAGCCATTGAACCGATAAAAGATGCCTGTAAAAAAAGCGGATGCAAACCCTTGAAATCATTGTCTGAACAACTGGATACCTGTAAACATGTCCGGGACCGGATCGGAAAAGAGATCAATCCGGATCCGCCGGTACAGGTAAACCGGGGTAATGTCATTGCAAAGGGAGTATCCAAAGAACTGGATGAGTTGCGGGATATCCTTTATTCCGGAAAGGATTACCTGGTAAAACTGCAACAACGGGAGATCGAACATACGGGGATCCCTTCCCTGAAGGTCGGGTTCAACAACGTGTTTGGTTATTATATTGAAGTCCGTAATACGCACAAGGATAAGGTACCGGAGCAGTGGATCAGGAAACAGACACTGGTGAGTGCAGAACGATACATCACCGAAGAGTTAAAGGAGTATGAAACCAAAATACTGGGAGCAGAAGAGAAGATACTTAGCCTTGAAACAACCCTGTTTGAGGAACTGGTTGCCGGGTTGGCAAAGTATATCGCTCCCATACAGGTAAATGCATCCATCATAGCCAGGATCGATTGCCTTTTATCCTTTGCTAAAATTGCCATTGAGAACAACTATATCCGACCTGAGTTAGAGGGTTCGGAGGTTATCGATATTAAGCAGGGAAGGCATCCGGTGATCGAAAAAATGTTGCCCATCGACGAACCGTATGTTCCGAATGATGTTTTCCTCGACAGCAACGAGCAGCAGATCATTATCCTCACCGGTCCGAACATGTCGGGCAAATCGGCTCTTTTGCGGCAAACAGCCCTGATCGTTCTCCTGGCGCAGATCGGAAGTTTTGTGCCTGCCGAATCGGCAAAGATCGGACTGGTTGATAAGATCTTTACCCGCGTTGGTGCTTCTGACAACATCTCACTGGGAGAGTCCACCTTTATGGTCGAGATGAATGAAGCGGCGAGCATTCTGAATAACCTCTCTTCCAGGAGCCTGGTATTGCTGGATGAGATAGGACGCGGCACCAGTACATACGACGGGATATCCATTGCCTGGGCGATGGTGGAGTATATCCATGAAAACCCGAACGGATTGGCAAAGACCCTTTTTGCAACCCATTATCATGAGCTCAATGAGATGGAGAACTCCTTTTCACGGGTTAAAAACTACAACGTATCGATCAAAGAATTGGATAACCGGGTGATCTTTTTGCGAAAACTGAAGAGGGGTGGGAGTGAACACAGCTTTGGTATTCATGTTGCACGGATGGCCGGAATGCCGAAAAGTGTTGTTCATCGCGCAAATGAGATCCTGAAGGAGTTGGAACAGTCCCATCAGAAGAAG
>CAYZVJ010000223.1:0-2438 GCA_964481765.1 uncultured Rikenellaceae bacterium | reverse complement strand
CCATGTGCGATCGGTATTTTGAGCGGTTTTGTCCTATCCAGGATCGAATTCACCGCACAGGAGTTATTTTCGGGAATGATGTAGATGTTCTTTGCTATGAATTTTTGCCCCACATTATGGAGCAGTGCTCCGGGCAGTAACCCGGCTTCACACAATATCTGAAATCCGTTACAAACGCCGAAGACATATCCTCCCCTTTTGGCAAATCCTATTATGCTTTCCATGATGGGCGAATACCTGGCAATCGCGCCCGATCGTAAATAATCACCATACGAAAATCCCCCGGGAAGAACAACGACTTCCACACCCTGAAGGCCCTTGTCCTTATGCCACAGCTCAAAAACCTCCTGTTCCATGATCTCCCGTAAAACATAGATCATATCATGATCGCAGTTGGAACCGGGAAATATGACTACACCAAATTTCATGTCAGAACAGATATGGGGTTGATCTCAAAGATATCTAATATTAACAATCACACAAAATAATCCCGATTCTTTTTTGCTATAGGATAAACAAGTGAAAATCGCTATATTCGTTGAGTTTCAACTCATTTATGACTGTCATGAAAATCGTGAAAAGAATAGCCCTTGCGCTGGTAATAGTTATCGTTTTGTTTGGTCTGTTCCTGGCATACGCCATGCTCACCGATTACAAACCACCTGAAAAAGAGATCCTGTTTGAGTCGAATCAACCCGACACCATCGATTCGGCAAACAAGCTTTCATTGATGTCATGGAATATCGGATATTGCGGACTGGGTAAGGATATGGATTTTTTCTATGATGGCGGTTCCCAGGTCAGGACATCCCGGGAGACCACCCTTGAAAATATTTCATTTATCCGGCAGTTCCTGCTGGATAATGATTCGTGCGATTTTATCCTGCTCCAGGAGGTGGATCAAAAATCAAAACGAACCTACCGGATCAATGAGGTGGATACCTTTGAAATGACCCTTCCTGATCACCATCCCTTTTTTGCCCTGAACTACAGGGTGAAATTTGTTCCGTTACCACCCACTCACCCCATGGGAATGGTCAATTCAGGCCTGTTAACCCTGAGCAAATACCTCCCTTCTTCATCCATCAGACACAATTTCCCGGGAGATTATTCCTGGCCCACCAACCTCTTTATGCTCGACCGTTGTTTTCTGGTAAATCGCTATCCACTGACGAATGGCAAGGAACTCCTGGTAATCAACTCTCATAATTCAGCATTCGATGATGGCAGTCTGAAAGCACAGGAGATGGACTACCTGAAACAATTCCTGCTCGACGAATACGGGAAAGGGAACTACATCATTGTAGGAGCCGACTGGAACCAGAATCCTCCGGGATTCTCCCCCAAAGAATTCTCTGCTGAACTTACCTATGAACGGTTTCAACTCAATGCCATCGCTGCCGATTTCATGCCGGGAGACTGGAAATGGATTTTTTATCCATCTGTTCCGACGAATCGAAACCTCGCTACACCATACGATCCGGAACAATCTACATTGACGATCCTCGATTTTTTTCTTTTATCCCCAAACCTGAACTTTCCCACGGTACGAACCGTTGATCTGTCATTCGAGCATGCCGATCATCAGCCTGTACTCCTGGAATCACAATAATGATCCTTACGGAAGAAGATATATCAACCTTTGTTAACACACTAAAGGGACTATCCCTTTACGATTTTACCGAGTATTCCTTTAAATCACTTACGCGGAGAATCTCGAAGGTCCTGGCAGATCATAACCTGGAGCTGAAGGCATTGCTTGAATTGATGAAGCGTGATCCGGAGTTTCGCGAATCAATCGTCTACGAGATCACGGTGAATACGACTGAATTGTTCCGTGATCCAGCTGTCTGGCAGACCCTGCGATACAGTATCCTGCCAAAATTCAGGAACAGTAACCGGTTGAGGATCTGGCATGCCGGTTGCTCAACCGGCCAGGAGGTCTATTCCATGATGATCCTGCTGAATGAACTGGGGCTGTTTGAAAAAGCAGAGATTGTTGGTACGGATATCAATGCAAAAGCGCTTGAAATTGCGAAAAGAGGGGTTTATAACTACCGGTTCAATTTGAATTACCTCGATAACTTTGATAAAGTGATTAAGGAAATCCCCGGGTCAAAACAACTCAAAGAAGTACCCTATTCCACTTATTTCTCCATCGACAAGATCAGGGATACCATCACCATGAAAGAGATCCTGCAAAAAAAACCCCTGTTTTTATGGCATAACCTGGTTTCACCGGAAGATCCTCCCATCGGGAATTTCGACCTGATCCTCTGCAGGAATGTTATCATCTATTTTAATTTTTCCCTGCAGAACAAACTGTTTAAGTATTTCCTGAACTGCTTATTCGATAAAGGGATCCTGGTGCTCGGAGCTCATGAATCAATGATCGGTCCTTACAGTGATCATTTTGAAAAAGTCGACCAGATCAATAT
>CAYZVJ010000222.1:0-2478 GCA_964481765.1 uncultured Rikenellaceae bacterium | reverse complement strand
TGGGATCCAGGGATATTAAGGTTGGCAGTGAATTTTGTTCGGCTAACTGCTGCATCACCGGGATTAAACAAGCCATAGAATTGAAAAAAATGATCCCGCACGTGAATATCTGTTGCTTTTACATGGACCTTCGGCTGGGTGGACGCTTTTTCGAAGATTGCTACAAAACTTCGCAGGTGAAATACAAAGTACAGTATATCCGCGGAAGGCTGTCCGAAACGAATGAAAATACGGATAAGTCGGTTATTTTGAGGTACGAGGATACCCTGGCAGGAAAGCCTGCTAAAATAACCGTTGATATGGTTGTCCTGCTGGTTGGGATGCACCCCGATCCTTCCATTTTGCATTTATTACCAGCGATTGATGAACGGGTTGGATCCGATGGATTCTTTGGTAAGGGCAAAATTGACCAGGCAGATCGATCATCGGATGACGGTTTGTTTTTTGCAGGTGCGTGCACAGGCCCCAAAAGCATAATACAATCGACCGATGAAGCATCAGCGGTCGCTTGCAGGATAAGCCTGTATCTGAAAGAGAAACTATATACCGAAACGGAGGACCAGCATGCCAGACTTTGGATTCGGCATTCAGGATGATCTGATGATCGACCATGACAGGCTGTCCCCGGCATACGAGGCAGTACTGGAAGAGGTGCCCTCAATCGCCGGATGCATTTCTTGTGGAAGCTGTTCAGCAACCTGTGTTGCTTCCTTTCAGTCCGGTGCCGGCTTCAGGAAATTGATCATGCTGTTAAAGAACGGCTCGTATGAACAGCTGCAAAAAGCACTTGCATATTGTCAGTTTTGCGGCAAATGTTCACTGGTATGCCCCCGCGGTATCAATACCCGTAGAGCCATACTGCAAATGAGAAAACAGTTTAAAACACAGGAACATGACCTGGTTTGATGTAATCCTTGTCCTTCCGTTCACACTTGGACTTTTCATTCTTTTGGGCGTCCTTGCGGTGAAGTATTGTAACTGGTTCAGGGCACTCAACCCGAGAAACAAACTGAGGCTCTGGAGATCCTTATCCCGGAGGGAGATCCTTTCCACCATCATGGAAATCTTCAGGGAGTGTTTACTGCACCTGAGGATATACCGTCAGAAACGACGTCTGTGGTATATGCACATGAGCCTTGCTTTCGGATGGTTCCTGCTCATCGTGGTCGGACATGCAGAATCGGTCTTCAATACGGGACACATCCTCAGGTCACCATGGAAATCGGTGTTTTTTGATTATTTTTCCAGGGATCAGGAAGCAACGGGATGGCTCCTGCAGGGGTTTAACCACCTGATGGACCTGATCCTCCTGTTTATCATCACCGGTTTGTTCCTGGCATTCTATAAAAGAATAAATTCGCGGTCATTCGGCTTGAAACGAAGGCCCCTTCATAACCCACACGACCGCACCGCAATGCTGTTCCTATGGTTTATTTTTCCGATGAGGTTTGTTGCTGAAACGTTGAACCATGCATTTTATGGAGGTGGCGGGTTTATGACCGGATCTTTGGGGAATCTGCTCACCCTGCCGGACAACCTGAATTATCTTTCTGATATAGCCTGGATTGGCTATTCCATTTCACTGGGTGGATTCTTTTTTGTCCTGCCCTGGTCAAGGTATATGCACATATTAACCGAGGTGCCTCATATCCTGCTGAAAAATGCTCATATACAGGCCTATCAGGACAAAGGATGCACCGGGTTCAGCATCCATGCCTGCTCTTCATGCGGTATCTGCCTGGATAGCTGCCAGATGACAAAACTGGATTCATGCAACGGACAATCGTATTACTTCATCAGAAAATTGCGCGAGCCGTCCGGTATATCTGAAAACCGAATGATGAACTGCCTGATGTGCGGACGATGCTCAGCGGATTGCCCGGTCCAGGTGGATACACTCTCCATCCGGATGAATGAACGGATCAGAATGAACGACGACCTTGCATTCGATTATGAATACCTTGATCAACCCGTGAAAAAGGTTCCGCGTGCAAGGATAGCATTCTTTGGCGGTTGCATGACACAGCTGGTTCCCGGTGTAACGGCTTCCATGAAACAGATCTTTGAGTGGTACGAGAACGATTATGTGCTGATCGATGAAACCGAGTCCATCTGTTGCGGCCGACCACTGTTTTTGTCGGGACAGAAAAAGGCATACTTCGAGATCATGAAATACACCCGGGAAAGAATACTCTCCTGTAAGCCGGATCTGATCATCACCTCCTGCCCCATCTGCCTGACCACCTTCAGGAACCACTATTTCTTCCCCGTACCGGTAATCCATCATACCCAGTACCTTGCATCGTTGATCAGCCAGGGATTGTTGCCACCCGGACAGTCAGACATCAGGACAGTCTATCATGATCCCTGTGAATTGGGCAGGTACCTTGGTATTTACAGTGAACCACGCCGGGTATTGCGCAGCATTGTGCAACTTCAGAACAAAACATACAAACAGAACCAGGGACTCTGTTGCGG
>CAYZVJ010000221.1:1197-2573 GCA_964481765.1 uncultured Rikenellaceae bacterium | reverse complement strand
GTTCCTGAATGCATGCCTGTGATGTTAAGGCTAACGTGCGTGTTTTCATAGAGGTATGCGCCAAGCACAGTAATGCCGTTGTTGATGCTGTAGTTGCCTGTTACCTGGGATGTGGTGGCATCGAGTCGTTCGTTAAAATCGACCATTAACCATGTTGAATCGATGACTCCGATTGCTGTAATATAGGGTGCATCCGTGTCGTTCCCTGTAGTGAAATCATTCATGTCCCGCATCAGGATCTGGTATTCTGAAGCATACTGGCTCAGTACCCCGGTGATATTCACCACACCCGCTGGAAGTTCATGTCCCACAAGACGGGATTCGTATCGTGAGAAGATGGGCATGGAACCGGTTCCGTCACTGAAGGTGTATGAATTGTTGCCATCGGGAATAATTATCCCTCCCTCGGTAAACTGTGCATTCCTGATCGTGACAAGCATTCCTTCATATTGTTCACTGACCTGGGATACGGACAGTTCAATTGGTTCAATGGGCGTGCCGGAAGCGAAATTATATACGTAACTGACATCACCCAGTTCAGTCAGGTTCTGGTATTCGGAAACTGTCCCTGCTACAACGATACTGTCACCAACCTTTCCCCATTGGCTTGATCCGAACACACACATTCCGCTGTAAGGATCTTCCGAGGATTGGATATAAAAGGTATTATCAAAGTTGGCAATCACAATGCCGGAAGTGATCACATCCTGGTTATTCAACGGGCTTGAGCTGCCTGTTCCCTGGATCGCGGAGATGGTAGTTAACCCTCCCTGATCAATTGTTTTGGGTACCCGGTATGAACCATGAACAGCCTGGTCGTTTGTGCCATCGGTAGCACCCACCTTGAAATAGAGGTATTCATTTTCCGTAAATCCTGTGAGATCGATGGTCCCGGTATAGACATCGCCCGAAGAGGACATAGCTGATTCATGGGCTTCGGAGTTGTATGAGTCACCCCAGAAAAGGGTAACATCGGTCAGTGTGAGGATTGAGGTAACCCGTACGCTGATCTCTGTCAATTCTCCGCTTACCGGATAGGCAGGATTCATCTCCATCTCCCCGATAGCAATATCCGGCACCGGATCGCTGTTCCAGATAAGATCGGCAAATTCGGGATGGTCGACAAACGGATTCCTGTTTTGCTGCGACTCCCAGATCCGTTCGTTTCTCCGTCGCTCAAAATCGGATGGCGGGAAATCCCGGTTCCATTGCAACAGGGTGGATAACTTCCCGTGTTCCGGGGCAGGGAATGTATTCAGGGCATCTACTGTTTCAAGATCCAGTTCATCATTCTCCCCTTCATACCGGGTTGCCATGTAAAAGATGATCCGGGCAACCTGTCCCTTTACCGCATTGGAAGGTTCCCACTGGCTGGA
>CAYZVJ010000221.1:0-1097 GCA_964481765.1 uncultured Rikenellaceae bacterium | reverse complement strand
CTCATTCAACGGATCCGCATCGGAATAGTTAATGATATATTTTGCCTGTGAATAGGAAAAATCGATATGCCCGCTGATGATATCATTCAGGATCGATTTCAGTTCACTGCCATTTTTCCCATCGGTACCGTTGTAATACCCGGCCGGCTGAGCAAACAGTGTTAGTGGAAAGATCAAAAGGGCAACAAGTGTATATATCTTCTTCATCTGGTTAAACTGGATCATAAAACATTAGAAAAGGATTTGTAAAGATACATTATATCTTCTGCCGAGACCAAAGAATACGGCTGAAGATTTCGCATCAAAATCATTATAGGTTTGATAATTATAGGGATCGTTATTCTGAGCCGTTGCGATGTACTTTTTATTCATCACGTTCAGCACATTCAGCCTGATCTGGCAGCGGTAATTCCAAATTTTAAAACCATAACCTGCATGCAGGTCGAGCAGGAAATAGCCGGGAATCTCCCATGAATCCCTGGGTGGACCGTGCTTATCGGTACCTTCATCGTACCATTCATAGGAATCCGGTGAACCGTCGAGTGTAATGGGATCGAACTCAGCATAATAATTGGTGAACCAGGTAAATTTGGGTTTCAGGTAGGCCCCTTTGATTGGCTCGATACGGAGCTGCCCGGCGACCTGGGTCTGTGCAGAATTCCCGACATGCACACCCTGAGCATCAAAGTATTGTTTTTTTACCAGGTTCCTGTTGTCGTCATAGATCCTGACCGTATCTTCTGAGTTCCAGCGCCAGTCACCCAGGGAAACCAGTCCTTCAGCATCAAGCCAGTTTGTAATTTTGAGGATGAAATCCATTTCTATTCCCTTGTGCAGGGCATCCATACCGTTAATATTGACCGATTGTTCTTCAAACTCTCCCGGAGAGATCTCGACCGATATTCTGGATGCTGCATCAACAGGCTTGTTTTCCCAGGCGGTATAGTATCCGTTCAGGTTGAAGGAAACATGTTGACTTTTAAAGGAATACCCCATTTCGATCGCTTTCACCTTTTCATTCAAAATCTCGCGGAAGAGGGTATTGTCATAGTCGAAAACATTATTAAACCTTGGAGCTTTGCTAAGATAGCCGGCAT
>CAYZVJ010000220.1:0-2579 GCA_964481765.1 uncultured Rikenellaceae bacterium | reverse complement strand
CTCCTCCCGGCACATAGGTCCAGGGAGTTCTGATCTTCTCATAGCTGCAGGCGTACAAAATATCAGGATTTTCAAAATTGATGACCATATCGATAAACCCGGTGGCATCATCCACATAGAGAACCTTGTCCCAGGTAACTCCCCCGTCAGTGGTTTTGAACACTCCTCTCTCCTCGTTGTTGCTGAACAGGTGTCCCATTACAGCTACCCAGACAACATCCGGATTGGTGGGGTGAATGATGATTTTTGCTATGTGGTGTGAATCATCCATTCCCATGTATCTCCAGGATTTCCCGGCATCGTCTGATTTCCAGATGCCATTTCCGTAGTAGGAAGAGCGGGCACAAAAATCTTCTCCGGTTCCAACCCAAACGATATTAGCATTGGAAGGAGCGACAGCCACATCACCCATGGATGTTGTTCCCATTGTATCAGAAATGCATTTGAAGGTAGTTCCGTTATTTACTGTCTTCCAAACTCCTCCCGATCTTGGAACCACATAAAAGGTATACCTGTTCTTTTCATCCGGGTTTTCGGGAACTGCAATATCCCCGACCCAGGCACTGATACGGAATGCACCCAGGTTTCTATAACGGAAAGCATCGAACTGATACTCTTGAGCTACAGCATGCTTTGATACAAGAACAGTAGCTATGAAAACAAAAAATTGAAATAGTGTTTTTTTCATTCGTTCAATCTTTTAATACTTCATGTTTCAATATTCATTATTCTCCGTAGGAGTCCTTCGGACGATATTAACTATTTTTTTCGCTTTATCTACCACACTTCCCATTCGTATATGCCGCTCGAGAATTCTTTACTCAGTGTAACCTCCAGTTTCAATGCAGATGTTGTCACGGGTTCGAACTCGATCTCATCCCAGGCATCTTTTGTGATGGTGTATTCACCCATCACCCGGACCGGTTTCCAGCCATCACCCGATTCATAAAGAACCTGCCATGAGTCTGGAATTCTGCAACCCCCGTGTGGCCAGTCATCAAACCAGTAAACCCTCACTCTTGAAACGGTTTCCGGTTGATCGAAGGTATATTGCAGCCATTCGTCCTGATCTTTCCCGGGCCACCAGTGGTAATATGGAACCGAGTGGTCGTTGGAATGCTTAACAGGCATTTGATCCTTAATGCAATTTATATCGGCTTTTGGAAGTGATCCCGTCACCGTACTCCTGCAGGCTATGGTCGGGGCAGGTGATGGATGGCTAACCTCCGTTTTGGTTGGGAACCAGACGATCATCTCAGTTGGTCCCCGGTTTGCCCAGACATGGTATGGAATCAGGGTAATCTCAGTGGGATCATCCACGGCAATTTCATTTTCAAGGGTTTTTCTTGCCGGGCTTGCCGTTGCGGTGACAACCTGTACTCCCTGAAGGAGATCTTTTTCAAACCGGGTACTCAATGTTTCATCCGGATCAAGAATCAGGTTCATGACATGACCATCCTCCTTATCTTTCCCCTCTGCACAATACACAAGTGGTCCCCGTTGGATAGCAATTTTGTCTTTGTCTTCCGCAACTGAATCGTTTGCCACAATGCTTCTGACCGGCATTGGAAGGGTAAGATTAACCACATCACCCGATTCCCATTCCCTGTCGATAACCAGGTACCCCTGTTTGATTCCGGCATGCTGTTCCCTGCCATTCAGAGTCAGGATTATCTCTTCATCAGAGGGTTCAAGGAAATGATAGAGATCGCTTGGAATGGCTTCATTTCTTGCCCATCCGGGTATCCGGAGATACAGTTTGAAAGTCATTTTATTTACCGGATTGATTCTAATCTGGATGTTGCCATCCCATGGATAATCCGTTTGTTGTTCAATTTCGACCCCCTCACCATCCAGATCAATCACAGCCCTGTTGCCAATATAGAGGTTAACGTACAGCCGATCCGTTGTTTTTCCATAGATGTAACCGGGTATGGATGGCAGGAACCGACAAATATTGGAAGGGCAGCAGGCACAGCCAAACCATTCCTGCCGCTGGTTCTGACCATAGGATTCAAGGCGGTTGGGGTAAAAGAACAGGTCGCCGCTCAGGGAAACACCGGAAAGAAGTGCGTTATAGAGTGTACGTTCCAGCACATCATAATACTTCACTTCACCCTTATGCTGGAACATCCGGTGGTTCCAGAACACATTGGCAATGGAAGCACAGGTTTCACAATAGGCGGTCAGGTTAGGCAGGTTGTAGGGTTCTGAAAATCCCTCATTACCTCCTGCTGCACCAATGCCGCCGGTGATATAGATTTTCCGGCAGACGATATCCTCCCATATCCGGCTTATGGCATCCACGTAAGCCTGATCGTTGGTCATTGCTGCAACATCAGCCATTCCGGAATACATATAGGCTGCCCGTACCGAATGTCCCACGGCGGAATCCTGTTCGGTCACTTTTTTATGCGACTGGCTGTACTCCTCCCCACCACCCCGTACATCGAGAAAAAACTTCGCCAGATCCAGGTATCTCCTTTCACCGGTCACCCGGTAGAGTTTAACCAGTCCGATTTCAATCTCCTGGTGACCGGGGTAGCTTTCAAACTTTCCCCATCCGAAATCCCGGTCAA
>CAYZVJ010000219.1:0-2588 GCA_964481765.1 uncultured Rikenellaceae bacterium | reverse complement strand
GCAGGTAAGGAATTACAAAAGAATGATGGTCATTATTTTTGATAAATTCGGGTGAAAGATTATTTTTACCATACTTTTTCTCGTCAACAAAGCCGCCTACATGAGTGAATATAATATCAACCACCTGCGGGAGCTGGAAGCGGAATCGATGTATGTGATTCGTGAAGTCGTTGCCCAGTTTGAAAAACCAACCATGCTGTTTTCAGGTGGTAAGGATTCGATAGTGATGTGGCACCTGGCACGCAAATCCTTTTGGCCTGCAAAGATACCTTTTCCTTTGCTCCACATTGATACGGGTCATAATTTCCAGGAAACGCTGGATTACCGTGACAAGCTGATGAAAGATAGTGGTACAAAGCTGCTGGTTGCCTATGTGCAGGATTCGATTGACCGGGGACGGGTTGTCGAGGAGAAAGGCGTGAATGCAAGCAGGAATGTTCTGCAAACCGTAACATTGCTGGATGCCCTGGAGGAGATGAAGATCGATGCAGCGATGGGAGGGGGTAGAAGGGATGAAGAGAAAGCACGTGCCAAGGAACGCTTTTTTTCCCATCGCGATGAATTCGGACAGTGGGACCCGAAAAACCAGCGCCCGGAACTGTGGAATATTTTTAACGGGAAAAAGCACATGGGCGAACATTTCCGGGTGTTCCCCATCAGTAACTGGACTGAGATGGATGTGTGGCAATACATCTACATGGAGGATATTCCCATGCCCAGTATCTATTTTACACACAGAAGAAAGGTGTTTAACAGGGATGGAGTATGGCTTGCCTGGGCTTCCTTTATGCAAATGAAAGATTCTGAAAAAGTGGAGGTGAGGGATGTGCGCTGTCGGACCATTGGAGACATTACCTGTACGGGACTGACTCTCTCAAAAGCAACAACACTCGAGGAGATCATCCAGGAAGTGGCTACCATACGGACCACGGAACGTGGAAGCCGGTGGGATGATAAACGATCGGAAGCAGCCATGGAGGACCGGAAAAAGGAGGGGTACTTCTAATGTTGGCTTAAATGAATTCAAGCACTTGGTTTGTTTAAGATTGCATGTAGAGAATTTTTGCAGTAATTTATTCGTCACGCACAGCGTGACTCACGTTATTTGATGGTTATTTGGTCGCTATGCGACCGTTATTGTGTTATTGAAGATATACCTTTATTTACATTAAAACTATCTTAATACAATACAAGGAATAACGCTCACGTAGTGAGCAAATAACACGAATCCGCCAGCTGGCCATGCGAAATAGCGGTAACCCCGGACGGAGTGCTAATGCAAGGCATTATTTCACTTGGCTGGCGGATGAGTAAATTACAGCTGATTCGCTAAATGCGCATCAGCGAATAACTTGAATTGTATTTATCTTATAAAACATTGCTGGCAAAAGTATTAGATAT
The DNA here is from genome assembly GCA_964481765.1 of uncultured Rikenellaceae bacterium. Classification (GTDB taxonomy): domain Bacteria; phylum Bacteroidota; class Bacteroidia; order Bacteroidales; family VadinHA17. Next base: position 1,187 of record CAYZVJ010000219.1, on the reverse strand, counting down.
TAAGTCCAGACTTAGCAAATAAATACTATGACCCTAACCAACGCAGGTTACCTGAACATGGAGTTACTGCGGTTTACCACAGCCGGGAGTGTGGATGATGGCAAAAGCACGCTGATTGGAAGGTTGTTGTATGACAGTAAAGCCATTTTTGAGGATCAGATGGAAGCCATTGAGCTTGCCAGTGAACGAACGGGGAATGATGAGGTGAACCTGGCCCTGTTGACAGATGGGCTGCGTGCTGAACGGGAGCAGGGAATAACCATCGATGTGGCATACCGCTATTTTGCTACACCAAAACGAAAATTTATCATCGCTGATACACCGGGTCATATTCAATATACCCGTAATATGGTCACGGGTGCCTCTACCGCAAATGTAGCGCTGATACTTGTAGATGCACGGAATGGTGTGATTGAACAAACGCTCAGGCATGCCTTCATTGCTTCACTTTTGCAAATACCCCATATCATTGTTTGTGTGAACAAGATGGATTTGCTGGATTTCAACGAAGAAGTTTTTGAAGACATTCAGAAACAGTTTAAGAAATTTTCGACAAAGCTGGATGTGAAAGATGTACGTTTTGTTCCGATAAGTGCCAAATACGGTGATAATGTGGTTGACCGGTCGGAGAACATGAACTGGTATAACGGGCCAACATTGATGTATCTCCTTGAAAACATTCACATCAGTAGCGATCAAAACCTTACCCACCAACGATTCCCGGTACAATATGTCATTCGTCCACAATCGGACAAGCTCCACGATTACAGGGGGTATGCCGGCAGGATTGCAAGCGGGGTATTCCGTCCCGGAGACAGGGTAAAAGTATTACCCAAAGGTTTTACAACCATCATAAAATCGGTCGATTCATACAAGGAATCACTCGATATGGCATTTGCCCCGCAATCCATTACCCTTCGGTTAGCAGATGACATCGACATTAGCCGGGGGGATATGATCGTAGGTGAATACAAAGCTCCCGAAGTGGGCAGGGAACTGGACATGATGGTATGCTGGCTGAATGAAAAACCGATGAACCTCCGTGGAAAATATACCATTCAGCATACAACGAACGATCTGAAGTGCATCATCACGGATGTGAAATACAAAATGGATATCAATACCCTGGATAAGAATTATGAAGACAAAGGGATCGGGCTGAATGAAATTGGCAGGATATCCATCAA
>CAYZVJ010000218.1:0-2589 GCA_964481765.1 uncultured Rikenellaceae bacterium | reverse complement strand
AGATGACTAACATTATTTTAAAATCAGGAAAAGATCAGTCGATTTACCGAAAGCACCCCTGGATCTTCTCCGGAGCGATTAAAAAGATCGTGGGACCGGTCAACGAGGGAGATCTTGTCAGGGTGTTTGATAACAAGGACAATTTTCTGGCCCTAGGGCATTACCAGATCGGTTCCATCGCTGTTAGGGTGATCTCTTTCAAACCGGTGGAAATAGACCAGGATTTCTGGGATAAAAAAATTGAACAGGCCTATAATCTGCGGCATATGCTGGGTTTGACCGATAATCCGGAGACAAATGCGTACCGGTTTTGCAATGGGGAAGGAGATGGAATACCGGGCTTGATTATCGATTATTACAATGGACTGTTGGTTACACAAATTCATTCCGTGGGCATATACCATGCACTACCGGAAATTGTGAATTCATTACAACGGATATTGGGATCCAGGCTTTCCGGAATCTATAATAAAAGTAGCTCCACCCTTCCCTTTAAAGCGGATCTGAATCCGGAAGATAAATACCTTTTGGGATCTACCGGGGAAAAAGAGATTTTAGAAAATGGACTGACTTTTCTGTTGGATCCGGAAGGTGGACAAAAAACAGGATTCTTTATCGATCAGAGAGAAAACAGAAACCTCCTGGGATCCTATTCAAGGGGGAGACGGGTTTTGAATGCCTTCGGATATACAGGGGGATTTTCTGCATACGCATTGAAAAATGGTGCAGAATCGGTACATACCATTGACAGTTCACAGCCGGCAATAGAGCTTGCTGATGAAAACATACGGCGCAATTTTGGAGAGGATGGACGTCATGAAACATGCTGTACCGATGCCTTCGAATTCCTGAAAGAACCGGATAACAGGTTCAACCTGATCATCATTGACCCTCCCGCGTTTGCCAAACACCAGAATGTGCTGCATAATGCACTTCAGGGGTATAAGCGATTGAACAGCCTTGCGTTTCAGCATATAGAACCCGGCGGGATCCTGTTTACCTTTTCCTGCTCACAGGTGGTGAGTAAAGAGAATTTCAGGAAAAGTGTGTTCGCTGCTGCCGCGAATACCGGAAGGAATATCAGGATACTCCACCAGCTAACCCAGCCGGCTGACCACCCGGTAAGCATATACCATCCCGAAGGGGAATACCTGAAGGGTTTGGTGCTGCATGTGGAATGAATATCAAATTTCGTCTTTCGTTAATCGGTTACGAGGCCAGTTTCGAAATTCGGTATTCGGTTACGGACATTAACCAAAACCAAACAGGTTCCCTCGTCGCTCCACTTTTCCGAAGGAATCGCTATGCGACAGCTGGGGCGACGAGTAATAAAATCGTTAGTCGATAACAACTCTGGAGAAGTTGAAGTCTAATAGCCCAGGGTAAGCACGCATAAGTGTGTGCAATCCTGGGATGGTAACGCCTCCAAAAAAATGGTCCAACTGAAAGGATCTTCGGTGGGAAATCCTTCCATGGACCGGAACTAAGCTCTCCGCCACCTGGCGGAGAGCGATCTCATTAGCCAGGTATGTGTGGATGCAAGTGGGTAGCGAATAACGCGCCAGTCGATCCGAAAAACGACTAACAATACCGAAACGCACCTCGTTACCGAAAACCGGTAGCCGATTTATAATTATCTTAGCAAGATAAGAGATACTTATACTGATGGCAAGATCATTTAAAAAGGATCTGCAATATTACAAGTTCAGCCTGTACGGCTTTTTAAAAAACCTGCAGTTTTTTGAGCCGTTCCTCTATCTTTTTTTTCTCGAAAAAGGAATCACTTTTCTTCAGATCGGTACCCTGATTACCATCCGTGAAATCTCCAGGAATATCCTGGAAATCCCGGCAGGGATCCTTGCCGATGCTCTGGGACGGAGAAGAGCCATGATCAGCGCATTTGTTTTTTACCTGATCTCCTTTCTCCTGTTTTATTTCTCTTCAGGGTATCCGGTTTTTGTACTGGCGATGCTTTTTTATTCGTTTGGTGATGCCTTCCGGACCGGAACACACAAAGCCATGATTTTTGAATACCTGAAAATCAAAGGCTGGAATGACCAAAAGGTTTATTATTATGGATATACGCGATCCGCTTCACAGTTTGGATCAGCCATATCTTCCATTCTTGCAGGGATCATCGTTTTCTATTCCGGCAACTACAGCCTGATCTTCCTGTTTACCGGGATACCATACCTTCTTGATCTGATCCTGATGATCACCTATCCCAAAGAACTGGATGGGGAGCGTGTCCGGCTTAAAGGGAAAAGAATACGCGATAATTTCAGGGATGTTATGCGGGAAGTGATTTTTTCTTTCAGACAGAAGGCACTGATAAGAACCATCAGCAACATTTCGATCTTCAGCGGGTATTACCGGGCTGTCAAGGATTATATACAGCCTGTCCTGCAGGTTTTTGCAACAGGGATTGCCCTGCACCTTGGAATCCGGGGAGAAAAAGCCACCGCCGTGCTGGTGGGGTTGATCTATTTCTTTATTTATTTTCTGTCAGCCTTCACTGCCAGGAAATCGGGCAGCTTTGCAGAACGGTTTACCAATCTTTGCCGTCCCCTGAATATCAGCCTGGTTGCC
>CAYZVJ010000217.1:0-2606 GCA_964481765.1 uncultured Rikenellaceae bacterium | reverse complement strand
GCCGGGATGATGACTTCCACACCGAAGGAACGATGCAGACGCTCTTTGTAGAAATCCTTTTCCATGGTGAATTTAGTACCAAGCAATCCGACCTTGCGCATTTTTTTCCTGGTGATCTCCTCTCCGACAACATCAACTATGTGCAGGAAGGGAACGGAAAGTTTGCTTTCCATACTTTCCGATAGAAGGTGCATGGTGTTTGTGCAGAGCAGGATGATCTCCGCACCTGCCTGTTCAAGGGAAAGGGCCGCTTCCGTGAGCAATACAGCCAGCTCTTCCCACTTGTCTTCGTGCTGAAGTTTTTCTATTCCGGCGAAATCAAACGAATAGACATAACAATCGCAGGAGTGAGATCCACCCAGTTTACGGTTTACAGTCTGGTTCATTATCCGGTAATACTCAGCTGTTGATTCCCAGCTCATACCGCCGATTAATCCTAATCTTTTCATTCTTTCAGAATTTTCCTTGTTATCCTGTCGTTCTTTATTTCGAAACTGAGGAAATACAATCCTGCCGAAAGATCACCCAGATCAATGGTCATATGCATCATACCACGAATGAGTGGTACTTGTTGCTGCCTGACTACCTGTCCTACAATATTCCGTACGGATAGCAGGGAGTGAGTTTCGCGGACTACCTCAAAATATAAGCGAACAACACCTGTTGTAGGATTCGGATAAATCAGGAAATTATCAGTCCGGATAAACAGGCTGGATACCTCATCTGCACTATGTACCAGGAGGATGGATGAAGAATCATTATAACTGGCAACATCATTGAGAAGCTGCGTAAAGGCAACGATGGTATAGCTTTGATAGGCTGACATATCAGCTTTTTCTGTAAAAGTAAACTGCAATGATGAACCGGCTGTAATTGTATTTGTTATAAATTCCCCGACAGGAGTGGAGTTATTGATTGTATAAAAGATCCAGAAGTTTGAGACCGGCACGTATCCAAAATTCCGGATCAGGACAGTAACCTCTTCAGCATCGTTGTATACACTGTCTTGTGAAGGAGCAAGAATGGATTCTATTCCGGCATCGATAAACGCGAAATTCTTAATGGACTGCGTTATTTCATTGTTGCCAGGGTACTCATCAGAGGGTACTGATGCGCATACGGTAAGGAAATATTCCTTATGGTTGGAAAGATCCACTTTTTCTGTAAAATCATAAACAATCGCTGAACCGGCTTGCACTTCACCTTTGATTGTATCGGTTACCGGATCGCAGGAATTGAGCTGGTAGGTAATTGGAATATCGGACACTGCTTCATCCCCAAAATTTTTAAGTTTTATGGAAACCGTTTCATTATCGGTCAGTTCAATACCTGAAACAGGGGATAGGATATCAACCAGTCCGATATCATATCGGGTAAAAGAATTCCTGGGAAATACCACAAAATCAATCCAGGCTTTATCATATCCTTTGCTTACCGAAACATCCTTCGAATAGATCCATTTGAAAGTATGTGTTCCTGCACTAACCGGGAACTCCTCGTATGACCAGGGTTTTTCTCCCGACCATTTCACTACCAGTGTATCGATATAAAATTTAAGGTAATCGTAGTTGGATTCGGAAGAAACCCGCTTATGGAATGAGATAGTATCATCCGTCATAACATCGATCGTAATTGAGAGTACCGATGTGTCGTTGTGACCTATGTTTGCTGATTGGGCACTATACTCTCCCTCCCATTTGCTTGATTCTGTAATCACCCAGGGATGAATGGAATCATTATACCAGCTGTATTGCCCGAATCCATAATTTTCGAAATCTTCATAGATGAGTCCAATGGGCAGGGAGAATGAGTCAATGAATGAAGTGAAACTACTCTGGATAAAAAATTGAACATGTGTTAACGATCCGGATCCAGCCGATGGATTTACTGAGATGGAGTAACTGGCTTTTTCAGTGGAATTAGCAAGCAACGAATCAAGTGTTATCACAGAGTCGGTAAAGGTAATCAGACCGTCCTGATTGCGCAGGGTAATGGTAACCTGTTTCGCTTCGCTATTTCCCATGTTCTGAATATCCAGGACTAACTTTGATGCTTCCCCCGGATCCAGCTTAAGGTTACCGTTTCCTTCTGCCAGGTCATTCACCAAAATTTTACCGGTTTCCAGGAGGGGTGAATAAATGTCAATCATGAAGTAGGAGACCCATTCCTTATTCAGTGTATCTTTAACTATGAGACAAAACGTTGTGCTATGTGCATCAGGCACAGTATCTCTGATCTCAACGACAAAGGCCGGGATTTTTACTGACAGGCTCTCTCCATTTACAGTACCCCAATAACCTGTTGAATCGATAATCGATACATAAGGATCTGAAGTGGAAAGAATGCCATGAATACCCTGTGCATCATTCTCTCCCAGGTTTTCCAGGCGAACCTTCATTACAACCGTTTCCCCGTAATCTGCCTGGGAATCATCCATTCCAAGTGTGTCACATAAGTTCAGGCTTTCAAAAACCACAAAAGGATCAACGGATGGTATCACCCGGATGCTATCAATATACGGTTGCCGGTTCTGCTTGGATATTACAAGATCAAGCTTCCCGGTGTCATTCAGTTCCTGAAATTGAAGAAGGGCTAAACCAGAATAT
>CAYZVJ010000216.1:0-2624 GCA_964481765.1 uncultured Rikenellaceae bacterium | reverse complement strand
ATGAATGAATGGATGAATGGATGAATCGTAGATCTTTTTTAAAGGATGAGGAAGGATAGGGACCCATCCGGTCAACCTGCCTGGCTGCTTTGCTGAAAAGCCTTGTATTTGACTTCTTAAAGGTATTGCCTGCTACAGAGGTGCTGAAACAATATACTACCTGAACGGTATGGCAACGATGTGTGAGGATCCTTATCTTTACATACAAGCGGTTCGTACAATGAATAATGCATTTATAAACTGAATATTCAAATAACTATGAGACACATTCTTTTACTGATCACATTTTTGATCATTAGCAATTTCTGTTTATCTCAGAACAGAGAAACTGTCACCCTCAAAACCGGATGGAAATTCTCGAAAGGCAACCATGAAACGGCCTTTCAAAATGCATTTGATGATTCTGCATGGAGAGATGTTACCGTTCCCCATGACTGGGCTATTGAAGGACCGTTTATTTCAGACGGAAATGGTGATACGGGCAAACTTCCCTGGCAGGGTGAAGGGTGGTACAGGAAAAAGATTGACATTCCCGAAAGGTACAAAGGAATGAGACTATACTTGCTGTTCGACGGGATTATGGCTTTTCCTGAAATCTATCTGAATGGCCGGCTTATCGGTAGGTGGGATTACGGGTATAACTCTTTCTATCTGGATATTACGGATGATATTCTGTTCGATGAAGAAAATATCCTTGCGGTTCACGTGGATACCCGAAAACACGATAGCAGGTGGTATCCCGGAGCAGGAATATACCGCAAAGTCCAGCTGATAGTAGCGCCCCCGGTTCATGTCGATATATGGGGCACCTATATCACAACGCCCATCATTAAACCCCACTATGCAGACGTCAGGGTTGCAACAACCCTGAAGAACTTGACAACCATTGATCAGGAAATTCAGATAAAACATACCCTTGTAACGGATGAAAACATCAAGATCCTTGAAAACAAGATTGACGGTAAAATTCCTGCAAACGGGAACAGTAGGTTTGAAATAACCATGACCGTGCCCGATCCAAGGCGGTGGGATATTGATAATCCATACCTCTACAAGCTCATAACAGAGGTTTATCTCGGCAATGAACGGGTTGATACAAACCATTCCACCTTCGGGATCAGAGCCATTCGATTTACCGCGGATAACGGATTCTACCTGAACGATAAACGCGTACAGTTAAAAGGAGTAAACCTGCACCATGACCAGGGACCGCTCGGTGCCGCATTTAATGAACGGGCAATGGAACGTCAACTGGAAATTATGAAAAACATGGGGTGCAATGCCATCCGAACCAGCCACAATTGTCCGGCTCCGGAACTGCTGGACCTGTGTGATAAAATGGGATTGCTGGTTATCGATGAGGCGTTTGATAAATACGATGCAAAAGCGGATATGCTGGATACCACCGAATTTGAAAGTTTCGCCCACAGGAATATCCGGAATTTTATCGTCCGGGACAGGAATCATCCTTCCATTTTCCTCTGGAGCGCTGGTAATGAGATCTGGGATGTACAGATGAACATCAATAACGGGTTCCACCGGCTACAGACCATGCTCAACTATATAGAAAAATATGATCCTTCCCGTCCTACAACCATGGTATGCGATAACTACAAAAGTGCAGCACTCCGCCATTTCGATTTTTATGATGTGCATTGCTGGAATTACGGGCGCAGGTACTCGCTGGCACGTCAGCTGGAGCCCAACAAATCGGTGATTGTCAGCGAATCTGCTTCAACCGTCAGTACCCGGGGATTCTATGAATTCCCGCTGCCAGAAGAAAAAACCGACTTTACCACATCCCTGCAGGTGAGCTCATATGACCTGAATGCTCCCTGGTGGGCTGAGGTTGCCGATGATGATTTTATGTGGCAACAGGAAGAACCCTATATTGCCGGTGAATTTGTCTGGACGGGCTTTGATTACCTCGGAGAACCAACACCCTATAACAACTACTGGGTGAAAGACCATGGAATGACCGATAAAGAAGCCTCCAGGAGTTCCTACTTCGGTATTGTGGACCTGTGCGGAATCCCGAAAGACCGTTATTATTTATATAAAAGCTACTGGAAACCGGACGAAACAACAATACACATCCTTCCGCACTGGAACTGGGAGGATAGGATCGGAGAAAAAATTCCGGTCTTTGTCTACACCAACGGAGATTGTGCAGAACTGTTCGTGAATGGTAAATCACAAGGGAAGAAATGCAAAGATCCCAAATCGGAAAATTCGATCGAACGGTTCCGGCTGATGTGGGACGAGGTTACTTACCAGCCTGGAGAAGTTAAGGCAATCGCGTACAAAGAGGGAGAAAAGATCGGAGAGAATAGCATAAAAACTGCCGGTGAACCCTATGCTTTAATCCTTACCCCTGACAGGAAAGTGATTAAAGCCAATGGTTACGATTTATCCTATATTCTTGTTGAAGCAGTTGATAAGAATGGGAATTCATGTCCCCTGGCCATTAACAGGATTACGATAAAAATGACCGGCCCGGGGAAAATCATGGGCGTTGGTAACGGTAATCCCCAATCAACAAATACTTTTAAATCCGATACCGTTCCGCTTTTCTACGGGAAGGCTATGATAATTATTGGTTCTGAATTCACTCAAGGAACCCT
>CAYZVJ010000215.1:0-2625 GCA_964481765.1 uncultured Rikenellaceae bacterium | reverse complement strand
TTTGATACCATAGAAGAATGTTACGAAGACCTTTCTCCTCATATCCATGCAGTGGAAACAGGCCTCTCTACTGACCCGCCCATGAACTGGATGTGCAGCTTTCTTGACCGCTATACCCTCATCTCCAATTCGGATGCCCATTCACCGGAAAAACTGGGTCGGAATGCCAATATCTTTAACACGGAACTTTCCTATAACGGCATTGTGGAAGCCATGAAGTCGGGAGACCAGGAGAAGTTTCTCGGAACAATCGATTTTTTCCCGCAGGAAGGGAAATACCATTATGACGGTCACAGGAAATGCGGTATATGCTGGAGCCCGCTGGATACATTACAGCATGATGAAACCTGCCCGGTGTGCGGGAAAAAGGTCACCGAGGGTGTGATGAACCGCATTGCACAGCTTGCCGACCGTAACGACGTGCTTGAAAGAAATAACCGCCATCCCTTTTATAGCCTTATCCCGCTGAAGGAAATTTTATCTGAACTGGAAGGAGTTTCCCCCGATTCGAAAAAAGTGCATCAACGGTACATGCAGCTGATCCGAAAAGCAGGCCCTGAGTTCAATATTTTGCTTCACCACGATATCGATGATGTGAAAACCGTTGGTGGTGAATTACTCTCCGAAGCCATTCGCCGGATGCGGAACAGGGAAGTCTATCTAAAAGAGGGGTTTGATGGAGAATTCGGTACCATCAGAGTCTTTCAGGAAGGCGAAAGTAAAAATTACCTGCAATCGGTATCCCTGTTTGAAGAATCGACAGAAAAATACCGCACACAAAACAAACCGCGTCCGTTGGTTAGCTTCGATCTGGAGGCTTTCAGGAAATTGAAACGGGAAAAACCTGAAATACCAACTGAAACTGTCGAAGCATCCAAACCAGATAAAGCTTTCCCGGATGGCGGGATTCTCTCAGGATTGAATGATGAACAATTACAAGCAGCTACACACTACCGTGGACCGGCGATCATCCTGGCCGGGCCGGGAACGGGAAAAACAAAAGTGCTGACCACCCGCATCGCTTATCTGATCCTGGAAAAACAGGTAAACCCCGGAAGCATCCTTGCCATCACCTTTACCAATAAGGCTGCACGCGAAATGAAAGAGAGACTTTCCCTGCTTCTGGAGAACCACTCCGCGGATAAGCTCACCATTTCAACCTTTCATGCCTTCGGCCTGTCAGTGATTAAAGAATATTGGAAAAGTTCAGGATCAACAGACACCCTTTCCGTGATCGATGATGAAGATAAAAAACAGATCCTGACAGGATTGGATCATGATCAATCAAAAGTTGCCGAAATCAGTGAAAAAATCACGGAGGTCAAACAATCCCTGCAGGATGAAAACAGTATCAATGATGAAACATTCGCTGCAATCTTTAAAAAATACAACCAGACATTGCGGTCCCTGAAAGCGTTTGATTTTGATGACTTAATCGGATTGACCGTTCAGCTGTTTAAAAAACATCCGGAACTTTTAAAAGCATACAGGAGAAAAATCGATTGGTTACTGGTGGATGAATACCAGGATATTAACCACGCTCAGTACCGGTTGATCAGCATGTTAATGCCCGATCGGGAATCCAATCTTTTTGTCATAGGTGATCCTGATCAGGCTATTTATGGCTTCCGTGGGGCAAGTGCGCAATATATTCAAATGTTTAAAGATCATTATCCGGCTGCTGTTTTCACCTTGAAAAAGAGCTATCGCTGTTCGGATATAATACTCAGGGCTTCGGATAATGTATTGAAGGAGAGTGGGAAATTTCTTGAAGGATTGCAGAAGGGAGTGAAGGTGAAAATTTCAGAGAATGCATCGGATAAAAGTGAAGCGGAATATATTGCCCGTATGATCGAAAAAATGATCGGAGGCATGGGTTTCTTTTCCATTGATAGCGAGGTAGCTGAAGGGTACAAAGAAAAAAGGATAGAAAGCCTGTCCGACTTTGCTGTTTTGTGCAGGATCGGTAAGCAAATGCCAGTCATTGAAAAAGCCTTCAAGGATCATAATATTCCCTACCAGAAAGTCGGTGAAGATCCCTTTTTCAAACAGAAACAGATCAGGGCAGTAGTGGATATTTACCGGTTTGCTTCCAATCCTGAAAACGTCATGCTGCGTTCACGGATACTGAAACAACCCGGTATGACCGAATACAAGTTAATCCAAATCATCGAAAACCTCAGTGGTAAAACCCTTACCGGGAAACTGCAGCACATCATCAATAGCCAGGTTCAGGACGATCTTGAAAAGCACAAGCTCCTGTTCGACCAGATGATGGAACTGGCAGAACAATACGAAGGAGAGGAAGAGGAGTTTTTACAACACACTGTACTGGGCACCGGGATAGATACCTGGAAACCAAAAGCTGAAGCAGTAAACCTGATGACGATCCATGCTTCCAAGGGTTTGGAATTCAATTGTGTATTCATTTCAGGCTGTGAGGAAAACCTGATACCCTATTCTCTGTTTGGGAAAAATCCTGTTGATCCGAACGAAGAGAGAAGACTTTTGTATGTCGGAATGACCAGGGCAACCTGTTATTTGTTCCTTACCTGTGCACGGCGACGGTTCCTGATGGGAAAAGAGTACCATCAGAATAGAAGTCATTTTATCGATCAGATTGAA
>CAYZVJ010000214.1:0-2658 GCA_964481765.1 uncultured Rikenellaceae bacterium | reverse complement strand
TCATCTGGAAAATGAGCCGGGATTGGAAGGATCTGGATACGAACCGTTCTCAGAATCCCATCATGCATACTTTCGAGGCATTGCTGGCATTGCTGTCCATCCTAAATCAGGAAAACCAGCGGACAAGGATCAAGAATAAATTATCGGATCTGAAGGATTTTCTCTTTTCACGTGTTCTATCTTGTGACCGGATCATCTTTCCGGAATTGTATAACAGATCGTGGGAACCGATACACTCCGGGAACGGTGGCTACATTTCAGTGGGTCACCTTTTTGAGTGGGCATTCCTTTTGTCACAAGGAGTGGAGAAAGGCCTGGCCGATACCAACCTGACCCTGGCCGGTAAATTATTGGAAACAGGTCTCTCATTGGGTTATCAAAAAGAAAAGGGCTATATTAAAACCTGGATTGATGAGACGGGGAAGGTGATCCGGGAAGAGATATCCTGGTGGGAACAATCGGAAGGGTTACGTACCCTGCTGCATTTCATCATACAGTTTAACCGGATGGATCTGAAGGACTTTTTTGATGCCATTTTTCTTTTTGTTCAGGATCATTTTCTCGATCCGGTATATGGTGGATGGTTCACCAGTTTAGATCCCCTTGGTTTGCCGCTGGACACGAACAAAGGTTCGACATGGAAGCTCGATTATCATCAGACAGCACTCTGTATGGAAGCCATTAACTATTTGACCTAAAACCAATACGACACATAATGACCATCTGGGGATTGCATTTGCTTGACTTTATTCTGATCCTTTTGTTTGTTGCAGTGATTCTGTGGTTGGGAAGAAGGGCTGCAAAAAAGAACAGGGATACAGAGGATTTTTTCCTGGCGGGCAGAAAACTCGGGAAATTTTACCAGTTTTTCCTGAATTTCGGGTGTTCCACAAATGCCGACCAGGCTGTGGCTGTCTCGAGGGAGGTCTACAGGCAGGGCATCGGGGGCATGTGGATACAGTTCCTGGTCCTGTTTCTCACACCCTTCTACTGGTTTAGCACATTCTTTTTCAGGCGTGTCCGGTTGACAACCATCGGTGATTTCTTTACCGAACGGTTCAGGAGCAAATTCCTGGGAGCTGCCTATGCCGTTTTTTTCCTGCTGCTCTCTATTCTGGGAGGAGGTGTGGGTTATATGGTGGCCGCAAAGACCATGATGGCAATGACACCCAAACCGATTGAGTTATGTACTGATGAGGAGCAGGCAAGCATTGCTCAGTTTCAGGAGTACCAGGAGTTGCAATCTCACATAAACCAGGGTTTGACGGCGGAAGAACAGGCCCGGTATACTGTGTTGAACGAGAAAAACAAGCGTGGTGAGCTACACTCGTTTGTCTCCTATACCGATCCACTTTGGTTCTATTTTATCTATGCCCTTATCGTTGGTGTGTACACCATGCTTGGAGGATTTCGTGCTGCCGCCATTACCGATGGAATACAGGGGATCCTGATCATTATCTTTTCGGCAATCCTGATCCCGGTCGGGCTATCCAGGATTGGTGGTTTCTCAGGCCTGCATGCCAGTGTTCCGGATTTTATGTTCGAATTGTTCGGATCCACCACCCTGAGTGAATATGCCTGGTATACCATTCTTGCCATGGTTCTGGCAAACCTGGTTTCCATCATTGCTGTTGCTTCCGGTATGCAGACAGCCGGATCGGCAACCAACGAAATGACTGCCCGCATCGGAATGATCGGTGGTATGTTTGCAAAACGGATTATCATGCTCTTCTGGGCATTGGCTGGTTTGCTGGCCATCGGATTGTTTGCAGGACAATTGCATGACCCGGACCTGATCTGGGGATTCATGACCAAAGAGCTTCTTTTTCCGGGAGCCATCGGGCTGATGCTGATCGGTATACTGGCAGCAAACATGTCCACACTCGATGCCAGTTCCGTATCCTATTCCGCTTTGTTTATTAAGAATTTATATAAGCCGTTTGTGTCTGAGAAGTCAGAAAAACACTACCTCTTCATTGGAAGGCTTGTAATTGCATTTACGCTGCTGGGGGGAATTGTCGTTGCCCTTTTTGTCAATAACCTGCTGGAATTGTATAAATACATCATTTCCATACCTGCCATATTTGGAGCATCAATCTGGCTGGGATTCATCTGGCGCCGTTTAACCAAATGGGCTGTGATTATTCAGGTGATTCTCTGTACTGTCATTTATGCTGTTATTCCTAACCTGTTCCAGGGTCTGGATTCAGTGAAATACAATGAGAAATATTTAATCGAAACAGCACAGAAGCAAATCACAGTATCTACCGAAGCATTAACGGAGGATGTTCAGTCAGGACTTGCAGATTATGTGGGACAAAAGATTGAAAGACAGCATGTTATACCGCCGGTTGGAATATTGTTCGAACGGGTTGCCCGAATTGATCCCTCCGATCCGGAATCTGAAAAAGTGGGTATTGGAAGATTTGAGGCAGAAGTGTGGGTGTTGAGTTGGTTCGGGATCGACTTTACACACTTTAAAAAATCACAGCTGGTGGCAACACGGTTTTTCTTTGATGCCCTTTTTCCAATCGTTATGCTGGTATTGATTTCTATGGTAACCAAACCGGTGGATAACCGTTCGCTGAATCGGTTTTTTGCAAAAATGCATACACCCGTCCAGCCCACTGCAGAGGAGGAAGAAAAAGCCATTGAAGC
>CAYZVJ010000213.1:0-2673 GCA_964481765.1 uncultured Rikenellaceae bacterium | reverse complement strand
GAGGAACAGGTAAACGATATCTCAGAAGACCTTCAGCAGGGATTTAAGGTTTATATCAACAGGGAAAGCGGGGAAACCCGGTCAATATACGATTTTGGATATCTGTCGGGTGTACCTGATCCCTGGGAGGAAGAGTTGAACCGGATCAAAAAAAACTGGCCTGATCATGTTGAGATCAGGGGAATGGAGCCCTGGGAGGTGTTTGAAATAATGGAAGATTTTGTTCAGGAGATCATCAATAAAGAGGGTAACACCGTGCTTCATGATGCTTTGAAAGATAAACGATCATTCGCCAAATTCAGGACCCTGGTTGAAGGTTCTGAATACAAAAAAAGCTGGTTTACATTCCGCAAAAACCGGTATCTTATATACGTCCAAAATATACTTCGTTTGGAAGGATTAATTGAATAACCTGTACAAAGGATTACTCATTATGGTACATACTGAAGGAGTGGTAAAAATCAGGAAAGCAACCGTTGCCGGGAAATTTTATCCCGGAACCGGGAGTGCATTATCTGCCCAGATCAATGAAATTCATACTGAAGAGATCCCAAAGATAAACAGGGAGCTTGCGAAAAAACAGATCATCGGCTGTGTGGTACCTCATGCCGGATACATCTATTCGGGATATGAAGCCGTCCATTTTTTCGACCTCATCAGCCAGACCGGTGAAAAATATGACACCATTGTCATTGTAAACCCCAACCATACCGGGATGGGAGTACCCCTGGCTCTGGATGAAAATGACTACTGGGAAACACCGCTCGGATCGGTTGAACTTGATCGTGAATTGATGGAGCGATTGGATATCCCCGAATCAGCAATGGCTCATCAATATGAACATTCTGCCGAGGTAATGATTCCCTTTCTGCAGTACTTCCTCGATTATCGGTTTTCCATTGTTCCGATCAGCATTTCCCGTCAGACCTATGAAAATGCCAGAACCCTGGCTGAAAAAATTTTTACAGCAAACAAGTCCCTGCAGAAAAAGATCCTGATCATTGCATCGTCTGATTTCTCACATTATGTCCATCCTCGAGAAGGGGAAAGAAAGGATAATCTTGTGATTGATGAGATCCTGAAAGGGAATTCAGAACAGGTTTACCGGGTCATTCAGGATCATCATATCTCGGTATGTGGTTATGGTCCGATCATGACACTGATGGAATACGCACGGCTTGTTGCGGAAAAGCCGGTTGCTGAAGTGATACGAAGGGGCAATTCCGGTGATGTTATCCCCTCATCGGAGGTGGTTGATTATGTTACGATCCTCTTTTCCCGGGAATCCTGATGATCGTTATTTCACAAGAAAATCACTGTATTGTTGAAGGGGTATACCGGATACATCGATCTGGTCAACCCGGGCCCATGAAGGTCCCTTCTCCAGCGCTCTTACGAAGTACCGTATGTTCGCCTCATCTCCTTCAACTTCAATATAGACCGACCCATCCGGTTCGTTTTTTACAAACCCTGAAAGGTTCAACATACGGGCTGTTTTGAAGGCAAAATAGCGAAATCCGACATTTTGAACCCTCCCCCTGATAAAAATCTGATAACAATTAATCACCTAATACCTGGTTTTGACCTGCTACTTCTTTGAAAGTTTGCTCAGCTTGACAAAGGATTGATCAATGCCTTTGTAAAATTCGGTCAGGATACCGCGGGCTGTCTGTTTGGAAAAACCGGGATTATCCTTTTTGTGCGCCTGATTGATCCTGGATATCATCTCGTTTCTTAGCAGGATGGTGTCAGAAATGATTTTCTGTAACTCTTTATTATGCTTATCCGGATGTGCTTCCAGAAAGGTAAAACAATCAGAAACTACCTCGAAGGTTAATCCGTTTATCTCTTTTTTTAGCCAACGAATGCTTGCCATTGGAAAATGATTATGATTAGAAAATGGATGTTCCCCTGGTTATCCGTTGCAACAGGTAATTCAATCCAAGTGCTTTAAAGGTATAAAAAAAATTATACTTTCTTCCCTGAAATATAATTCCGGATCATCTTCTGATATCCATCCATGATTTTATGTAAAACCGGATCGTTTGTATGAAAGGTATATTGTTCGATTTCTGAAAAAGGCAACACCTTCGGAGATGTTCCGGTCATAAAGACAGCATCCATTGATTCCAGCTCCATACGGTCAGTCTTATTAAACACAACCGGAATATTTTCCTGTAAACAGGTCGCAATGACATACTTCCGGGCAATTCCAGCCAGTACATCCGTGTCCGGTGCCGTGAAGAGATTTCCATCTTTAATAAGGAAAATGTTTGAGCGGCTGCCTTCAGTAATTTTCCCTTCCTTATCAATCAGCAACGCTTCATATGCTCCTTTTTCAATCAACTGTTTATATACTGCCAGCCGGAGATTCTGGTTTATCACCTTGGCTGTAGGGTTGGTTCGGCTTGCCTGAAACAGGATCCCTTTCACACCCTGTTCACACTGTTTTTTTGAAGGATAAAGCGGCTCCACAAAATAGGCAAGAAAATTACGGTCCATGATATTATCCTGCCTGTGGAAGTTAAAAACCAGTTTAATGTTCCCTTCATCAACGGAATTGATATGGATCAATTCAGACACCATCTGGTATAAAAATGCCTCATCATACCACATGCTCATCCCCGTTATTTCGGAAGTACGGTACAGCCGCTGAACATGATCTTCCCAGAA
>CAYZVJ010000212.1:0-2682 GCA_964481765.1 uncultured Rikenellaceae bacterium | reverse complement strand
AGTCCCGCCCCGGGTACAATGAAGCCTCATTGAAAATATGGGGCTTCATTATTTTGGGAAGTTGATTGATATTACTGTATAAGGGATGGTTCAAACTGAGTCCGCCCTGGCGGACGAAATGCCGTACTCCCGACACGGTCCGGACGTCGGCATCCCGCCCCGGGTCTGGTCAGACCTGTAGAAATCCCCGTGCACAAACCAGGATTAGAATGCCAAGCCTTTCGGTCGGGGGAACTGCACCAACCTAAATCAGGAATACACTTTAAAAAGATTTAATTAACAAATAGTCAGGTGGGGATTGTATTCAGCCTTTATTTGTTCCTTTATATTTCTCCAGTGCCATGGAGAATGTTTTCCGGGCCAGGGCAATGCAATGTACTTTGGGTTGGGGGACATGCTCGAGGTGATTATAAATATCGGTTTCCGAAATGGTCAGGGCTTCTTCTACCGTTTTCCTTTGTGCCATTTCAGCAAGGGCGGATCCGGCTGAAAAAGAACCGGCACATCCGATGGCCTGAAACTTTACCTGCCTGATAACTCCGGATTCAATTTCTACAAAGAACTCCATGGTATCCCCGCAGGAACCGGTATAGGTAGCAAATGCATCCGGATCTTTCATGGTCCCGACATGTATCTTTTCCAGGTAATACCGGATCGCTCTGTCTGAATAGCCCGATTGCTTCAGTAATTTTTCCTGTGATCGTTTCGTTTCCATGGTTTTGAAATTAAAGCAGTGAAAAACGGTCAGCCAGCCAGGTCATCAACAGGCTGAATGCAAAGGCAAACAGGGGAGCAATCAACCAGATCAGGAAGAACCGGTTTACCTCCGTTTTCTTGAAAATGTTCTTGAATCCCAGCCTGGAGACACCGATTCCGATGATGGCTCCGGTATTCAACTGCACCAGGGATGAAGGGATTCCCTTCCAGATGGAGGCAAAAAGAAGCAGGCTGGCTGTAACAAAAGAGATGATAACGGCTTCGACGGGGCCAAACAGAAAGATCCCTTTCCCGGTTTTTTTAACAATTTTCTGCCCGAAAATTGAACTGCCTATGCCAAAGCTGGGTGCCACGACAAGGGTTGCAAGGATTAAAATCAGGATCCTGTTTTTCTCTATGTCCTGAATATTCAATTCATTGATGGTCATAGAGGCAATGGGACCTGAGGCATTTGCCACATTGTTTGCTCCGATGGAAAATGCTACGTAGCATGACATGATGATGATAAGCCACCTCAGAATCGGATGCTGTGTGATGCTTCGATAGGTAAAAATACCCGTCTTGCGTATTGGAATGTAAATATACTTTCCGACGAAATAGCAGATCAGAAAGGAAACCACCGGCAGGATGAACCACGTCGGGATAATCTGGATGAATAGTTTTTCGGTGTTCAACAGGTGAAAATAGACTGCTGAGCCTGAAACGGAAAGTACCGTTGCCTGACTGGTCGACTGGGGAATGCCCAGCAAATTTGCGCCAAGCAATGCAAGTGCTACGGACAGAAGAATGATAGAAACGAGCGTTAAACTTAACTTTTCGGCAGGAAACAGGTCCTGTCCTACAGTCGTTGCTGTGGCTTTCCCTGCCAACAGGGCTCCGATAAACACGAAGAGCCCAAACAATCCGGGAATTACACTTTTTTTCAGGATGTTGGCACCGAAAGCTGCCGAAAATGCCGGGGCAGTTCCACTTCCTCCCATATTTATCGCCAGGAAAATAGCAATCAGAAACGGAATCAACAGGTGGTTGAAGAGAGGTGAAACCATATCAAATCACTTTATTTAAATCAGAAATCTAATGTAGTTAAAATTATCATTTCATTTCCTGACTTTTGGCAGAATAAATCTACCAACTGCGTCGGTGGACCAACAATCTCATTTGTATTCGGTAATGTTCCGTTAGCCGACGAAGATAAGAGGGTGATAGAAGTGTGTAAAGAATTAATCGATTGGTAATTAAAATTACTATGAGTTACTTTCTTTTTGACTATTTTTGAACATCAGGTTATGAACCCGGAGAAAAAACATATTGAGATCAGTGTACGGAATCTGAATAAAAATTTCGGGGACCTTGTTGCTGTTGATGATCTGTCACTGGATATTTACAAAGGAGAGATCCTGGGTTTCCTCGGCCCGAACGGAGCCGGTAAAACCACTACAATAAACATGATCTGTGGACTGATCCCTCCGACCTCCGGTAAAGTACTTTTTGGGAATGGATTACCGGCTGTCGGGAAGGATATAAAAAGCCGGCTGGGAATTTGTCCGCAGGAAAATGTTTTCTGGCCCAAGCTAACCTGCCGGGAACAGTTGATCTTTATGGCAGAAATGTACGATGTGGACCGCAAGACAGCCCATACACTGTCTGACCGGTTGCTTGGTTTTATGGGGCTGGAGGAGAAGGCAAATGTGCTGGCAAAAAACCTGTCCGGGGGGATGAAACGGCGACTGAGCATCTCGCTTGCCCTGGTGCATGATCCGGATATCCTTATCCTGGATGAGCCTGAAGCAGGACTTGATCCCCAAAGCCGAATCCTGGTAAGGGATTTTATTAAAAGCATGACCGGGGAGAAAACCATTATTCTTACAACCCATAATATGGATGAGGCAGACCGTCTGTCGGATCGTGTTGCCATCATTGATTATGGGAAGCTGCTCCTGCTGGATACACCGGATAACCTGAAAA
>CAYZVJ010000211.1:0-2700 GCA_964481765.1 uncultured Rikenellaceae bacterium | reverse complement strand
CTCTGACGAACCACCTCATAAAGAAGTACAGCAGCAGCTGCAGAAACATTGAGTGAACCGATCTTACCCGCCATGGGAACTTTAACCAATTCATCAACCCCTTTTAAGACCTCTATGCTTAGCCCTTTGTCTTCAGCTCCCAAAATGATCAGTGTGGGGGGCATAAAATCAATCTCAAAAAAGCTTTTCTCTGCTTTTTCCGAAGCAGCTACAAGCTGTAATCCACATTCCCTGAGATAGATTAAAGTTTCCTTAGCGCTACTGGTCCGGCAAACGGGCAGATGATACAGTGCACCGGCAGACGTTTTAATGGTATCGGCGGTGAGCATTGAGGATCTCTTTTGCGGAAGGATAATACCTTGAACACCCGCTGATTCAGCGGTCCTTATAATGGCACCAAGATTCCGCACATCTGTTATTCCATCAAGCATCATCAGAAATGGCGACCTTCCATCCTCATATAGTGAGGGGACCAACTCATCTATTCTTGTGTATTCAATGACAGAAATAAAAGCAAGAATGCCCTGGTGGTTTTTTCTTGTAATCCGGTTAATTTTTTCAACCGGCACGTATTGAACGGGGATTTTCTCTTTCCTGATCAGGGATAACAATTCATGAGCTGTTTCTCCCCGTAAGTCTCTCCTTACCAGGATCTTCTCAATTTCTTTCCCTGACCGGATCGCTTCGATGACCGATCGGATACCAAAAACAACCTGTGAGTCTGACTTTCCCATGGATTATTGGGAATCTCCCTGATCAATGCTAAATATCAAGCCGTTCCTCCAGCTACTAATTGCCTCTCCCCATCTTGAATCCAATTCATCAGACCGGTTTAACACGAAATCATTCTGTGTGAACGGATTTTCAACTTTTCGGAATGTAAAAGATATATTCTCTGTACCCTTGCTATTTCGGTAAATCCATCGCTCCTCCTCATCATTTTTATACAATACATCAGGAGGTCCGTATATAATATAGATCATACCACGATCCGTTTTCCAGCCTTCCTTATAGGAGACAAAAAAATAGTTGGCATAAAAA
This sequence comes from uncultured Rikenellaceae bacterium, assembly GCA_964481765.1. Lineage (GTDB taxonomy): Bacteria > Bacteroidota > Bacteroidia > Bacteroidales > VadinHA17. The sequence goes on along the minus strand of CAYZVJ010000211.1, from coordinate 1,659 downwards.
ACCCGGTTATAGTAAATGCGTATCAGCTCCCGCGCTTTGTCAATACTTCCTGCTGTATTGATCCAAAAATTATCAACGGCTAATTTCTGATTTTCATTCCTCCTCATCCGGGCAATCTCAGCTTCCGAAACAAGGTATTCCAGGGGATCAATCATCTGTTCCGTTGTCTTAACGGAAGGGAAATGCTCGCCGAAATAGAAGATGGTATACCCCTCACTGATTGCCGGATCGACTGTAAAATGGTACATCCCTTCTTCTGTAAACCGGATGGCAATGGCATCATGATTGGCTATAGCATAGGTAGTATCCGGGTCCGGCTGCAATGTTCTGGATGGGATCAGGAGGGAAGGAGGATAAGGAATAACCGAATCGACAGGGTAGTAAGAGAGAAAGAGGCTATCCACCTCATCATTCGGATAACGAATACGAATTACCTGGCTGCTGTCCAGGATGGAATTAAAGATCGGCTGCCCGGTGGTAACCCTCACCACCTCAAAATTATGGTAGTTGTACGGGGATGTCTTGTCAATAGGAATAAATGCTTGTACTGCCTTGTTCCTGAGTCTATCATTGGTAATGACTTCCAGGTTATACTTCCTGGATACCTGAGTCGGCAAGGGAATGTTTGCCACAAACTCCCGCCTGACGTTTTGCATTTCTATCGGGTATTTATACAGACCCGTATCAACAAGGCTTCGTCCACCGTTCAACTCGTACAGCCGGTAATAAATCTCAAGTTGAGCCTGGTAAATCCCGTCATTGTCTGCCTGGTTAAAAAGTAACTCAACCGGATATACCTTTACCGAAAGAATGGAAGTTTGATCACTTTCATGAAATACCTGATAGCGCGGATGAAGAGAGGCCATGCTCGGGTTATAAAGATATGCCAGGTTCCTGGCACTATCGTAGTTCCTCTGCGTTGCACAGGACGTAATCAGAAAGAAACAAATGACAGAAATAATTACGGTTATGCGCGTTCTCATCTTCATGTCATTCTTGCGGCAAATCCGGGGTTAAAGATAACTATTCTTTTTCAATTGGTTGTTTTCAGACTGCACGTTCCCAGGTTACACTGGCCCTGCAAATCTCTTTTTCCTGATCGGTAATAAACATTGCATGGTGATATAAAAGAGGGGATTGATTCAAACAGACGCTTTCTATACCAATCTTTTCACCAAGTGATGATTCCGATAAGTAATTGATTTCAAAATTAACAATCCTGTTTTTCGCACAAAAATCGCCCGGGTAGGAGTCGGTGATCCATTGAATGTATTTCACGTTATTGACATGATTGTTCTGATCAAGATCACTATATTTTACCCGGAGACTCTTCCGGTCATTCCCGCCCTCAACCGATGGAAGCTTCTCCAGGGATTTTCCATCTGATGAAACACTCAAACCGGGAAGAGTATCATGCAACGATTTGGGGCTCTGCGGCCTCCTGCTTCTCCTGTCAATGATCAACCAGGCACTGGTTGCCTTGCCGATCTCCTCGCCTTGCCCATTCATAATCCTGAAATCACGATTGGCAAACAGCCTGTCAATCCCTGAAGGCCAGGTCTCAACCATGAGCTCCTCCCTCCATACCGGATACCGCAGTATGTCGATTCTCAGCCGGTACAACACCCAGTATTGATGCTTTTTCAGCATCTCTTCAAA
>CAYZVJ010000210.1:0-2712 GCA_964481765.1 uncultured Rikenellaceae bacterium | reverse complement strand
CTCTCACGGAAGGGATATCCTGCATCGGGCCGGTCCCCTGCACCATGGTCATTCGGGATGATAACCGTAATCAGCGATGGCATTGTTTTATCTTCACCCATCCACTTCTCATTGAATTCACGGATGAACATATCCACCCTGAACTGATCGGGTATTGCCGTGTTATAGGTAGGGTATGATTTTGATGTCCTGTCAAAAATTGGCGTGGGTACGGGGTAATTATACAAATGTCGGATCCCGGTGTATTTATAGGAGGGGTGATAGGATGAAGGATCAAACATAATCCCGAATCCGAAGTTAAAAAAATCGATACCATGTCTTTCAAGGTGATCCCACATCGAACCGGCTTCGTTATAGTCTTCCGGATAGATTGCTCCTGCAGCTCCCGTAAATCCTAATATCCCCGGGGCTTTTGAATCGGACCGGAAGGTCCGGTTGCCACCATAACTTGCAGGTGCTGACGTTTCCACCCATTCATTGGGATAGGTATTGACAAGCCATCTGTGGCCATCTGCCGAAACATCGGAATCGACATAGAAATTATCACACATTGCAAACTGAGATGCCAGGGCAAGGTGATTGATCATGACATCGGCATCAACAACCGTATCTGTTTTTGCACGGTTCATAAAGGTTGCATTCATGCCGTATCTTGCCAGTTCCGGATCCCCTTTCCCACTCTTTACCTGACCAAACACCTCATCATAGGTTCTGTTCTCTTTTGATATGAAGACGATGTGTTTGATGGGGGATTCTTTCTGGCCTGAATAGAGGGGTATGGGATTGTTAGCACGCCAGGCAAATTTTTTGTCTTCGGGATGATGGAATATAAAATTGTTATCGATCACCTTTTTTGTCAATCGGTTGAGCTGGTTATCTGCTGGGGTGGGAATTACCGAGACTGTTCCATTCATCAGGTGCCCGATGTAACTTCCCTCATCCCCCATGGTGAATGTATAACCACCGTTAGGGCCGCTTCCATATCCCTTGGCATTGCTTACGACCAGGTATTTTCCATCCGGGGTGACTTCAATTTTGGCAGGGAACCAGCCGACCGGTATATGCCCCAGGAGGTTAAAGCTGCCAATATCAACAACAGCAATTGCATTGATTCCTGATTCACAGACGTACAGGCGCCTCTGGTCAGGAGAAATGGCCAGTCCGAAAGGTATTTTTCCCCGGAAATGATCTATCCGCGGATCAAGATCGAGATGGATGGTATGGACCACGGTATCCTTTTCAATATCGATCACTGAAACATTATCATTATTGCCGTTACTCACAAATACATACCGGTCTGTGGCAACCAGGGAATTGGGGCTTGATCCTCCGACTGCCGGGATACCATCAATCAATTCGCCAACCAGTGATCCGGTTTTTGTTTTCCCAACAACCTGTGGTCGATCAGGATCGGAAAGATCAACGGTCCAGACAGAAAAGGATTCCGGAACATTCGGATCTCCCAGTCCCGGTATTTCAAGAGAATCCGTTCTGATACCGTGAGTTGCTTCTTCGGAAAGGTATGCAAATGGTGGAAATTTCAACGCCGTCTCTTTCAGGTTTTCCGGATCGATACCCTTAATGGCACTGTATTCAAACATGCCGACATTTGCAACATATGCTTTTGTTTCATCGGGAGAAAGGACAATGCCAAAAGGATATCTCCCGACCGGAACAGAATGGAGCAACCTGCCCGTTTCAGTATCTGCAATGATCATCCGGAAATTGATCTGGTCAACACCATAAATTTTTCGTCCGTCGCTGTTAAGCACCAGGTCTCCAATGTATCCGTGCGTAAAATCTGTGCTGTCATCCGAATAACTGCAGTCAATGGAACCTTTTTCATCCCCCGTCTGAAGATCGAAAAAATATATTCGGTTTTCCTGACCTCCGGCAACGTAAATGACATTATTATCGGGAGAGATAGCAAGGCCCATAAAAACGGAAGCCAATACACCGGCATCTGTCTCAGCTCCCGGGGGAATTTGCTGTATCTCCGGACTATCCGATAAAATGTTACGCAGTATGGTGATGGATAGTGGCCTGATCCCGGAATTTGCCGTAACAGCAATGGTTCCGTCCGGACTGAGGGTAAGTCCGAACGGATGAGGGGCAACCACATGATTCATGCCACCCGGGGTAATAATCCTTCCGTTGGGAATGATGGTTTCAACTCCACGGTTGATTTGTGTGTATCGCTTGCCTGATGGGGAACTCGCAATCCATTCTCCATCTGTAACGGGCTTGCTGCAAGAAACGGTGAGAATGCAAACCAGCACTACTGAAATGTACCTTATTGTTTTCATGGTTTATAAATTAGTACATAAAAATAGTAAATTTGTTCTTTAAGAAAACCTTCAAGATGACCGGAGGAAAGAAATTACCATTAGTAGAAGAATTTTACACCATTCAGGGTGAAGGGTATCATACTGGCAAGCCGGCTTATTTTATTCGCATTGGTGGGTGTGATATAGGATGTAGCTGGTGTGACACGAAATTCTCCTGGGATCCTGATATTCATCCGCTGGTTGAAACAGACCGGGTTATTGAAAATGCACTCGATACAAAGGCCAGGGCGGTGGTGGTAACCGGAGGAGAGCCGTTGATGTATGATCTTACCTATTTGTGTTCGGAACTAAAGAAACATGGAGTTGAAACGTTTGTTGAAACATGCGGGGCTTATCCCCTTACCGGCATATGGGATTGGATCTG
>CAYZVJ010000209.1:0-2781 GCA_964481765.1 uncultured Rikenellaceae bacterium | reverse complement strand
CAGTGTGAAATTGACGTTTGTTGCACCATAGGAGGAGGCACCAATGGACAGGATAGCCCGTGCATTTACCTTCATCGCTTTGCATGCAGATAATGAGGCTACCAGGAGTGCCGGAAATGAGCCTGAACAGGCTATCGCGATGGTGTCGTTCTCATGCACTCCTGCTTCCATCAGCAGGAAGGCAATCAGGCTCGCAAAATTGGGATTAATTGTGGTGCGTTTGGCATCCAGATGGCCAATGGTCGTGGTGATTTCGGTTAGTTCATTTCCGATAAGCCCGGTACTTGCCGGGTCAGTCAGCGCATCCATGTTGATGTTGTTCTTGCGGCAATGGGTGGAAATGATCTCAACCGATTTCTTCATGATCTCTGCGGCTTCCCGGATTTCCCGCGGGGGTGAAGCTACTTCCTTCCCCGGAATGACTGACATGGTGATGAGAACCAGTAAACTGATCAGACCGTTCAGGAACAGGAACCGTGCTTTTCTGTCGTATGACATGTATCGTTTGAACATGCTATTTAAGAATCAGAAGATAGAATTCGCCGATAAAAAAGAGGGCTGTCAGTACAATAACCAGGGATGAAAGGGTTTGAAGGATTCCCTGTCTTTCGTACTGGTTTGCTATCAGCCCCGGGATAACCCACCCAATTACCTGAAATTCAATCGATCCTGGAAAAATTTGCGGTAACAGTACCGAGAGTAAAAAGGAGATCACCCCACCACAAAGGATCATGAATACAAACCTCCTTTTTCCGAACAGTATCGTATATTCTGAAACGATTTTAAAGCAAAGCAGCGCTACCAGGGAAGCAATGATCGTACCGGTCAGCCGGAGCGGCTGATCAATGAACAGTACCAGGTAGCCGGGAACAATAATACCGCCAGGGTAATACCCGGTTATGCTAATAAAAAGCAGGGCTACCAACAATCCGATAAAAACAAATTCATAGGTCATGATATTATGTTGAGTTACGTTCAGCTATTACGTTGCATCACTTTATTATAATCTTCTCTCCGTCTCCCCGTCACACAGTCTCAAAGTCCCTCATTTCCTTAATCCTTTTTCGTTAATCCTTCATCCTTCCAATATTCCACCATTCTTTTTCCCACTCCATGGAAATTTCCCATTCCGAAAACAAGCGTACCCGTATCACAGGCGGACAGGATTGCCCGGGTAATGCACCCCGGGTCACGCCCCCTGATGATTTCAGATCCTTCAATGTTCCGGTGTAATATCCGTGAATGAGCACCGGTCAGAAACAGGGGATGAAAGCAGTGATCTTCACATTCTAATAGATAATCCAGCCACTGGCGACTCCGTTCTCCCCGGTCAGACCGGAGTGCAAGCAAACCTGCCTTAACAGTGTGATCTTTCCCCATGATCAACAGGGTTTTGTTGACCAGCTTCATCGTTGATTCCGGCTCGTTGGCAGCAAATGAATTGACAAAAAAGACCTCTTTTTCCCCTTCTTCAAACCGGAAGATTTCCAGGCTTCCGATATCCAGCCGGGCATTTTCTATGCCCGTTGTGATGGACTCATTATCTATTCCAAACTGTTTTGAAGCGGTGTAAACAAGATCAAGGTTTTCAGACAGATGCCGTTTGCTGGCTGATGCTGATATTTTCAGTTCCTGAACAGCATCCTTATTGACCGTGAACAGGTTAGCCTGTATTTTTGTTACACCCGAAACCATGTATTCGTTGATCTCATTTTCATGGATAAGAACTTGCGACCCACGATAAATATCATTGAGAAAATAGGTTGATAGCTCCTCTTTGGTTTTCCCTGCAAGGTGAATATGATCTGCCCGGATGTTCGACAGGATGGTAAACTCCGGCTTAATGATTTTATGGGTTTCGATGGTGTGACACTCCGGATGTATGCTCATTATCTCGGTGAGCACACACTGAGCATTCAGTTTTACAGCCTTCCGGATCAGTTTTTTTTGCTCGAGAATGGTTGTCTTTCCCCGTCTTTTTATAGCTTCTTCCTTACCATCCGGGAGGATGTAGGTTGCTTCCGAGCCGGTGGTTTTTGCCAGTACCCTGATCCCATGGCATCGAAATACGGAGGCAAGGGTACGAACGATACTCGTTTTTCCGCGGGTGCCGGAGACCGTTATGCGCATCGGAATCCGTTTTAACCGCCTGGAGTGAACGAAGTTTTCGATTACCAGACAGGCAATAAGAAGAATGAATAACCCGGTGATAATTTCCATACTTACCTGATTTTATCTTTTATAAAACTACACTGAATCCATACTTTCCTGGCAAGTTAAAATTAATAAATCGATAATGATAAACGAATGATGGTTTTATTATTTAGTAACTCAAGTTCTTTCTTGAAAACGAAATTATGCCGCTGGACGGATTGCAATTCCCTTGGTGGATTGTTTGAATGGAAGTATATTTATGGCTATGAAACAAATGGAAAAACTTTTGTTATTTACACTTATCCTGTTCAATTGTTTCCATGCTTTTGGCCAGGATAGGCTTTCAGAACAGGATAAAAACAGCATCCTGGAAGCTTTTAAAATGACCGAAGATGCATGGAATGCGGGAGATATTGACCGGTTCATGGAGGGGTATTGGAAATCGGATAAGCTTGTATTCGTTGGCTCCGGTGGACCAACTTATGGATGGGAAGCCACAAGAGAAAGGTATTGTACAAGTTATCCTGACCTTACGGCTATGGGGAAACTTGCCTTTGAGGTGCTCGATATGTATAAGATCGATACAAAAACTGTTCTTCTGATCGGGAAATTCCACCTCTCCAGAAC
>CAYZVJ010000208.1:0-2801 GCA_964481765.1 uncultured Rikenellaceae bacterium | reverse complement strand
TTTCCTTTTTCCGCGGCATTTCGGAAATCATAGCAGGCATGTTCCGGATCATCGATAGCAAGGTATGCTTTCCCCCGGTGCAGATAGGTATCATCGTTTGACGGATCCAGATCGAGAGCCATTCCGAAATCGTAAATTGCATACTGGTATGTACTTGCTTCCAGATAAGCTTTTCCCCGGGAGATGAAATAAGCCGGATTACTCTGATCAATTTCAATCAGTTTGTTAAACCGCTCCAATGCCGGATAGAGTTTGCCCAATTTCTGGTTCAGTTGTCCTGACAGGAGTATGGCTTCCAGGTCATTATCGATATAGTCCAGATAATGGTCAATATCCTGCAGGGCATCGGTGTAATTTCCGGCTTTTTCATGGACCAACGCTCTTTCAGGATAGAGATAAAGTTGAACCGGGTTGAGGTAGATGGCTCTGTTCAGGGCTTTCAATGCCTCTTCATAGTGTCCCATCCCAACGAGAATGGATGATTTTGTTTCCAGGTATTCCAGGTTATCATTCTGATAGCGCAGTGCCAGGTCACAATTGGTGAGTGCCTGTTTAAATTCCTGCTGTGATGAAAATACTTTTGCCCGTAAATGGTAATAGACGGGGTTTTCCGGATCCAGTTGGATCTGTTCATCCAGTTTAGCCAATGCTTCCTTGTAGGATTTTCTTCCCATGAGGTATTCAACATCACGAACAACCTGTTCACCGGGCGTGTACCAGTCTTTTCGCCAGAGGGCTCTCCATTCACTACTGCTTTCGACAGGCTCAAATGCTTTATCCAGGAAAATCTTCTTTTCAGGAATCCGTTGTTCTGATCTCAGGTGCTTTTCAAGATACTCCACTGATTCTTTGGCATTTCCCATTTGTGCATATGTGCGTGCCAACCCCAGGTTTCCTCTGCCAGGAGCGATCTGTTCCGCTTTTTCAAAATCAGCAATAGCCTTGTCCCATTCTGAAAGATTAAAATAGGCTTCTGCTCTGCCAAGGTATGCAGAAAAATTTTCACTTTTTTCCAGTTCCAGGTATTTTGTAAATTCAGCCACAGCTTCCCGGTATCTCTTCGTTTGCAGGTTTGCCACACCGCTGGTCAGCAGAACCTGAGGATCCTGAGCCAGAATGGTAAATGCAAGGGTGAAAAAAAACGGTATCGTTGTCAGAAACCTTCTCATGGTTATGATCTATTTTTCATCAGGGAGTTTAGCATCCTTATCGGTAATTACATGTATAAAACCACTGAGGTTACGCACCTCTTCCCCGGTGAGTCTCGTTTCATATACATCGCAAAAATAGTAGTACACTCCCGGGGAAACATATTTATCGTTATAGGTACCTCTCCATTCGATGAGGGGATTATCCGTTTCAAAAATCAATGTTCCCGCCCTGTTATAAATTTTCATATCAATCCGGATAATGGTCCTGCTGTTCGATTTTGAATAGAGAATGTCATTGATATCATCCCCGTTTGGTGTAAAAACATTTGGGATCTCATAATAGGAGCAACTGTCAACACAAATAATGGGTTGTGAGAAGCCGCTTTCGTTATCAAACGAGTCGACTGCAGTAACCGCATAGCAACCTGCCATGGTAAATCCCGGATCATGAATGAATGAATGATTATCGGAAGATATCTCCGACTCCAGAAGCTCCATATTGCCATCCAGCACAGGTTTATAGTAGATATTATAGCTCACCACATCCTCTTCATCAGCAGGGTCTGAGTAGAACCACGTCAATACATTATAGAGACTATCGCAGTTTGAAGTGACTGTCAGGGAGGGGGGCAGTGGTGGTTCCATATCCTGGGGTATACCACAGTTTTCCTGGGAAAAATTGATCAGTGGATCAACGATCCCGATCAGGTTGTATGTCCCAATGGTTTTTACCTGGTAGCAATACTCAATGCCATTTGCAAGATTCAGGTCAATATAGACTGAATCGGGTGTAACATCCAGGGAATCAAAATCCAATGTAAGGGGGTTATATCGATAAATCACATACTGGTAGTTAATCCAGGGAACATTTTTCTGAGAATGGAGGATCATTTTGTTATCTCCGGCAAGGATTTTAAGAAACACGGAGGAGGCCTCATCCGGGGTTCCAATAGTAAAACGATTCGGGTTATCATTATACAATACCACCTTATAAAGATAACCCTGGTCAACCGTATTGGCCACACCGGTATCAACATAGGTTGTATCTGCCAGGTCTGGAGAGGCAACTGAATCAATCAGGGTGAAGCTCTTCCCCCAGATTCCATCTGCCCTGTAAATCAAATACTTGTAAGGTCCTAACGCGCCATATTTTATCTGGATGGTATCCGGATTGGGTTTTGCCCATGCCAGGTAGATCGAACCATTATCAATATCGGTATCGATCACACTGACATTGGTTATGATTGGCAAGCCCTCGATCAACACCGAACAGGCTTCATTTGAAGCAATGCTTTCAGCGCCATTTTCAAAAAGCGCCACAACCATATAACAATACTCAGTCCCTTTAAGCAATCCCTCGTCCTCATTGGTATCAATGTAAACAGTATCATTCCAGCCGGATGTTTCTCCAATCAACTGATATCCCGTATAGGATGGTACCCCGTTTTCACAACTGTCAGGAATATATCCATAGTCACCGATACGCCGGTAGATCCTGTATCCTGCCACCGAATCACAAACACTGGGTGACCAGTGGAGCCGGATGTATTCACTCGTAGGTACGGGAGTTAAATTTTCAGGAGGAGGTCCCAGAACAGTAATGTTGAAATTATCAATATCAACCAGGCTCAGGTCCGGGTTATTATCCTC
>CAYZVJ010000207.1:0-2857 GCA_964481765.1 uncultured Rikenellaceae bacterium | reverse complement strand
CATTATGAACTGACATCTGACCTGACCTGGGTATACGGACAGAACCATACCCTCTCAATCGGAGGCAGCACCATTTTTTACGACCTGAACCGGGGTGATGTTCTTGCTTCCGGCACGGAATCCACCAGGATGCCTGTTACGCTGGGTAAGGAAACCGGAATGGAAACCGCCGTATACATTGGAGATAAAATCAACCTGCGCCCCTGGCTTACCTTCTCCGGTGGAATCCGGTACGGATTGTTTAATCTGCTGGGGCCGGAAACCGTATATGATTATTACCCCGAAGGGCCAAAAGATGCTTCCACGATCAAGGATACCCTGCGATTTTCAACCGGTGAAACCGTTAAACGCTATTCCGGACCGGAACTCAGGGCTGCTTTCAATATCAGTACGGGAACCAACAGTTCCGTGAAGCTATCCTACAACCGGATCAGGCAGTACCTGTTCATGCTGAGCAATACCATTGCCATGTCACCGACTGACCAGTGGAAACTGTGTGATTACCATATCACGCCTCCCTATTGCGATCAGTTTTCTGCCGGTTTCTACAAGGATTTTACATTAGCCGGGATAAAAACATCAGCCGAAGCCTATTACAAACGAATACACCGGATTGTGGAATACAAAGATGGAGCTGACTTTATCATGAATCCCAATATTGAAGAAGCTGTTTTGCAGGGGAATCAGACCGCCTGGGGTGTTGAACTGATGCTGGAAAAGAAGGTGGGAAAGGTCAACGGCTGGATATCCTACTGTTACTCACGGTCACACATCACCGTTGACGGGAATGATGCATGGGATAGAATCAACAATGGCCTGACCTACCCGGCAAACTATGACAAACCCCATGCCCTTGACGCTACCCTGAACTACAGGATAACCCGGAGGTTAAGCCTTTCCTCGAACCTGGTATACAATACCGGCAGACCCGTAACCTATCCCGTTTCTGTCTATTATTTGAATGGTCAGCAATACGTGTACTATTCATCCCGGAACAAGTACCGGATACCGGATTATTTCAGAATAGATCTGTCAATGAACCTGGAGGGGAACCTCAAAGCCAGGAAAAGAATACACAGCTACTGGATGCTGAATATCTATAACCTGACCGGACGCAGAAATGCCTATTCAGTTTATTTCAAAACTGAAGAGGGAAAAATCAACGGGTATAAAATGTCCATTTTCGGAAACAGAATAGTTACCCTTTCATGGATCTTTAAACTGGGGAATTATGCAAGTGAATAACAAACTTCGTCTTATTGGGTTATGCCTCATCTTTGTTGCGGGATGTATCGATCCGTTTACCCCAACTATCCATGAAGATCAGGAGTTGCTTGTCATTGAGGGACAGCTGATCGATCGGGAAGGGTATCAGCACATCAACATATCACGCTCTTCCCCTTACAACAATCCTTTTTTTATTCCGGAATTCGGCTGTCATGTTGAAGTGGTTGATGACCAGGGGAATATCTACAATTTTGACGAAAGCATGCCGGGGGGATTATACAGCCGATGGATGCATCAGGAGGAGTTCTCCCCGGGAGTCCAGTATAAAGTTCGTGTAATAACCTCAAATGGAAATGTGTACGAATCCGACTACGATATGCTTATTGCGGATTGTCCTCCAATCGATAGTGTTTACTATGAGATAGAAACCCACGAAACCGATGACCCTGACCTCCCGATGAAGGGCATTCAATTCTTTGTCGATGTTGAGCCCGGCGATGACATTGACAGGAAGTTCCGCTGGGAACTAATGGAAACATGGGAATATTGGGCGGTTTATCCCATCCAGTATTACTTCGACGGAGATCTTCACACCATGAGCAATCCCATGCAATTCTACCGTTGCTGGAGCACTGAAAAGATCTCCACAATATTTATGGCGAATACAGAAAATTCAACCACCAACAAGATTAAAAAATTCCCGTTGCATTACGTTTCCAATCGAAGCACCCGGCTGAGAATTAAATACAGCCTCCTGATCAGACAATATTCCATGAGTGATGAAGCGTTTAATTACTGGCTTAACCTCAAAACACAAAGCCAGGAAACCGGAGGTTTGTACGAGACACAACCGCCCCAGGTAACGGGTAACGTTTACAATGTCAACGACCCGGAAGAGCGTGTCCTGGGATATTTTAACGTTTCCTCCGTTACAGAGAAACGGATTTTTGTCGACGAGCAATTTGCCTTCAGCTTCCCTGGAAAAGGTTGCCGTCTTGACACAATCACAGTGTATCAATTGAACAATCTCTATGGACCCTACCCGGTATACATGATCTCCGTTAACCCAATGGGAGAGGGATCGCCCTACGGTATTGGCAACGGGATCTGCTTCGATTGCAGGGAGGGTGGAGGTACCACAAACCAGCCTTCTTTCTGGAAATAAAAGATTTAACCTGTGAAAATATATGTACTATACCTGCTGTTTTTTTTACTGACCATCCGGATATCACCTCACCTGGTGGCGCAGGATCATTCAATTGAATCCAAAATGCTCGGGTTGGATTTTTACATGGAGAAATTGCACCTCTTCACCGACAGGGATATCTATGCATCGGGTGAAAAAATTTTCTTCAGGGCATATAACATCAGCAAACCCCAGCTAAATCAGGCAAACTGGAGTAAGGTTCTTTACGTCGAACTGATCGGTGAGTTCAACCGGGCCATTGCCCATGGTAAATATGAATTACAACCCGAAGGCACCTGGGGATCACTTACCATACCACCCAATACAACAACCGGAACCTATTCTCTCAGAGCCTATACAAAATGGATGCGAAATTATCCTCCGGAAGGGTACTTTCATAAATCGGTGGTGATCATCAATCCCGGCACAGGCTGGATGAATCAA
>CAYZVJ010000206.1:0-2857 GCA_964481765.1 uncultured Rikenellaceae bacterium | reverse complement strand
AGACATACACATTCATGGCACTCATTGAAGGTTTTCTTGAAGTTCAAAAGTACGATTTCAGCGACACCTCCTTTAACCTGCTGATGCAGACACGGATTCACAAGGTATTGCTGGTGTCCAGCAATTACGATGCCTACATGCTGGAAGAGGATGGCAGGATCGATGAACAGATATTCAACGAATATGTCTCCCTCAACCTCCGCTACCCCCCCACATTTATCCAGGTTGACACCGCCGGAAAAGCCTTCCGGACACTGGAAGATGAGAACATCGACCTGATCATACTGATGATGCGTGTCGGCACTGTCGATACGTTTGAACTGGCGAAGCAGCTGAAAGAGAAGTATCCTGATATCCCCATTGTTGTGCTGACCAATTTCTCAAGGGAGGTGTCAGTGAGGCTGGAAAAGGAAGACCTCAGCGGAATCGACTACGTATTCTGCTGGCTGGGAAATGCAGACCTGCTGCTGGCAATCATCAAACTGATCGAGGATAAGATGAATGCCGAATACGACATTGAAAGGATTGGTGTTCAGGCCATCCTGCTGGTGGAAGATTCCATCCGGTATGTTTCAACCTACCTGCCAAACCTCTACAAGATCATTCTTCAACAATCCCATGAATTTCAACACGAAGCTTTGAATGAGCACCAGCAGATGCTCCGGTTAAGGGGACGGCCCAAGATCCTGCTGGCAACCACGTATGAGGAAGCAATGGCTCTTTATGAAAAATACAAGTACAACCTGCTGGGTGTGATCTCTGATATCAACTACAAGAGGGAGGGAGTGAAAGACCCGAAAGCAGGGATCAGCCTGTGTGAGAAAGTAAAGATCGAGGATCCCAATGTTCCTTTTCTCCTGCAATCATCCAACCTCAGGTTCAAGGAGGTTGCAGACACCCTGAATGCCGGGTTCATTCATAAATACTCAAAATCCCTGTCCATTGAACTGCGCAACTTCATCATTAAAAACCTTGCATTCGGACCCTTTATTTTCAGGGATCCTGACTCGCTGAAGGAGATCGACCGGGCAAATGACCTGCAGGAATTTCAGCAAAAATTACTGACTCTGCCGGATAATTCGCTGGAATACCATACCAGCAGGAATGACTTCTCGAAATGGTTGAATGCCCGTGCACTCTTTCCGATTGCCCAGATGTTTAAATACCTGCAACGTGAGGATTTTGATTCGCTGGATGAAATCAGGCGGTTCATCTATGTGGCAATCTCCAGTTTCCGGTTCGGTAAGGGGAGAGGGATCATCGCCAAATTCGACAAGAGCAGTTTCGATGAATACCTGATCTTTTCAAGGATCGGTGACGGGTCGATCGGTGGCAAGGCACGGGGACTGGCATTCATCAATACCATGATTAAAAAGCACGGGCTCTTCAATCGATTCCAGGATGTGATCATTACCATTCCAAGAACGGTGGTCCTGAGTACGGATGTGTTTGATGAGTTTATGGAGAAGAATGATCTGTACAAAATAGGCCTATCCGACATGGATGATAAACAGATCCTCGACCGTTTTGTGAAAGCCGAGTTGCCGGCCTGGGTCTGCAAGGATATCCTCGCTTTCCTCGAGGTTTCCCGGTTCAATCCCATTGCCGTAAGGTCCTCCAGCAAGCTGGAGGATTCACACTATCAACCCTTTGCAGGGATCTATTCCACCTATATGATACCCCGGACTCCGGACAACAAGATGATGGTGGGTCACATCTCTTCAGCCATCAAGGAGGTGTATGCATCGGTATATTACAAGAGCAGCAAAGCCTATATGACTGCCACTTCCAACGTGATCGATGAGGAAAAAATGGGGATCATCCTTCAGGAAGTCTGCGGAAATAAACACGAGCATTCATTCTATCCCACCTTTTCCGGGGTTGCCCGCTCTATCAACTTCTATCCGATCGGCCAGGAGAAACCACAGGATGGCATTGTATCGATTGCCCTGGGTCTTGGGAAATACATTGTCGACGGGGGTATTACACTCCGGTTTTCACCCAGGTATCCGAAAAAAATTCTTCAGCTATCCTCCCCGAAAATGGCACTGCGGGATACACAGAAGAACTTCTATGCGCTCGACCTGGACCTCACCCACTTTGTCCCGTCAACGGATGACGGTGTTAATATCCTGAAGCTGAAACTTGCTGATGCCGAAAAAGACAACGTCCTGCGTCATGTTGCGTCAACCTATGATCTG
Source organism: uncultured Rikenellaceae bacterium (assembly GCA_964481765.1). Classification (GTDB taxonomy): domain Bacteria; phylum Bacteroidota; class Bacteroidia; order Bacteroidales; family VadinHA17. Next base: position 656 of record CAYZVJ010000206.1, on the reverse strand, counting down.
CATAACAACATCATCCGGGACGGCATTCATGAATCGGGAAAACGAATCGTTACCTTTACCAACATTCTGACCCATAACGTTTTTCCACTTGCTGAAATTCTCCGGAACCTGCTGGAGATGGGACAGCAGGAGATGAATAATCCCATAGAGATCGAGTTTGCAGTGAACCTGGGAACGCCCCCCGGAACACCCCGGATATTTAACTTCCTGCAGATAAGGCCCATAGTTGATACCGATCAGAAAAGCAACATCAAGCTGGAGGATGTAAAGCAGGATGATGCACTGATCATCTCTTATTCAGCCCTTGGAAACGGGATATTCACGGATATTTCCGATTTTGTTTATGTGAAGCCCGAATCGTTTTCCGCCTCACACAACAAAAAAATTGCTGTGAACATTGAAAAAATTAATGAGCAGTTTACCCTGGAGAAAAAGAACTACATACTGGTCGGGCCCGGTCGCTGGGGATCCACCGATCCATGGCTGGGTATCCCGACTAACTGGCCGCAGATATCACAGGCTCGTGTGATTGTGGAAGCAGGATTGAAGGATTACCGGATTGATCCCAGCCAGGGAACCCATTTTTTTCAAAACCTGACCTCGTTCCGTGTCGGCTATTTCACCATCAATCCCTACATGAACGACGGGTATTATGA
>CAYZVJ010000205.1:0-2876 GCA_964481765.1 uncultured Rikenellaceae bacterium | reverse complement strand
ATCCCGGTTGGTGACCTCATAACGCCCATCCATTTTTGTATAGGTCTTCTTCCCCGGTTTGATATCGATCAGCGGTGCGCTGTAGTATTGTCCGCGGATCAGCGGTCTCTCCCCATACTGCTCACGGTTCAGGTAGTACTGCAGGGAAAAGAGTGTCTCCGGGTTGTTCTGATCCATGGGCGGATCAGCCAGCGACCGGATAAGGATCAGTGTAAACGATGAATAACCTATGATGATGACGGTAACACAAAGCAGTATGGTATTCAGGATCACTTTTCCCTTCCGTATGGTATACCAGATTCCCCAGGCCAACCCGCCGGCAAGTAACAACAAATAGATGGTAATCCCTGAGTTATAGGGAAGTCCTATACCGTTCACGAATGCCAGTTCAAACCATGAACCTAGTTTAACAACCCAGGGTAAGATCACGTACATGATCCCTCCGAGTAAAATGATGGCTACGAAGGAGGCAATGATAATCCCATTGCGTGAAGGTTTGAATTTCCTGAAGTAATAGACGAACACGATGGCGGGTATTGCCAGCAGGTTCAACAGGTGGATGCCGATGGACAGGCCCATCAGGTAAGCGATAAAGATCAACCAGCGGTTCGCGTGCTTCTGATCGGATGCATTCTCCCATTTCAGGATTGCCCAGAAAACAACCGCCGTGAAAAGCGACGATGTTGCATACACCTCTCCCTCGACAGCTGAGAACCAGAAGGTGTCGGAGAAAGTATAGACCAGGGAGCCTACCAGTGCACTCCCCAGAATGATCACGGTTTGACCGGTTGATAACTCCGTTCCTTTTCCGATAATTTTCCGGGCAAGATGGGAAATGGTCCAGAAGAGAAAAAGAATGGTAAGCGCACTGGCTATCACCGATATCATGTTGATCATCTTCGCCACTTTTGAAACATCATTCCCTGCAAACAGGGAGAAAAAGCGTGCAACCACCATGAAAAGCGGTGCTCCGGGCGGATGACCCACTTCCAGCTTATAGGAGGAAGATATGAACTCACCGCAGTCCCAGAAACTGGCTGTCGGTTCCACGGTAAGGGTATATACAACCAGTGCGATGGCGAATGCCAGCCAGCCACCGATGTTGTTCAGTAAGCGATACCTTCGTGTCATAAAGATTGCTTTTTTAAGGAACTATCTTTACGTTAGTTCGATATTGTATTCATTGCAAGTCAGTAATTTAAATTTTCCCCCTTCCCAACTAAGTGCATTCTTCGTGCCCTGGTGTCTTTGTGGCAATGCTCCACGCTATAATCCTTCCACATATATGGTTCATTAATACAATCCCCATTATTGGCGACTGGGAAAGTCGCCCTACATTGAATACTTAATCTATTGAAAAATTAAGGTTAAGCAGATAATATGTAGGTCGACTCTCTTGCCGAAGGCCCGCCTGTTGGTCGGGCAGGCATTCTCACGAAGTGATCCCTTCGGGGCTATGGAAGAGTCGACTAAAAATAGAATTAATTCCAGAAAACCCTGTTGCGAAAATAGGTGATATTTTGTATAAACCTCAATTTTTTTCGGTATAGTTTGGGATGAAATATATTTACTCACGGGGTGACTCGAAGTCACCCCGTGAGTTTTTAATCCTCTCATGCCACGATTGACCGGTGGCTTGTACAAAGGTAAATTCGTGGTACAAGTGTGCAATTTTGATGTATTCGCCGGACGAACACCAGTCGTCCGACGAAGGAGTGAAGGCATCAGATTGATCACCAATATATCCTGGTATAAACCATTCTGAGCCAATCAACCCTGAGGGGTTGAATAATGAATAGCCGCCGGTTACAACCGGTGGTGCTTTATAACGGATGATTAACAACCCTAAAGGGGTTGAATCCAAATCATCATATAGCAATAATTCAACCCCTTCAGGGTTGGTTTACTTTACTTGCTTTTACCCCGCACACTGCCAAAGGACCACTTACCACGGGCAGGTATGTTTACGGCACCTTTGGGGTGAAATTTTTTACAAAAAAGGTGTGCTTATAATTAATATACAAACCGTGGGAAAAATTAAATTTCCGTGTCACAAAATTGTAATAAGGTTCCAGCCGGGCTGAGATACACAGGTTGTCAAGAATATATATATCCTGCAATAATCTGAATATGAGCAATTCCCGGTTTGGTTCAAGGTAATCCGGATGTTTAAAGGTTGTTGACCTTGAATTATACAGGGCTCCACCATGGTTTGAGATGTATTCATCTCCATTCCAGTAGCTAACCATCAGGTCGAACAGTTTGGTTTTCAGCGCCAGATTCAGGTAGAAAGCGTATCCTTCCCGGAAGGCATCCCGTTTTTCAAAGGACAGATCATCGTAAACCACCAGGTAATCGTCCGTTTTTATGCCATGAAAAAATGAGCTTTCCGGGAATTTCAGGTATCCGCTTATCCCGAAGGTTGTGTTAAATACGGTTTTAATGGGAAGGGGTGACACATCGATCTGTCCTCCCCGGTGCATCCCCAGGATCTGGAAAGGTACCTCAAGATCAAACCGTTCGTGTTCCAGAAGCCGGTATTTTGTCACCAGCCCCCCGGATAGTTCTTCCTGGTCGGGATCTCCTTCGTACAGCATGTTCTCCCAGTTTATCCACAGATCGGCAAGAAACCGTTCCCTGTTATAAATCACCTGAACACCATTTTCCAGCCGGTTTGTCATGACCCGTTCAAAATCATAGATCGGTTCGATCAACTGGTGTTCCAGGTTTCCATGCAACGTCCCAAAAAGGAAACGCAGGGACTTCCACCCGATATCAACGGTAAATGTTGGAGCAACCTTTGAGTATTTGTTGGTGCCAAAATCTTTCCATGCAAAAACGCCGGCTGCAATGCTGATCTGTTCAGCAGGGAAAAA
>CAYZVJ010000204.1:0-2888 GCA_964481765.1 uncultured Rikenellaceae bacterium | reverse complement strand
AAACCATAAACCATGTATTTAAACACCCACTCATACTACAGCCTGCGATACGGCACCTTATCGGTAGAGGCGCTGGTTAAAGAAGCGGGAAAACACGGAATTAAGATCATGGCGCTGACCGACATCAACAACTCGACCGGGGTATTGGATTTTGTTAAGTGTTGCACGAAAGAAGGCATTCAGCCGATTGCCGGGATAGAATTCAGAGAGAAAGACCGGTTGTTGTACGTGGGTCTTGCCCGAAATAGCGAAGGATTTATGGAATTGAACGAATTCCTGAGTTTTCACAACATATCGGGAGAGCCCCTCCCCCATTCAGCTCCTCCTTTTCAACATGTTATTGTCATTTATCCCTTTGGTTCCAGGTCATTCACGGAGCTGAAGGAAAACGAATACCTGGGGATCCGTCCCCGGTCGGTCAGTAAGCTTCTATCCCTGGAACAAAGTCACAACCTGGCAAAGCTGGTTGTCCAGCAACCCGTCAGTTACATCAACAACACCGGCTTTGTCCTGCACCAGCACCTCCGTGCCATAAGCCATAATACACTGCTGACCAAAATCAGACCGGGTGAAGAGACCGGTGTTTTTGAAACACTCATTCCACCGGATGAGTTGCGAAAGGCATTTGAACGGTACTCAATGATCATCCGAAATACGGAAGAACTGATGGCAACCTGCTCCTTCAGTTTTGATTTCAAAAGCTACAAGAACAGGATGAATTTCACCGGGAACCGTTATGACGATAAAATGCTATTGGAGAAGCTGGCACTGGATGGACTGGAATACCGGTATGGGAAGGATAATACGGAAGCGAAAAGAAGGGTGTTATACGAGCTGGAGATCATTGACCGGCTGGGTTTTTCCTCCTATTTCCTGATCACATGGGACATTATCCGCTATTCACTGAACCGTGGATTTTATCACGTCGGACGGGGAAGCGGTGCCAACTCCATTGTTGCTTACTGCCTCAAGATCACCGATGTAGATCCCATTGAGCTGGATCTCTATTTCGAACGTTTCATTAATCCCAAACGCACCAGCCCGCCGGATTTTGATATCGATTATTCCTGGAAAGAGCGGGATGAAGTGCTCGATTATATTTTTAAACGATACGGACGAAAACACACGGCACTGCTTGGTACAATGTCGACATTCAGGGGGAAGTCGATCATCCGTGAACTGGGTAAGGTCTATGGGTTGCCAAAGGCTGAAATTGATTCCCTGATCGAAAACCCCGAATCAGCGATGAATCAGAACGAAGTTACCAGTAAGATTTTTACCATCGGGCAATACCTGGCAGACTTTCCCAATCTTCGAAGCATCCATGCCGGCGGAATATTGATCTCCGAAAAACCAATCACCTGCTATACTGCTCTGGATATGCCTCCGAAGGGCTACCCCACCACCCAGTGGGATATGTATGTTGCTGAAGAGATCGGTTTTGAAAAGCTCGATATACTGAGCCAGCGGGGTATCGGCCATATTAAAGAGGGGGTGGAGATCATCAGAAAAAACCGCGGGGTTCGTGTCGATATCCATGCAATACAGGAGTTCAAGCAGGATAAAAAAGTGATCGATCAGTTGAAAAATGGTGAAACCAATGGCTGTTTTTACATTGAAAGCCCTGCCATGCGTGGTTTGCTGAAAAAGCTGAATTGTGATAACTACCGGGGACTGGTGGCTGCCAGTTCGGTGATCCGGCCGGGTGTTGCACGTTCCGGCATGATGAGGGAGTATATCCATCGCTTTCACCACCCCAATGATTTCAAATACCTCCATCCTGTTATGGAAGAGCAGCTATCGGAAACGTTTGGTGTTATGGTATACCAGGAGGATGTGCTGAAGGTCTGTCATCATTTCGCAGGACTGGATCTGTCAGATGCCGATGTGCTCAGGCGGGCGATGAGCGGCAAGCACCGTTCAAAAGATGAATTCAAACGAATTGTCGATAAGTTCTTTCGCAACTGTAGCGAGCGCGGTCATTCTGAAAGCATTACCAGGGAGGTCTGGCGCTGGATCGAATCGTTTGCCGGTTATTCGTTTTCAAAAGCCCATTCGGCTTCCTATGCGGTTGAAAGTTTCCAGAGCCTCTACCTGAAAGCCCATTTTCCCCTGGAATTCATGGTGGCTGTTATCAATAACTTCGGAGGGTTTTACCGCCCATGGGTCTATGTGAATGAAGCAAAACGTTGTGGCGCCAACATTGAACTGCCGTGTGTGAACCGTAGCCATTACCTGACAACCATTTGTGGTCAGGATATCCATATCGGTCTGGTACACATTCAAAACCTGGAAACAAGGATCGGACATATCATTCCTGAAGAACGTATGAAAAACGGAGAATACCGGGGAATTGAAGATTTCCTGCAACGCGTACCCATCGGGATCGAACAGATGATCCTTCTTATCCGGGTTGATGCATTCCGGTTTACTGAAAAGAGTAAAAAGCAACTGCTCTGGGAAACCCACCTGCTGCTTGGAAAGACCAAACCAGCTGCCCATGTTTTGAGCCTTTTCAGCGTTGAAAGAAAAAATTACCAGCTGCCTCCGCTTATCCAGGATCGGATTGAAGATGCGTATGACGAGGTGGAACTGCTCGGTTTCCCGGTCTCACTCTCTTATTTCGACCTGCTAAAAACCCGATTTCGCGGAGATTGTAAGGCAAAAGAGCTGTTGGATAATGTTGGTAAGATCGTGCGAATGGTGGGACATCTGGTAACGATTAAATACATTAAAACAGTGAAGAACGAGTGGATGCATTTTGCTGCTTTTATCGATTCGGATGGTGAATTTTTTGATACCGTCCATTTTCCACAATCACTGAAGAAATATAGCTTCAGGGGAAGTGGAAGCTACCTGATCCGGGGAAAAGTGGTTGAAGAGTTTGG
>CAYZVJ010000203.1:0-2896 GCA_964481765.1 uncultured Rikenellaceae bacterium | reverse complement strand
AGGCAGGGAACTTCCACCCTGTTGGCAACCGGATCACAAACCAGCCCGATCATATTCTGGAGGGCCATGGATGCTGCAGACAGTCCCTGCTCTACCGTACCACCTTTCATTTGCACCAAACCACCGGCAACCATTCCGGATGCAGATCCACATTCTGCCTGGCAGCCACACTCCTCTGCTGCAAACGTAGAGAGTCCAGCTATAAATACACCGATCAAACCGGATGCAAGTAATGCTTTAACCAGTTCATTCCGGCCCACCTGCAGTTCTTCAGCCACAGGTATTAATGTTCCGGGCAACACGGCACACGAACCGGCAGTCGGGGCAGCTACAATCAGTCCCATGGAGCTTTTCACTTCCATCATGGCCATATTAGCAGCAATGATCCGGTTCACCAACCGGTCTCCCAAAAGCAAGCCACTCGAGGCAGCATCACTGTAGATCCCCGATTGGTAACCCAGTATCCTATCTTCATACGCTGTCCCCTGCAACCCTTTATGCAGCGATTCCCTGAGCAGGGTTACGATCTCTTCCATCATCCCGATCACCTGTTTCTCAGTCAATGAACTCCGCTGGCATTCATAGATCAGTGCTGCCTGGTACAAATCCGGTTTTTCCTTCCTTGAACGGTTCAGCAGTTCAGAAGCTGTGCGGAACGGGACCGAAATATCTTTTGATGAAAGGACAGGCATTACAGGATCCAGAACAATGGCCTTTTCCACGGAGGCTGTTTTTCGTATGGAAAGCAACCAGTCCTGATCGGGTGGAGCGGATAGCTGCACCCGTATCAAATTCTGTCCCCCGGAAGATAAAGCAGTTACCTGCTCTACGGGACTCAACGGATGGATTTCCGGTTTATAATCATCCGGGGATGTATCTGCTGACAGGAACAGAAGAACCTCATAAAAATCACCCCTTACACCAATCTGAAAATCATCGATTGATTTGATCTCAACGATTCCACCACCATGGGAAATGGCTGTTAAGGAAACGCTCTCTCCGTTTTTTCCTTCCAAACGGATGCGGTAGGTATTGGGGTGATCAGCTTCGAACGGGGTAATTCTGAATTCCAGGGACAGCCCACCCTCTTCTGCTTTCTTTAGTGCTGCCGGAATTTCAGGATGAGTTATTTCCCAACCCAGCAATCCGGCAGCAAGGCCAATGGCCGATCCCTGGCTTTCATAGGTTGTGGCAAGAGAGCCGTCCGGGCTGAATTCTATCAAAACCCTGGATGGCTCATCATCAAGGATTTGCCTTGCCATCTGCCCGATCCGGACCGATGCGGCAGTGTGTGAACTGGACGGTCCCCTCATCACGGGACCGATGACATCGTTGAATATGCTTGGCGGCAGCTTGTTCATATATTAAAAGAATAGTTACTCATCAACGTGCTTTTCCGGTCTCATGATCCTTCCGCGAAGAAGTCATCATATCCTACCCGGGTTATTTCGTACCCGGGGGCATATTGGTCAGCAAAAACCGGGTCAGCAGATCATACAGGTGTCTGGTGGTTCCCTCTCCCTCATATATTCCATGCGACCTGTTCGGATAGGCCATCATGGTAAATGCTTTGTTGTATTTTACGAGCTCATTGATCAGTTTTTCCGTACCCTGATAATGGACATTATCATCACCTGTTCCATGGACGATTAACAGGTTTCCGGAAAGATTAGCGGCAAAGCTGATGGGTGATCCCTTTTCAAAGCCTTCCGGATTTTCAGCAGGTGTTCTCATGTATCGTTCCTGGTAAACAGCATCATACAATCGCTGGTCGGGTACAGGAGCAACCGACATTCCGGTATGGTAAATCTCAGGATAACGAAGGAGTGCATTCAGGGTTCCTGACCCACCACCGCTCCAGCCCCAGATTCCAATACGATCTTTATCCACAAAGTCCCAATTACCAATTATTTCTGCCGCTTTAGCCTGGTCGGCAGAAGAAATGATACCGATTTTCAGGTAGGTGCATTTCCTCCATTCCCTTCCTTTTGGGGCAGGAGTACCCCGGTTGTCGACACTCATGATAATGTAGCCTTTCTGGGAAAGGAAAAGATGCCATAAACTGGGTGTTCTGTCCATAACGGTTGTTCCTGCCGGCTCACCATATACATGAAACAGCACCGGGTATTTCTTCGAAGGGTCGAAGTCCGGCGGTTTTATCATGTAACCGTCCAGCAGGATATCATCACCGATATCCACTGTAAAAAATTCAACCGGATTAACCTTCAATTGTGCCAGTTTGTGTTTTAACTCTTTATTCTCAGCAAGCAGCCGTACCGGGGAATGTTCTGGCAGATCCACCAGGTCAACGGTTCGTGGTGTTCTTGTATTGGTAAATGTATGTATTGCCCACCTGGAATCGGGAGAGACCTGGTAGCTATGAATCCCTGGCTGGTCAGATGGGGTAAGCCTTTCAGGATTACCCTTACCTGACAATTTAGTACGGTACAAGTATCGTTGGGTAGCATTATCCGGTGAAGCGATGTAATAGACATATCCATTTTCAACATCAATATTTTCGACGGATATGACATCAAATTCACCCTTTGTCACCGGCCTGACCGGTTTACCATCGCGGCTGACAGCATAGATATGTCTCCATCCTGTTTTTTCACTGATCCAGGTAAATTCCTTTCCGTTGTTCATCCATACCAGGTCATTTACCACATCCAGCCAGGCATCATCTTTTTCTGTGTGGATCGTTTTCACTTCTCCCGTCAGGGCATTTCCAAGATTGATCCATATAGTGTTCTGGTGTCTGTTTAGGTATTGAAAAATAATCTCTTTTGAACTTGCTGCCCAATCCATCCGTGCAATGTAATTATTTCTGGGGTCACCCTCCACTTTCATCCAGACGGTATTACCACCAGTAGCAGGAATGACCCCCACCCGGCAT
>CAYZVJ010000202.1:0-2954 GCA_964481765.1 uncultured Rikenellaceae bacterium | reverse complement strand
CAAAGCCTGCAGGTTACTTCACCGGTTGGATGCTTTTCAAAATACTTAGCCTGAACCATGTGTCAATAGTTTATTATTCAAACCGCAATTTAACCTGTTCAATGCTTTCAACAGATCCCACGATAGTTAACCGATCTCCTACTCTGATGCGTGTATAACCGGTAGAGATGATCGGATGTCCGCGTCGCTTTGTTGAGAGGATAAGGATATCCGAAGGAAGGTGAAGATTCCGGAGCGCCATGCCGTGAAGATCCCGGTTTTTCACCACGATATCAACGGTATCCTGATCTTCCTCCATACCCAATAATAGCGTTGTTGCGATTGGTGATCGGACAAAATGATCCAGCAAACTCACCATGGCAGTTGATGGTTCGACAATCAAAACCCCAAGTTCATGAAACCGTTTCATATTAAACCGGTGATTCATCCTCACGACCATTTCCTGAGTGCCAAAATTCTCATACACCAGTTCGCAGATAGTAAGGTTTTCCTCGTCGGTTTTCATTGCAACAATGGTATTTGCCTTTTCAACGCCAACCTCTTTAAGCGATTCGAGGGATATCTCCGGTATATACCGAACCGTAACATTTGGAATGGATGGATTTGGAATTCCTTTACTCAATGTGGCAATGGTCACAATCCAATCATGATCAGCAAGTTGCCTTGCCAGTGCAAGTGATTGATCTTCAAATCCGAAAATCACGACCTTACGCTGTATGTCATTTGTTCCTCTTGCCCTGGAGTGATCTTCACCCGCAAGACCAATTGCCCATTTTAACATGGGCGGACCCACCATCTGGTTTAAGACAATTACAGAGATCATCAGGACAACAAATTCTGCTCCCCAATCCGTATACTCCGTGGCAACAACCGTTACCAGTCCGAGACTCACACCTGCCTGAGTAATATAGGGCATCCAGCTTATTTTAATGTATCGGAATGCATCTCCTCCCATTATTCCACCCGCCCAACTGCCAATCATGAGCGTGATCAGCCGGATCATGAAAAAGGTGAGAGCAATGAACCAAATTCCGAGTAATAAATCAAGATGAACTGAAGCCCCGATCAACGTGAAAAAAACAACATAAACATAGGGTAATGCGTCATGAATGATCTTCAGAAATTCCCTCCGGTACCGGGTGAAGTTAGTGATCATGAAACTGGCAATTATACAGACAAGCAGTGGTTCAATGTAAAAATCAAGGGAGAAATGACGTTCACTGACCAACCTGACCCCGTGCGAGAGTAGGTAAATTCCATAACCGGTTAGTAATAATAATCCGGTCTTTACTATAGTGGATAACCTGCGTATTAAAAGGAATTCAAGGAACTTTCCAAGGATGATGCCAATTCCAAAAGATACCAGCAGTTCCAGAGCGAGCATAATGATGTATCGAAAACTAAATCCTGTATTTACAATCAGGGTGTTCGATAATGAAAAGGTTACAGCAAATAAAATGATTACCAGTACATCAATCAGAACAGTAACACCAAGCGTTGTTTGTGTAAATGGCCCTTTTGCACGCAATTCGTTGATCACAGCAATCAGGGTTGCGGGTGATCTTGCAACAAATATCGTGGATATTAAAAGGGCTATTGCGATCTTTTCTACCTGTTTCATGCCAGACATGAAGGGCACCAGGTTGGAAATAGCGTATACCAGAAGGGTGGAGAAGATAAAGGTAAATACCATTTGCCCTATTGTCATCCATCGGATGCTGCGAAAACGACTCCGCAGTTCTTTGACGTAAAGTTCCGAACCCGCAGCAAAAGCGATAAAAGCCAACGCTATATCGTTGATAAAAGTAAGATTAGCTGTCGAATCAAACGAGATCAGGTTAAGAACAAAGGGCCCGCAGATAATCCCCATGAAGAGCATCCCGGTAATCAGGGGTAACCTTACCTTCTGAAACAGCCCGGCAATTTGCCTGGAAGCTATTACAATAATAAGGAAACTGGCAACCGCGAAAAGAGTTTTCCACGATATCGATATTATGGAGCTCAATGAACCCATTCCCATGTACTCCTTTTGTACTTATAATATAAATAAATGTAAACAAAAAATACCACAATAACCACCCCTCAATAATCGGGTTGAATAATTCGATGGTTTTGTATGGTAATCCGGAATGAAATAGAAAAAAAAGGTTAATTTTGATAGCTGTAGTAAACTGGAATGCAAAGAATTCTTTTTACAATTCATGGGTGAATTGGAATAACTCTGCAGCAATCAGATTGACTTGCCAATCATTGAATTTACCATAACGGTGTTGTGGTCATTCAAATTTCTATTTCATGAAAAGTAGACGGTTTCTCATTTTTTTTCTTCTGTTATTTGTTGGAATCATCCTGTTGATTGAATGTGTAGGCAGAAGAACTTCGACAGATAATAAGGAAGAAGTACAAAGTACGGATACGATAATGGGCCAGACAGAAGTGCATAATCGATTAACCGATGAAGAGATTGAAGCGGGTTGGAAGCTCCTCTTCAACGGATATTCCACTGCAGGTTGGAGAGGTTATAACATGAAAGGGATGGATGAGGGGTGGACCGTGGAGGATGGTAACCTGGTTGCTCTCGGGAAAGGAGGGGATATTGGCGGGGATATCATAACCGATGAGGAGTTTGGTAGTTTTGAACTTGCGCTTGAATGGAAAATTTCCGCGGGCGGGAATAGTGGAATTATGTATCATGTGGTTGAGGGAGATTATCCGGCTGCTTATGCTACAGGACCGGAATATCAGATCATTGATGATCTTGGTTTTCCCGAACCACTGGAAGAGTGGCAGACGACAGGTGCGAATTATGGCATGCATGTTCCGCAAAGGACCAAGATCAAACCTGCAGGTGAATGGAACTCCTCCCGGATTATTATCGAAAATGATCATGTTGAACACTGGTTAAATGGTGTTAAAGTGGTGGAGTACACACTCTGGAATGATGAGTGGAACAA
>CAYZVJ010000201.1:0-3046 GCA_964481765.1 uncultured Rikenellaceae bacterium | reverse complement strand
ATGCTGAAAGACTCAAAAGGATACATGTGGTTTGGAACGGATGGCGGGATCAGCAGGTTCAATGGGCGAACCTTTGAAAATTTTACCACGGAAGACGGACTGTTGGATAACCAGATACTGTACATTTATGAAGATGGTTCAAAAAACCTCTGGTTTGGCACAGAGGATGGTGCTGTACGTTATAATGGCTCTGAATTTAGGGTATTTACTACCGAGGACGGTCTGATCCACAACCGGATACGGGCCATCTGCCAGGATAACCAGGGGAACATGTGGTTTGGTACAGTAGACGGGGTCAGCAAACTGTCCGGAAACAGGTTCCAGAGTTATACCGAAAAGGAGGGGCTCAGTAATGCACGGATCCGCTCCATCATCCGGACATCCGCCGGAGACCTCTGGTTTGGTACATTTTTCGGAGGAATAAACAGGTACAGTGGTGATATGTTCGTCCACTATACTGAAGAGGATAACCTTTCCAATAACCAGGTAAACACTGTTCTGTCTGACCAGGAAAACAATATCTGGCTGGGAACCTATGAAGGAGCCAACAAACTGGAATTCAGCCAGGGTGTCTTCAGGGTGAGAAAAATAGTTGAAGAGAATGGTTTGATCAATAATGTTGTCCGCAGCATGATGATGGACTATGCCGGCAATATCTGGTTTGGAACAGAAGGAGGGATCACCATCTTCAATCTGATCGTACGACGGAATCTTGAAGAATCAGATGGATTAAAAAATAATGAAGTGCTGGCCATGCTGGAAGATTCACAGCATAATTACTGGATCGGAACGGCTTCCGGTATCAGTATTATCCAGTGTCCTACAGGCAATTTACACGAGTTAACCATCCGTGATTTTAATCCGGAGGGGGGCTACCCCGACTTTCCCGTGTCCTCTATGCATGAAGACCTGTATGGAAACATATGGATCGGTTTTGATTATGACGGATTTGCCCTCTACCGGGATAACTGCATAACCACGTACCATCTTGAAGAGACGCAGGATAATATTTCTACCATCATCGGTGATGGAACAGGGAAACTATTCCTGGGGACCAAAGGTGGCGGAATCTTTACATACACATTGACCGAAGAGGGAATCGACACCACATCAAGAAAGAACATCAGCATTGCAAACGGGCTACACTCCAACGCCATAAACCAGCTGATTTTTGATGATAACGATAACCTGTGGGCAGGATCGGAGAAAGGGGTTGACAAGATCAGTTTTTCACGAACCGGAGAGATCATCCGGATAAAACACTTTGGACAGGAAGAGGGATTCCTTGGTATAGAAACCCACAGCAATTCCGTATGCAAGGATAATACCGGGAAAATATGGTTTGGAACAGTGAAGGGAGTAACCTGTTATAACCCGCTGGCTGAACGTACAGACAACATCGAAACCTATACACACATTACCAGTGTAGCTATTCCCAACCGCGATATCCTGTGGGAAAATTCAAATCTTGCCGACGACGTTTCCGGCCGGTTCAAACTGCCTCAAAACCTTGTACTTCCTTATAACCAGAATTCACTCTCTTTTGAATTCATCGGGATCTACCTGAAATCACCAAATTACGTGAATTACCAGTGGAAGCTGGATGGATTTAATGATAACTGGTCTATCCCGAGTAAAAAGAGGGAAATGACCTACACCAATCTGCCACCCGGTGATTATACATTTATGGTACGGACAGCAAACGAAGATGATACCTGGAATGAGTATCCGGCCACGTTCAGCTTTTCCGTGGAACCTCCATTCTGGCAAACCTGGTGGTTCCTCCTTGCATCGTGCCTTGTTGTGCTGGGAATTTTTGTGGGATTTGTGAAAATCCGGGAACGAAACCTGAGAAGAGAAAAGAGGATCCTGGAAGAAAAAGTACGTGAACGGACCCTTGAAGTAGTACACCAAAAAGAGGAGATCGAAGCCCAACGGGATGAAATTGAAGCCCAGCGAGACCTGGCAACCCAGCAGCGGGATATGATAACACAACAAAAACAGGAAATTACCGACAGCATCCACTATGCAAAAAGAATACAAACGGCTCTGCTCCCTCCACCCCATATCATCAATGCATTCCTTTCCGACCACTTTATTCTGTTCAAACCAAAGGATATTGTCAGTGGTGATTTCTACTGGATGAAGGAAAAGCATGGAAAATTGATCGTTACTGCTGTAGATTGTACAGGACATGGTGTGCCCGGAGCTTTTATGAGCATGCTGGGAGTTGCCTACCTGAATGAAATTGTGAACAGGATGAATACAATTGATGCCAGTGAATTGATGAACCGGTTGAGACAATATGTGATCCATTCACTGCGACAGAAGGAAACCGAAGGTGAAACGAAAGATGGCATGGATATGGCATTGTGTATCATCGATGAAAAAAGTAAAAAATTGCAATTTGCCGGAGCAAATAATCCGCTCTATCTTCTGCGACAGGGAACAATTACTGAAACCAAGGGTGATAAAATGCCCATCGGCATTCATGCCAGAGACAGTCAACCCTTTACAACCCATACTATCGATCTCCTGACTGGCGACTCAATCTATCTCTTTTCCGATGGTTATGCGGATCAGTTTGGTGGCCCCGAAGGGAAGAAATTCAAATACAAACCGTTTAAGGATCTGCTGATCAAAAACAGTCATCTTCCTATGGCTGAGCAGAAGAAAATGCTTGATGAGACGTTTGTGCAATGGAAAAGAGACCTGCCACAAGTGGATGATGTGGTGGTGATTGGAATGACATTATAATCAAATTGACTGCCATGAAAGAACAATACATAACACTTCTTAAAAAACAGATCGAGAAGCTCAATTCGAAAGATTTCGATCTTGACTCCTGGAAAGATTCCACGACACTGGTACTGGACCGAATATTCGGCCCGGATTCCGAGAAAATCAAAAAAATTAACGATATCCATTATGACCTGAGCAGCTGGTCATTGCGGGACACACTGGGCACGTCGGCTCATTTCGATACCTGCAAAAAGAAGGGAAGAGAGATCCTGGAAGTATGCATAACGGAACTGGAAACCATCGG
>CAYZVJ010000200.1:0-3047 GCA_964481765.1 uncultured Rikenellaceae bacterium | reverse complement strand
GGGCGAAGGAGGAGGAAGCCTCAGCCTGTTTTTACGCTTTCACCACCGTTACCACCACATTCCTCCGGTCCCTCGGGCCATCGAACTCACACAGGAAAATATTCTGCCAGGTCGATAACCCCAGTTCTCCGTTTATGAGGGGGATGATTTCGCCAGGACCAACAATGCCGGCTTTCAGGTGGGCATCGCCGTTATTATCCTGGTGATCGTGTTCCCATACACCAAAGGGGATCAGCTTATTCAGAAGATTGATTACATCGGTTTGCACCGATTGATCCCAGTTCTCCTGTATCATAATGGCTGCAGTGGCTCCCTGAACATAAACGCTTACCAGCCCGTTGGTTATATTGCTTTTACCGACTATGCTTTTTACCTGGTTTGTAATATCATACAGCCCGTTGTGATTATTGGTGCTTATTTGTATCGTATCGCACATTTTTTTTACTTTATTGTATAAAATTACATCATTTAGAATTAATTTAGTGAATACCTTGTTAAAAGAGTAGTCAATGAAGGAATTAGAATTACAATGGCAATCATCAGACAATCTTGCTTTTTATGTAAAAGTATGGGATCCGGAAGAGACTCCGCATGCAGTCGTTTGTCTCGTTCATGGTATAGGGGAGCACATCAACCGTTATAATCACTGGGCTTCGGCTTTTGTGAATGAAGGATATGCCGTGATCGGTTTTGATCAGCGCGGGCATGGAAGATCGGAAGGTAAACGTGGGCATACACCCTCCTATGAGATTCTCCTTCAAGACATTGAATTGTTGTTGAGCAAATCCCGGGAACGGCACCCCGATATTCCCGATATCCTTTTCGGACAAAGCCTTGGAGGGAACCTGGTTCTTAATTATGTTTTGCGGAAAGAGGTAAAACCAACCTGTGCCATTGCATCCTCACCCTGGTTGAGGTTAGCTTATGATATTCCCGCGATTCAGGAGAAGCTTGGAAGAATTTTAATAAGATTGGTACCGGGTCTGATTCAGAAATCGAACTTTAACGTAAACGATCTCTCAAGAGATCCGGATGTTGTACAGCGCTATGTGGATGATCCCCTGGTGCATAATAGAGTATGTTTAAGACTTGCCTTTTCGTCGATGGATTCTGGGTTATGGGCGCTGGAAAATGCCGGCAAACTCGATGTCCCGGTACTCCTGATGCATGGTGACTTGGATAAAATCACATCACACCAGGCAACGATTGAGTTTGCTGAAAAGGCGAAATCCTCTACCTGGCTGAAAATCTGGGAAGGCCTGGCCCATGAGCTGCATAATGAACCGGAAAAAAAGGCAGTGTTTGATTTTGTTCTGAACTGGATCAGGATCTATACAGAAAAAGATACCCTGTCAGTCAATTCGGATTCTTCCTGAATAACGAGGTGTACAATGAATATCAAACGGGCATAACCCAATGGAACTGTATCGTACCACTTTCCCAATACCGGTTAACGGCTCATTGCTTTCGTATACAAAGCCGGCCGTTTTCATGGGATCATGCTTTACGGAACAGATCGGACAAAAACTGACGGAACTGAAATTCCCGGTGGATGTCAATCCGTTTGGCGTGATCTATAATCCCTGGTCGGTTAAAAATTGCCTCGACGTGCTGATCCGGGAGAAGGAATTTACAAAAGAAGAGCTTCATTATTTTGATCATCAGTGGCTGAGTTTTTATCACCAAACCAGCTTCTCTCACCCCGATCTTCAACAATGTCTGAAAACTATCAATGACGGTGTCCGGTACTCATCCGGTTTTCTGAAAACGGCTGAATTTCTGTTTATTACATTTGGTACGGCACGGGTTTTTACCTGGAAAGAGTCGGGACAGGTGGTTTCAAATTGTCATAAGATTCCGGCGGATCAATTTGAGAGAAGGATGCTCTCACCGGGAGAAATCACCAGGATGTTCGTGGACCTGATGAATGAATTATCGGAATTTAATCCACGGTTAAAGGTTGTTTTTACGGTAAGTCCTGTCAGGCATTGGAAAGATGGTGCGGTGGGGAACCAGGTTAGCAAAGCCACCCTCCTTCTGGCTATTCACAACCTGAAGGAGAATCTTCCTGGAACCGCATATTTCCCTGCCTATGAGATCGTGATGGATGATCTGAGGGATTACCGGTTCTATGCCGAGGATATGATCCACCTGAACCGGACAGCCAATGAGTATATTTGGCGGCTGTTTAAACACTCTTTTATTGAGAAGGAGAGTCAGGAGATCATCTCAGAGATAGAAAAGATACTGGAGGCAGTTGCCCACCGGCCGATGAAACCGGATTCGGAATCCCACAGGAAGTTTCTTCAGGAAAGCCTTAAATATACCCGGGATGTGCAGAAGAGGTATCCCTTCCTGGACCTTAGCCGGGAGATGGATTATTTCGCAGGAAAAGAGAAGTGAAGATCAACGTCTGGCTCCTACGGAGCCCAGTGAAATCCTGCAAAGCAGGGCTGCTATACTGCTATTTCACGGGGCGGGCCCCATAATAATATAATAGAATATCTTTTCCGCTCCATGGGAGCGGCATGTTGGTAGACCAGGGATGACAACCCCTTTAAAAAACGGTCCAACTGCATTGCCATTCATTGGGAAAACCTTCCATGGACTGCCGTCAGGCAGGCATTTCCCCCCTCTCTACTCAACAACCAGCTTCTGCAGATACACCTTATTATCAGCAACGATCCTGACGAAATAGATTCCTGCCCGCAGGTTTGCATCGGTCACTTTAATCAGGTTAGTGCCGTTGGCGGTTTCAAAGGCTTTTTCAAATACCACTTTCCCGGCAATATCGTAGATCTGAAGATTCAGTGCGGATGCAGTAAGGAGCTCTGCCTGCAAGAAGAACTTTCCATCACCCGGATTCGGGAAGATGGTTACCGGGTTTTCACGGACTTCAGGAATGTTTGCGGAGGTATAGGCGAAATCAAAAGTTTCGTCGGATATTGCATTCCCCACCTCATCCTCCACTCCATTCACCGTAAGGGTATGGGTTCCTGAATGCATGCCTGTGATGTTAAGGCTAACGTGCGTGTTTTCATAGAGGT
>CAYZVJ010000199.1:1224-3082 GCA_964481765.1 uncultured Rikenellaceae bacterium | reverse complement strand
TATCGGATGGAAGATCTATTATCCTGCCGACAGAAAGGTTATTCTGGATCGGGTATACTCTGACTCTCTTTTTACGGAGGCCAAAGGAATGTCGAAGGTTGAAGCCGAAAGGTCACTGCCCGGAATAAAAAACGCGATAGAGGATGCCGGTTATGTTGCCGGTGCACGGTTTGCCAGAAGAATTTCTCCGCGGAAAACTGTAGTTGAACGGAAATACTTCACATCCGGAAATGATGATTTCAAACAGGCTAATAATTTTGTTGAGATGCGGTATTGGGACAAAGCTGCTGAATATTGGAAGAAGAATATTGAGAACCCTAAACCCAAAATCGCCGGCAGTGCCAGGTACAATCTTGCTCTTGTCAGTGAAATGAACGGAAAACTGGAGGAAGCAATTGATCTGGTCGAAAGTGCCATGGAACGGTATCCTCATGAACTTATTGAAGCTTACCATCAGATCCTGAATCAACGGAAATCAACGCAGGAACCCAAACCGGATATGCAATAATCAGGCCAGCAGTGTACTATGAGAACAAATTCCGCCAAAACCATTGTTAACCTGCTCTGTCTGGGATGGATCATCTTTTCAGGATGCACATCCATTAAACACTTATCCCTGGAGGTACTTGTTCCACCGGATACACTGATTTACCCGGGACTTCAATCCGCCACCCTGATCAGCCGTAACACCCTGATCGGAATAACCGATTCACTATTTACCAGGCATCCGGACTCGCTGCTCACTGATACAACATTCAGGAAGAAAGTGCTTAATGAATGCCTGAGGGGCTTCCAGGAACTGCTGGAAGTATCACCGGGCATTGATAGCGTGGTTCGTGATACGGTAGCATCAGAAACACTCATGCATCTTTCATACCACCCTGAAGATACACTGGTCGACGGTTTTATCTCGGAGATCTGTTTGAATGCCAACACCGATATAGTGGTCATTCTGGAAGGGGTATATGCTTCAGACACATTGTTTGGTACCTGGATATATCAACCTTTCGGCGATGGAAGGAATATAGAAGTAATCCAGTTCTATAACCTGGGTTTAATGCTGGCAGCTCGCTGGTCTGTTTACAATGCATCGGGCGGTGAAAGGCTGGAACGATACCTCTATGTTGATACCGTGATCTGGTCCTCTGAGGTTCCACAGGCATCGTATGATGTGCCGCTGCTGCCCGAACCGGAGAATGCTTATCTGGAAGCCTTCTATTGGGCAGGAAACGGATACGGGAAACGAATTGTATCGACATGGGTAAAAACAGAACGTTTCTATTATTGTACCAATCACAAATTAATGAAACAAGCTTGCCTGGAAGCATCCAATAACCGGTGGAGAGAAGCAGCTATGATCTGGAAAGAGCTTTCCGGGAACAAGAATAAATCGATCGCTGCCAAAGCTTCTTTCAATATGGCTCTTGTGTGTGAACTGGAAGATAAACTTGAGCTGGCACAAAGCTGGGCTATTAAATCCTTCCTGCTGGAGAAGAACTGGGCTGTGGAAAACTACCTCAACATTATAAACCATCGAATTTTTGTGAAAAAACAGTATGATTTTTAACCCAATCCTCCTGATAATCATCGGGATACTGCTTTTCAGCTATATCCTTGAACGCATCCTGAATTACCTCAATGGGCTGAAGTGGTCGGACAAACTGCCGCCAGAACTGGAAGGCATTTATGACCCCGAACAGTATAGAAAGTCGATGGCATACCAGCGTGATAACCGCAGGTTCAGCTACCTTACCGATAGCGTTAATCTGGTTATCATGCTCCTCATGCTGCTGCTGGGTGGTTTTGCGCTGGTGGATGGATGGGCACGCAGCCTCACCGGGCATCCGATACTCATCGG
>CAYZVJ010000199.1:0-1124 GCA_964481765.1 uncultured Rikenellaceae bacterium | reverse complement strand
TTTATGCTCCTGTTTTATTCAACACTGATCGTTCCCCTGTTCAATAAACAAACACCCCTGGAAGAGGGTGAATTGAAGACCGGGATCCGTGCATTCTGTGAAAAAGCAGGATTTAAGCTCGATAAGGTATTTGTGATCGATGGCTCCAGGCGATCCACAAAAGCAAATGCCTATTTCAGCGGATTGGGAGCAAAGAAAAGGATTGTCCTTTTTGATACCCTGATCAACGATCTCAGTAAGGATGAGATCATTGCGGTACTGGCACATGAGATTGGCCATTACAGGAAGAAACATACCCTTGCCGGCATGGTCATTTCCACCATTCAGACCGGCATCACCCTCTATATACTTTCCCTGTTTATCGGAAACCCGGTGCTTTCAGAAGCGCTGGGTTCAGCGGTTCCGGGATTTCACCTGGGACTGATCGCCTTTGCCATGCTCTACAGCCCGATCTCCATGCTTCTTGGTCTGGGTATGAATGTGCTGTCGCGAAGAAACGAGTTCCAGGCAGATCGCTTTGCCAGGGATCACAACACCGGGAAAGCCCTTGCCTCCGCCCTGAAAAAACTGTCGGTGAAAAACCTGAGCAACCTGACACCCCATCCGGCGTATGTCTTTTTTCACTATTCCCATCCGCCACTGCTGGAACGACTGAAAAAATTAAGTTAATGGTTGAAAAGTTAATTGTTAAAAGTTAGTGGTTAATGGTGGGCTTATCGTTTAACTGTTTCCGATAGACTAATTGAGCGGGAAAGGGGATTCGAACCCCCGACCCTCAGCTTGGGAAGCTGATGCTCTACCCCTGAGCTACTCCCGCTTATATCATACTATTACAAAGATCAAAAGCTGGCAAATGAAAGCGTTGGTACCCTCAGGTGGGATCCGCCAGCTGGCGGACTACCCCTGAGCCCTGCCTGCCGGCAGACAGGTACTCCCGTTTAAGTAAGGCATGAAAATAGTAAAAAGACAGAAAAAATCCTCACCCTTCATCCTTAATCTGTCAACCTTCAACCTTATTTTGAGCCTCCCACCGGACTTGAACCGGCGACCTGCTCATTACGAGTGAGCTGCTCTACCAACTGAGCTAAGGAGGCAAACAGACCGCAAATTTATAATCTTTTTTT
>CAYZVJ010000198.1:0-3085 GCA_964481765.1 uncultured Rikenellaceae bacterium | reverse complement strand
CCCGAAGGGACGATATATAGTAGAAACCATGCATTGCAAATATATTGAGCCCTGAAGGGGCGACATAGTCATTCCGTTCATTTTATTTCTTCAGAGTATGTTCCGGCACATCCATGGGTGTAAAACCTTCCAGGGGTTTGTTCAGTTCAATCACAAGAACCGTGTCATCCGGATCGACAGGCTCCTCCGGCAAGTGGATCACTATTTCTCCCATTTTTTGTTCAAAGGTCAGCGTTTTGTCTTTCAGCAATTCTACACCTTTGACTTTAACACTTTTTATCACAGGCAGGATTAATTCTCCATCCGGCCATTTTAGCAGGTGAATATAGATCTTGTTCCCTTTATGTGTTGATGCGATCCAGTGTTGTGGTTTAAACGGACCTCCCCGGGTCCCATAGATTGATTCACCATATTTGTTTAACCATTCCCCAATCTCCTTCAGGCGGTCAATCTGCCGCTGTTCGATTCTACCATCCATCATTGGGCCAACGTTCAGCAGGAGATTCCCGTTTCCCCCCGCTGTTAATGCAAGGGTCTGGATACATTCCTTCCTGGATTTTAGTGAGTCGTTGGGCTTCCATGCCCACTGTTTGCAAATGGTGATGCAGGATTCCCAGGGGAATCCCAGGTTGAATTCCCCGATCTTTTGTTCCGGTGTGCCAAAATCACCGGCATATATCGGTTCCCTGATATCTTTTCCGGCGAAACGTCCTTTATCCACCCTGTTGTTTATCAGGATATCGTTCCGAAGATTCCGGCAATGCCGGTAGAGTTTCATCCCTTCTTCATGTGTCCAGGAATCCTCCCATTGCCCGTCAAACCAGAGGATGTTTGTACCGTATTCTGTGATCAATTCTTCCACCTGGCCATGCAGGTAGGGAATATACCGGGTCATATCAGATTCCTCAACCGGTCTCGGATCTCCGCCATACCTTGTGGTGTAATCCGGATGATGCCAGTCAAGTATGGAGTAATATGTCCCAAACAGGATACCCTGTTTTTTACATTCATCAGAAAGTTGCCGGATAATATCTTTTTCATAGGGTGTGGAAGCAATATCATAATCTGTAAATTTTGAATCCCAGAGGGAAAAACCATCATGGTGTTTCGTAGTAATGATCAGGTATTTCATCCCTGCTTCTTTCGCGATCTGAACCCATCTGGCAGCATCAAACAAAACCGGGTTGAACTCTTTGTAGAGTTGATCATACTCTTCAATCGGCACCTGGGGTCCACGGGACCATCCGATCTCGGTTCCCCGCAGCGTTACAGGTCCCCAGTGGATGAACATTCCAAACCGCATATCCATCCACTGCTGCAGTGCCTCCTGGTGGGTTGTAAGCCCGGGATTCGCCTCTCCACCACCGAGGGATTGGGGGAGGGTGGATTGTGTAGCAAATATAATAAATTGAAAAGCCAGGTAGAGAAGTTTTACTTTCATGCAAATGGTTTTAGTTAATGGTTAAATGAAAAATGTTAAATGTTATATTCTTCAATATCTTCTGCTGTAATGTTCTCATCTGGTTTCTGATTCCTCGATTTTGCTTTATTCAGATAATTTATATATCCATTTAATAGTGCCAGTGCAATCATTATCAATTTTTGCCCCTTTGCTAGATCCTCCTCAGATATGTAATTGTTATCATGGGCACTAATGAGTTGATCTTTAATTTCATAGAGTGATCCTCTGCTTTGCCTGCAAAACTGAATGTTTTCCTGGAAATGATAACGACCATAGCCTTCGGCAATATTCTCTGTGATTGAATAAGATGCCCTTCTCATGCCATCCGTTAAAGCAAATCTTTCTTCTTCCGGAAATTTCTTGATCAAGCTTTGAATAAAACACCTTACTTCTCTACAGGCTTTCCAACATTCTAAATCTTCAAAACTTCTAACCTTCTTCTTCATCTATCTATTATACATTTAACATTTTTCATTTAACCTTTAACTGCATCCTATCCAGGATGCCCGACGGGAACTCCCTCGAAGGGACACGGGCGGTTTTCATGATCTCCTCGATCCGTTTTACGATATCCTGGTGGTCTTCTGAGATGTCATTTACCTCACCAATATCTTCAGCCAGGTTATACAACTCGATATGCAGGCTGTCCCTGAAAATGTTTTGACGTACGCCCTTCCAGTCACCCAATCGCACCATTTGTTGCCCTCCGTATGATGGAAATTCCATGTAGAGGTATTCATGGTTTTTCTGATCTTCCTTACCGCACAGGGTAGGGGTAAAGGGTATCCCATCGATGTTTGCCGGGAAATCGGCACCGGAAATTTCGGCAAGTGTGGGCAGCAGATCCTGGAATGCTCCAATATGATCAGCAACCGATCCGGGTTGAATTTTCCCCGGCCAGCATGCAACCAGGGGCACCCTGATTCCCCCTTCATAAACACTTCCTTTCAGTCCCCTGAAGGGTCCGGCACTATTAAAAAATTTTGAATCAGATCCTCCGAGCCGGTCATAAGTCGGACCGTTATCGGATGTAAAAATAACCAGTGTGTTCTCATCAATTCTCAGCTCTTCCAGAAGATCAAGTATCTCACCAATTCCCCTGTCCATGTGAGTGATCATGGCAGCGTACCCTGCTCTCGGGAAAGGATGCTGAAGATAACCCCGGTGAACATACTCCTCTTCAGGAATTATTCCTTTGTATTCTTCCAGGCTCTTTTCAGGTACCTGGATTGACAGGTGTGGTATGATAAAAGGCAGATAGAGGAAAAATGGCTTATCCCTGTTCTCAGAAATGAACTGTTTCGCTTCCTCGATGAAAAGATCCTGGGAATACTGCTCACCATATAGTTCACGCGAATTTCCCTCCAGCCAGACGGTATCCTGGTTCCTGATGAGATACCGGGGATAGTGGTTATGGGCATGGCGCTGGCAATTGTATCCAAAGAACAGGTCAAAACCCTGGTTGTTGGGATCTCCTTCCGAGCCGACCTTCCCAAGGCCCCATTTGCCCATTGCTCCTGTAGCATATCCTTTCCCTTTCAATATTTCAGCCAGGGTTATCAAACTATCTGCCAGGGGCATCTGACCCCAGAAACCGTCACCCCCTTTCACTTCAAAATTGTC
>CAYZVJ010000197.1:0-3101 GCA_964481765.1 uncultured Rikenellaceae bacterium | reverse complement strand
GGTATTTCTTTGAGCATCGTAACCGAATACCGAGAAACGAATTCCCCTCTTTATTTGTATCTTTAGCCCACCAAACACCGTATTTATGATCAACAAACAATTAATCAATCCGCAAAGCATCGTGGTTGTCGGTGGCTCCGACGATATTGCCAAACCGGGAGGGAAAGTCCTGAAGAACATCATCGACGGCGGGTTCACCGGGGATCTTTGCGTGGTCAACCCGAAGATGGACCGCATACAGGGTGTTGACTCCTACAGGGACATCCGTGAACTTCCCCCGGTCGATCTTGCCGTGCTTGCCGTTCCTGCGAAGCTTTGCCCCGATGCGGTCAGGGTATTGACCGGGGAAAAGAAGACCCGGGCATTCATCATCCTTTCTGCCGGTTTCGGTGAAGAGAGTGAAGAGGGAGAACGAATGGAAGAGGAGATCGTGGAGATGATCGATGCGGTTGACGGGTGCCTGATCGGTCCGAACTGTATCGGTGTTATCAATACATCTTACAATGCTGTTTTTACGACACCCATTCCCCGGCTGGATCCGAAGGGGTGTGATTTCATTTCCGGGTCGGGTGCAACAGCAGTTTTTATCATGGAATCGGGAATCCCCAACGGCTTGACTTTTGCAAGCGTTTACTCGGTTGGAAACAGTGCCCAGCTTGGTGTTGAAGAGGTATTACAATACCTGGATGAGACGCACAATACGGAAACCTGTTCCCCGGTGAAGTTGTTGTATATTGAAACCATTGACAAACCGGACATGCTGCTGAAGCATGCACGTTCACTGATCCGGAAAGGGTGCAGGATAGCAGCCATCAAATCGGGTAGCTCGGAGGCGGGAAGCCGGGCAGCCTCCTCGCATACCGGGGCACTTGCCAGTTCAGACCTGGCAGTGGATGCTCTCTTCCGGAAAGCCGGGATTGTGCGGTGTTACAGCCGCCAGGAACTGGCTGCAGTGGCTTCCGTTTTTATGCATAAGGAGTTGTCGGGAAAGAACCTGGCGTTGATCTCCAATGCAGGTGGCCCCTGCGTGATGCTTACCGATGCCCTGTCAGAAGGAGGATTGCAGGTTCCGGAAATAAAAGGGGCAGAAGCGAAAAAATTGCTGGAGAAACTCCATCCCGGATCCTCCGTTTCAAATCCCATCGATTTCCTGGCTACCGGAACAGCCGACCAACTGGCTGAGATCATGGATGCCTGCGAAACAAAGTTTGACAACATTGATGCCATGATCGTCATCTTTGGTAGTCCCGGATTGATCCCGATCCATGCGGTATATGATGTCCTCGAAGAGAAAATGAACAGCTGCCGCAAACCAATATTCCCGGTACTGCCCTCAGTGATCAACGCAAAAGATGAGATAGCCCGGTTCCTTTCCCGTGGCAGGATCAATTTCCCGGATGAGGTGGTACTGGGTAAGGCGCTGTCAAAGGTATATGCAACCGAACCACCGGCTCCGGATGGTACTCTCCCTTCCGGGTTGGATGAACCCGGGATACGATCCATTATTAAGGAATCGGACAACGGATACCTCTCTCCGGAAGATACATTGCGACTGTTAAAAGCAGCCGGAATCCGGTGCATCGAAGAACGGATTGTACGTTCTTCCGGAGAGGCGTTTCAGGCAGCAAGTGAACTTGGATTTCCCGTGGTTATGAAGGTCATCGGACCGGTACATAAGTCGGATGTGGGGGGGGTTGCATTGGGCCTGGAGAACAAGGAAGAGGTCGTTGATGCCTTTAAGCGGTTGATGAGGATTGACGGTACGGACGCGGTGTTGATGCAGCCCATGCTGGAAGGCATGGAACTGTATGCCGGGGCAAAGCGGGAACCCCGGTTCGGACACATGGTGCTGTGCGGTCAGGGGGGGATATTCGTCGAGATCATGAAGGATGTCAGTGTTGCACTTGCACCATTGTCTCCCGGTGAAGCCAGGCGAATGATCGAAACCCTTAAAAGCTATTCGATGCTTACAGGCACCCGCGGAAGGAAACCGGTCAATATCAAACGGTTTGAAGATATAATCTGCCGGCTGTCCGGACTGCTCGCATTTGCCCCGGAGATCTTTGAAATGGATATCAATCCGATGATTGCATCAGGAGATGAGATTATTGTTGTTGATGCGAGGATACGGGTGGAAAAAGACCGATAATCGTTTTTCGGTAGCGTCTTACTTTCGAGTAAAACTGAAAGATCGCCATGAATCAAATTTCTTTTGCGTAAGACGATCTACGTAAAACGACCCGGGCATCATTACCGAAAAACGAATTTGAGGGACTGAGGGACGAAGTGACTGTGAGACTATGAGACTAAGTGACAGAGACGAATAAAGTTCAGAGTACAGCGTTAAAGAAGTAAGTGAGCAATGAGATATAAAATATTAGGTGCTCGGTTCTCGGTCCTGGATCCTCGGTAAAAGAAGAAGAAATGAGAGGTGAGTAATGAGCGGTGAGTGAAAAGTTAAAAATTATTGGTTGACATGTTGATAAGTTCCTGGTAAACCGAATGTAGAGACGACCAATCTGGGCGTCTTGATGTTTGAAGCTGATTTGTATATTGAATTCAATATATGCAACCGAAAAACGAAAAGCGAATTTGAGGGACTGAGGGACGAAGTGACTGTGAGACTATGAGACTAAGTGACAGAGACGAATAAAGTTCAGAGTACAGAGTATGTTGTACAGAGTTAAAAAAGTGAGTTGTAAGTTTGAAAGTTGTTACTTGTCACCCGTCACTCGTTACTCATTCTTTGAATGTTGGATGTTTGACGTTCAATGTTGAATGTTGGTAGACGGACCTTCTTTAGAACATACGGCATAATCCAATCAGTAGAAAAAAGATCATTATATTTGTGAACGCGAATACCATTTTATGTAAATTAACAAAAGTTATATTCTCAATTTTGAAATGAAAAAAATCGGTTTATTCTACGGCCCAAGGGGGGGATCTGTTGAACGGATTGCCTTTAAGCTGGCCGATATGATTGGCAAGGAGAAAACAGATCTCTATCCCGTTAAAGTGGCAAATGCAAGTGACCTCGAAAAATACGATAACCTGATCCTGGGGATCTCCACCATTGGCAGGGAGACCTGGGCTTCGGATGC
>CAYZVJ010000196.1:0-3191 GCA_964481765.1 uncultured Rikenellaceae bacterium | reverse complement strand
TTCATCAAAATTCTGTATGTTTACCGTTTTAAAAACCAGTACAGTTCATGGAATGCCGGCCAAATTGCGGAGCCTGTTGTATTGCACCATCGATCTCATCCCCCATACCGGGGATGCCTGACGGGAAGCCTGCCAATGTACGGTGCATCCATCTGACCGATACGTATCAGTGCGCGATCTATGATTCCGCTGACCGGCCCGATGTTTGTCATCAATTCAAGGCTGAGCAACGTGTTTGCGGGAGGAACCGTGACGAAGCATTACGAAACCTGAACCGGTTGGAACACTGAGGGTAAAAAGTACTTTTAACTGATCCGCACAGGTGATCAGGCGTTACCAGAATCAAGGTTACGATACCAACAGTAATCCGTTATTATTCTTATCTTAAACAAAATTTATGAACCAATGTGTGGTATTGTAGGATATATCGGCTTGAGGCAAGCCTGCCCCATTATCCTGAATGGTTTAAAACGACTCGAATACCGTGGATACGATTCAGCAGGTATCATGCTGATGCACGATACACCGGTTGTTCATAAATGTGTTGGTAAAGTGAAAGATCTGGAGAAAATCCTCGACAACTTATCCCTTTCGGGGACACTTGGGATGGGACATACCCGATGGGCTACTCACGGTGAACCTACAGAAGCAAATGCCCATCCACATACCTCTTTCGGAAAAAATTTTACTATTATTCATAACGGCATCATTGAGAATTATGCCCGGATCAAATCACATCTTTTATCCCGAGGGATACCTTTTACCAGTGAAACGGACACTGAAGTGTTGGTTAACCTGATTGAGCACACTTACCTTGAAGGTAATCTTTCAGCTGAACAGGCGATAGTTGCTTCACTGGGTAAGGTCGAAGGTGCTTATGGAATTTTAATCCATTGCAGGGAAGAGCCGGATACTCTTTTTGCCGCAAGAAAAGGAAGCCCGCTGGTTATCGGATTAGGCAAACATGAATACTTTGTTGCCTCAGATGCCACGCCACTGGCTGAATATACACAGAAAGTAATTTACATGAATGACGATGAACTCGCCATTCTTGAAAAATCGCACTTCACGATAAAATCCCTGACCAATAGCGGACGAGAACCAAAAGTCCAGGATCTGAATCTGAAGATCGGGGAGATTGATAAGGAGGGATATGATCATTTTATGCTGAAAGAGATATTCGAACAACCCCGGGCAATCCAGGATACTTTCCGGGGTCGGATACTTCCCGATCATTCCGGTGTTCATCTGGGGGGATTATTACATGTCATATCCAAACTTGAACGTGCCAGGCGAATCATCATCATTGGATGTGGAACATCGTGGCATGCCGGGCTGGTTGGTGAATATCTGCTTGAGGAGTTCGCCAGATTACCCATTGAAGTAGAATATGGTTCTGAATTCCGTTACCGCCGGCCAATTATTAATAAAGAAGATGTCGTCCTGGCGATCAGCCAGAGTGGTGAAACAGCCGATACCTTGGCAGCTGTACGCCTGGCAAAGGAAAAAGGGGCTACCGTACTTGGGCTTTGCAATGTGGTTGGATCCACCATCCCGCGAGAAACGGATGCGGGTGTCTATACTCATGCCGGTCCTGAAATTGGTGTGGCTTCTACCAAAGCCTTCACCTCTCAGGTTACTATTCTCGCCATGATGGCTGTTCTACTTGGTCAAAAACGCAAAAAACTGAATGAAGGTACCTGCAGGAAGATGGTTGAAGAGCTGCTCATGGTACCGGAACGAATCCATGAAGTGCTGCAAGCGAATGATGCAATCCGGGAACTTGCCAGGATCTACCAGCATTCAACAAATGCGCTCTATCTTGGAAGAGGATACCTTTATCCTGTTGCCCTGGAAGGAGCTCTGAAACTTAAAGAGATATCCTATATTCATGCAGAAGGATATCCTGCTGCTGAAATGAAGCACGGTCCCATCGCGCTGATCGATGAAAATATGCCCGCGATAGTTGTTGCTACCAGAGACCGTTCCTATGATAAGATTGTCAGTAATATACAGGAGATAAAAGCACGCAGGGGAACAGTAATTTCCATCGTGACAAAAGGGGACAGGATCATCAGAGACCTGGCTGATCATGTCATTGAAGTGCCAGAAACATTACCGGCATTTTCACCACTAATTACTGTAATACCGCTTCAGCTCTTTGCCTATCACATTGCTGTGCTGCGTGGCTGTAACGTGGATCAACCCAGAAATCTGGCAAAATCAGTTACGGTGGAGTAAGTATGCATCGAATTAACAAAGTTTTCTTACCTTTAATTCAACTAATACAACTATCACTATGGAAGTAATCAATTCAGAAAACCAGGAACCCATAAGGTATGCCGGATTCTGGCTTCGGTTTGTAGCTTATATTATCGACGATTTGATCCTGGGGTTCATCGGTTTTTTCATTGCCCTGCCCTTCATCGGATCTATCATTTTTAATGCATTCCAGATTGCTGATGCCGGCAGGCATGATGAAAAGGTTTTTTTCGGAGTTGCCGGCATTATCGGAGCAGTACTTCTCTGGATCATTGCATCGATTGTTATCGGATGGCTCTATTTTGCATTGATGGAAGCCTCGAAGAGTCAGGGTACCCTGGGGAAGATGGCTCTTAGCTTAAAGGTTACTGATATGGATGGAAACCGGGTCTCGTTTGGACGGGCTACGGGTCGCTATTTCGGGAAAATCATCTCCGGTATGATCTTCATGATCGGCTACATCCTTGCAGGTCTTACCGAAAAGAAGCAGGCACTGCACGACCTGATTGCCGATTGCCTGGTGGTAAGGAAGTAGAGACGATCCGCTGTCGCCACTTGACGGCGGCTATGGCGGACAAGTGGGACTTTGAGACTGAGTGACGGGAGAAGTTGTACAGAGTTCAGAGTACAGGGTACAGAGTTGTGCCATATGATCCCCGGAGGGGATTAACATTGAATAGCCCCGGGTTGCCTTTGATAGGCAACCCGGGGTTTTGTGCAATCGGCAGGTCCCGGTCCAACTGCCTTGTTCTTCAGCAGGAAAGCTTTCCATGGACCGGGAGGCAGTGGTGCTAAAATCAGCTTCAGTATTCCAAATCTTTCTACAATAATCCAACCTCTACGAGGTTGTTTAATAACCTGTATTTAAGTAGGGACAGACGATGAGACTGTGAGAGGGGGAGACGAGGGGGACTTTGAGACTGAGTGAC
>CAYZVJ010000195.1:0-3201 GCA_964481765.1 uncultured Rikenellaceae bacterium | reverse complement strand
CCCAGTTTATTTTCAACATCCGGAATTCATTCGGGGTTCCCATTCAGGGAGAACTGTTTAATCTGAGCGGAACCTCAACCGAGTCTGGACAGACGATTGATATTGCATTTGACCCCGGGTATATGCCATTTACCATAGAGGCACCTTCCCTCGCTGAAATCGGACAATCGAAATTTACCCCGTTTACCGTTTCCGGTGAGAACAGTAATATTGCCGATGCCATTGAAATAAAACCGAACCTGGTAACTTACGGAGTTCGGGCTGCAGCTGATCCTGGCAGCGGAACGGAACGAAACCATTTTGTGCTGGATACCAGCCGGATCGATGTGGATTATGAAGTCATCGTTCCCCTCTGGTTATCAGCCAGTGGATTATCTTTTGAAGAAGACTCCATGGATTTTGATTTTGAAGAGGATTTTGGCGATGCATCGGATCATATCAATAGCCTGACTTTCAGGGTTGAGGTGGATAACTGGCTGCCACTCGACGTTGATCTGCAGGTATATTTTCTTGATGATCTTTATACCCTGATCGATTCCCTGTTCGAAAGCCCGGAACGCATTTTTGGTTCAGATCCGGAGAACCTGGATGCGGATGGTAGAATAACCAGCCCTGAAAACAAGGTCACAGAAATTGTATTTGAGAAAGAGGACCTGGACAGACTCCAACCGGCAAAATATATGAAGTTGTCAGCAGATCTGGCAACGACTGATCAGGGACAACCACCGGTTAAAATTTATTCATATTATACGATTGATTTTAAATTGGCGATCAGAGCGAATTTTAGATTGAATTCACGGGAATAGGAGAATGAGTTGATCCATTTAAACGCATGCACAAATGAACCAGTTTTCTAAACAAGGTAAAAAGTCATTGGGGATTCTTCTGTTTATGGCTTGCTTCTATGCACCACTTTCATTGGCACAAATGAACAACACCCTGTATCATATGATGGGAGTCCCCCAGAACCACTATCTTAATCCTGCCTTTCAACCGAAATGCAATGTCTATATTGGATTCCCGGCCCTCTCATCCATTTCATTGGGGTATGACAACAACAGTTTTGACTTTGACGATATCATTTTCAAGGGTTCGGGAGAATTTGCCGACTCCCTTATTACACCCCTTCACCCATCCTATGATACCGATCTTTTTCTGGACAAACTGCACGACCGCCTTTATATTTCTCCTGAAGTTAGTTTAAGCCTGCTGACGTTTGGTTTCAGATCGAAAGAGTGGTATTTTACATTCGATCTTTCTGATGTAAATTCATTCAGGCTTTCGCTTCCCAAAGATCTTTTTGGCATAATGCTTCAAGGGAATGGTGCTTACGTTGGCAAAACGGCTGATTTCAGTAATTTCAATGTCGATATAAAATATTACAGGCAGTATAGTGTGGGGGCATCTAAAAACTTCACGGATAAACTCACGGTCGGGCTTAAAGGGAAATTGCTGTTTGGCAAGGCGAATCTTTCGTTTGATGATGTGGATATCGGGTTATACACTGACCCGGAAACCTATAACCTGTTGTTTCATTCGAAATTCACCATGCATAGTTCCGGGCCCTATGAATTTACCGACTCCCTCGGCAATCCTGTTGATGTACTGTATGCCACCTGGCTGGAATCCCTTTTTTCAGGAGATATTGATCTTGACTTACTGAAGGGTACGGATGCATCGTACCTGCTGGAGCATGGGGGTAATCTTGGTTTTGGTGTGGATCTTGGAATGGAATACCGGCTAAATGAACGGATAAACCTGTCAGCAAGCGTTGTTGACCTTGGCTTTATCAAGTGGAAAGATGATGTGTACAGTTTCAAACAGGATGGGAAATTTGAATTTCAAGGTGTTGATATCAGTGACGGAATATTGAGCGAGGATTTTGACAGTACCATGGATGTAGAATTTGAAAATCTTGGTGATTCCATCGTGGATATTTTTGAGCTTACGAGCTCGAATGATCCCTATAACACCTGGTTGCCAACAAAGATATATATTGGCGGAACCTATCAGATCCATCCCAATATCAGTGTGGGTCTTTTGTCCCGATCGGAAATCTATGATGGGAAAATCCGTCAATCGTTTACCCTTTCAGCCAATACATTGCTGGCGAATTTTTTCTCACTCAGTGTGAGTTATTCGATCATGAATTACTCCTACAATAACCTGGGGATCGGGATGGCAATCCGGGGTGGCCCAATCCAACTTTATTTTGTTACAGACCGAATTCCGTTGAGTTATTCAATGATCGAGATCTCGGACAATGGTGGCACACAGGAAATTCCGATGTTTTTTGACCAGCGGACCTTGAACTTTCGGTTTGGCCTGAACCTTACCTTCGGCTGCAAGGTAAAAGGACTGAAAGACAAACCACTGGTCCCATCCACCATCCTTGATCAGATAAAATAAAAAACATCGGATTATTCATGCGGATTGATATTTTAAATTAAGGCTTCAGCCATACCTTTCTCTGAAAATACGTACCTTCGTCACCTGATTGACACGTTTCTACTATGCTGGTTGGCCTGCTACGAACCATTCTGATTATAATTGGGTTGTATTACCTGATACGCCTCCTGGTGTGGTTGTTCAGGAAACCTGATAGAACAGAATACCGGGACAGTCAACAGGGTCCTTACCAGAAAAAGAAGGAGGGAGAAGTAACCATTGATCATATTCCGGATA
The DNA here is from genome assembly GCA_964481765.1 of uncultured Rikenellaceae bacterium. Lineage (GTDB taxonomy): Bacteria > Bacteroidota > Bacteroidia > Bacteroidales > VadinHA17. Next base: position 516 of record CAYZVJ010000195.1, on the reverse strand, counting down.
AGAGAAAACATATTCCGAAAGAGGATGGGGATTATGTTGATTTCGAAGAGGTAGATGACGGGTAGGCTTTCCTTTAATCAAGCGGGCAAACATATTCTATCCCGTTTTCGATAATTCTGAACTTCACAATCGGTCAGGTTCATCCTGGTCCATTTCATTGATCCGGGGTTGGTTTTTTTCCCACTTCAAAAATGGATAGCCATGAACGAGCATCATTCGCGATGAGTGAAATGGATTTTCCGGGTCTGATCAGGAAATGAAAGGGATTGGAAATTCGCTCAATCATCAGGGGTAGTGCTGCGAACGCCATGGAGACAGATAAATATATTTTCCGGAACCCCTTTTTAATTAGAAAGGCTTTAATGATAGGATTTCGAATCTCAATGGAGATGGAAGAAAATCCCACAAAGATCAGGATTGCCCTTAAACACATTTCAAGACCAATCCATATACCCGTTATTGAAAATGCCGTATCATTGCTGGATAGGTTTTCCCAGAATAATCCAGCTACAATGA
>CAYZVJ010000194.1:0-3268 GCA_964481765.1 uncultured Rikenellaceae bacterium | reverse complement strand
AGCGGAACATCAAGCAACATGTCGGTCGTTACCCGGTTATACCATTCCACGGTTCCCTGAACCCGGTCAAAAACAGCAAAATCGAGACCCACGTTAAAGGCTTTGTTTCCTTCCCAGGTTAAGGAAGGATTGGCAAGCTGCGCGGGAGCCATACCATTTTCGCCATTATATACCCTTGAGCTATACACACCATAGGATTCGTAGTTGCCGATCGCGGCATTTCCATTGATCCCGTAACTGGTCCTCAATTTGGCCATGTTGATCATGGAAAGTCCCTGCATGAATCCTTCCTTGTGAATGTTCCAGGATGCTCCGACTGACCAGAAAGTTGCGTACTGATTTTCTGAGCCAAACCGTGAACTGCCATCCCGGCGGATACTTGCCTGGAAATAGTACCGGTTATCGAAGTCGTAGTTCAATATCCCGAGGAAGGATTGAAATGCATAGGAAGAGTAGGAATACCCGATGTCCTTATTTTTCGATGCATTGGAGTGGTAAGGAATGTCTCCTCCAACTCCTGCACCTTCGAGTGAATAGGTGGTGTAAATGTTATCCATCACCTCGTAACCGCCGGTGACCGACATGTTATGAACATCGGCAAAGGTTTTTGTATACCTCAGGGTGTTTGAAGTGGTCAGTGTCCGGTTGTTGTTGGTACCTCCCCAGATGTATCCGTCATTACCAGCTCCGTCAGGCGTATCGGGATGCCAGTATTGTCTTGATTCACCCAGGATGATATCTGCAGCATTTACGGTTCTTAATTCCAGGCCGGGGATAATTTCCCAGGCGAGTGACAGGGTACCCATGAACTTGTACTGTTTGTCACCTTTGTCATTCAGCTTAATGATCCCAAGCGGGTTGGAGTCACCGGTATTCGGAATATTCCAGTTAATGGTTCCGTCATCATTGTAAGGGAGAATCCATGGTTCGATCCATTGTGCTGCTGCAACCGGGTTGGCATAGGCAAGACTTCCTGCCTGGTCAGCCCATCTCATGTAAGCACCGGATACTTTTGCACCAATGGAAAGATTATCGGTTATATTGTGATCGAGGTTCACCCTCATGTTCATCCGTTCAAATTCGGATCCGATCACAATTCCTTCCTGGGCAAGATACGATCCGGAGGTAAAGAACCGTGTTTTGTCATTTCCACCGGATGCTTCCAGTTCGTAGTTTTGGGTTGATCCGGTCTGGAAAACAGCTTCCCACCAGTCAAACGTTTCATCCAGGAGCGAGAGCGGATAGTAATATCCTGTCCCCGGCACCGGATCAGAAGGAACGGAAGCATTGTTCGGATCATCCGGGTCATATGGAAGGGAAGTATCTGGATCAATTGCATTTCCGATAGCATCCCGTTTGTAGGTAAGCAGTTCCTTGGGTGTCATAAATCGGAAATCCCCTTCTACCTTATTGGAGAAACCGTTCTGCACACGCAGGTTGAAGTTGGTTTTTCCTTCCCGTCCAGTCTTTGTGGTGATCAAAATCACACCGTTCGCAGCCCGTGATCCGTAAACGGAAGCTGCTGCAGCATCTTTCAATACGGTAATGGACTCGATGTTGTTCGGGTTCATCGAAGAGAGTACATTACCTGTCAGAGCAGCCCGGGTGAAATCGCCGGATACCACGGGAACACCATCAATAACATACAGTGGCGCTGTACCCGCATTGACCGTACCAACTCCACGAATGGTAATCTCGGTAGCGCTACCGGGCATACCGGATGCATTGTTAACCTGCAAGCCGGTCACCTTTCCCTGTAACAGTTTATCTGCACTGGTTACGGGAATGGATTTCATTTCGTCCGCTTTAACCACAGCGACAGAACCGGTTTTCGCTTCTTTCCGCTGAACACCGTACGCAACAACAACCACCTCATCCAGACCGAGAACGTCCGTTTGCATCACCATGTCGATGGTGCTCTGACTTCCGATCGCAACCTCGGTTGTCCTCATTCCTACGAATGAATATACCAGCGTCGTCGCAGTGCCAGGCACAGCAAGGGAGTACACACCATCAATATCGGTGACTGTCCCGATGGTGGTCCCCTTCACCACGACAGATACTCCGGGCAGTGGTAAGCCATCATCCGATGCCGTAACCACACCCGTAATTTCCCTGTCCTGGGCATTAACTACCTGCAACCCCATGAATAAAAGGAGTGCAAGAATTGCTGAAAATTTTTTCATAGAAAAAAATTTTAGGTTAATAATAGGGTATAATTAAAAAACACAATGAAAAGTACAATTACGAAGAACAATCCCTTTACCAGAATTTCCTGTAATTGTAGTTATTTATCTTATTTTTGATAAAAATTTACCGCTGGTTAAAATTACACTTTTTAGATGAAAAAAAATCCAATATGGTTGCTTTATTCAAAAGCTAAATATATAATTAGAAAAAAATCAAATCAAGTGAATCACCTATTACCTGCAGATGGAGTGCTGGTATTCAGGTGATTGTTAAAAGAGGCAGGTGCCTCCCGTAAGGGTGGCACCTGCTCCCAAATTCAAAACGTCCTCTGTCAGTTTAAAATTCGAAGTATAATGATAGGGTATGCAGGAGAGAATTTTGAAAGGACTATTAACTATTTATAAACCTATTGAATTTTTACCTAAAAATTTGTAAGTTTACCCAATTATCACACTTCTTATTTTTCACCGCTGGAAGAAGTTATTGAATTTGCAATCCCCGGTTTATCCAGAACCGGGGATTGTTTTTTCGTAAAATATTGTAAAAGAACGACATAGAAATCTTGAAATATTGATCCGGCATTCAAAATCACCCGGATCACTGGATTATTTCAGATCAACCGGAATATTTACCTGGGAAAATAAATCCACTTTCAGGAAAAATTCAGACTGGTTCCTCCATTTTATAATCCTGAGTAGTTTCACAGATATTATGCCAAAATCAGTAAGCTCTTTTTTAATAGTATGTTAACCTGAATATTCCAATTGTTAACAAATGTTAAAATCGTCCGAATCTATACACCTCATGTTCGAAAGTGAACGATTGCGTGCTGTACAAATGAAAGCACAGGATGAAATTTGGAAAGAATCTAAATAATATTGTTTTTGTTTTTCTGATTTTTTTATTTCTTTTACAACGCAAATGTAACTATGATGAGAAAGTATAACGTTTCCGGTTTGAACTATTGGTGGTGGCTACAAATTGATCACCATATGAGAAATTCATTCCGGTAATTGTTGTATTCATACCAGTATAAAAACAGCCGCGGGAATTTCTCCCGCGGTTTTTTTTTGATAAA
>CAYZVJ010000193.1:0-3288 GCA_964481765.1 uncultured Rikenellaceae bacterium | reverse complement strand
TAATTTCACCCGAAATGTTATCTCCATCAACTGAATAATCACAAATCTCCCAATCAGCAGCCGGCCCCTCCCGGTAATACAGGATCAGGTCGTCTTTTGAACGGATCTCCAGGTCGGGATCAAGCCATCCTGAACGATTCGAAGTTGCTGTATTATAAAAAAATGAACCCCTGGCAGCAAATGATCCGGGAAAGACACCCTCAATTGTCCAGTACCTTGATGTTGAAATAACCAGATTTCCTCTATCCTGCCTGAAATTATCCGGAGCAACCCAGTTATGCACAATCCGGAGAAGAACAGAATCAGTAACTTTATCAACATGAACGACACAATATGTAGCATCGAACGCATACTTTCCAACTGAATCGATAACCAGGTAATTATCCGTTGTGGCATCAGCAACCTTCTCTTCAGGGTCCACCATAACCACCGCAGGAAGAAAAGGAATTAATAGACTTTTTTCCGAACGCTCTCCCGAAAAATCGATTGTTGCAGTATGTGAATGCCAGGTGTTATCCATAAACGTGACCTCAACCCGGTTGGAAAAAGAGAATGCATCCGTTCCTTTCAGCTTTTGCCGGAGAAAAAGCCGTACATCGTATCCTGCAATAGTTTGGTTTACAGTGAATGAATCAACTGAAAAATGTGGAAATCCGGGAGAAAAGACCCATGAATTAAAAAAATCGGTCAGATCGGTTTCGGTACTATAGCCCAGAAAATCCCTGAATCCGGCTGATGAAATATCCCTGTACCTGTATTGATTAAAATACTCCTTCAGCCCCTGAAAAAACAGCTCATCACCAAGGTAGCCGCGCAATGTATGCGCAACACTTGCTCCCTTGTTATATACAGTACCACTATAGGTAAGGTTGTGAGGGATTCCGGCAACCGGGAAATAACCCTCGTCCCGTATATGTATGGTCCTCAACACCCTTTCATGGTTACTCCGGACATACTCCTTAAAACGACTGATCCCATATTCCCGTTCAATAAAAAGTGCTTCAGCATAACTGGCCCACCCCTCATTAAGCCACATATCTTCAGCCCTCTGGCAGGTTACCAGGTTGCCAAACCAGCTATGGGCTAATTCATGAACAAATAACATTTCCGATCTCAGGGTTCCATCCACCGATCGTTGACTTACAGCAATATTGGAAGCGTGTTCCATAGCACCGCCATGAAATGGCACAGTAACATATCCAATCCTGTCCCAACGGTAAGGACCGAACAGATCTTCGAAATGGGCGATATACTTTGGCAGGTTTTTAAATGAGTTAACTCCCTTCAGGCTATCCGGGGGAGAAACATAGATGGAAGAGGGTATTGGCTGCAACACGCCTCCGATGGTATCATGAATGGCTATATAATCAGAGATGGCAACAGAACTTAAATAAGTTGGGATTTCCTGTTTCATACTCCAGAAGAATGTAATTGTCCCATCATCATTCCAGAAGGTTTCCTCCAGTACTCCGGAACAAACCGCGGTCAGATCTTTATCAACCGTAATGAAATAGTCATACGTGGCTTTATCAATAAAATTATCCACGCAGGGATACCACGCTCTGCCGAAGTTGTGTGGAAAGGATTGCATTGCCACTCCCATATTGTAGGCTGTTCTTCCTGAAAAATAGAAACCTCCCCAAGCTGGATCGATTGCAGGCTTTCCATGATAAAATACCGAAACCTGTACCGATGTGCCTTTGTCGTAGCGAAAAGGAAGTGGAATTTTAATCCATCGTTTATCATACCGGTACGAACCAATGCCGATTTCATCCACCCATATCGAATCAACCGTCAGTGCGATCAGATCGAGCATAATGGTATCGATACCATCCTTTTTTAATACAATTTGAAGATCGGTAAAACCTTTTATGGTTTTTTGATTGAAATTGACTTCCGTCAGATTAATGGTATAATGTACGACATCAAACGTATCGATCCGGCTATTCGGATAATCGTTTCGTTTCAGTACTGATCGTTCCTGTGCAGAAACGATTACCACAACAGCAATCAGGGATGGAAGAATCAATAAAAGCGAGTTCCTGAATTTCATCATCAATTCGTGCTTAACTATTGATAAAGGTAAGGAAAAAGAAGATATAACTCACCGGGTGACTCGAGTCACCCGGTGAGCCAGAAAAATTGCAGCCATGAATTCCTGCCGGCGAGGTAGGGTCGCCCTACATAATGTATTGTAGTCCTTGATTTCCAGGATTGACGGTAGTGATCATTATCACACGATGTCAATGTAGGTCGACTCTCCCGAGTCGACAAGGCGACTTGGAAAGTCGCCCTACATAATGCAATGGACTTTCTGATCTTTTGGGATGAATGATCCCCGGAGGGGATAAATATTAAATAGCCCCGGGTAAGCCCTGATAATGCTATCAGGGCGTAACCCGGGGTTGGTAGTACACCATATCCGCCGAAGTTTTCTTCGACAGCCGGAACCTTGGTGAAGGCTGTAACGAAGGTGGAAGCCGACTATGTCGGGCGAAGTGGGGACCTTTCCCCCTCCGGGAGGGGGATATGGTATGCGTATCTATTCTATCTCGTCGCTCCACTACAGCTGGGGCGACGAGTAGTGAAGAAACTAAAAGTCGTACCCCGGACTTTCACATAGTGATCCCTTCGGGAAAGCCGGGGCACGATCAGGTCCTTCGTTGCTTAATTTTCCAAGGGTCCGTAGGACTCCTTTGGAGAATCGCTGCGCGAAAATTCGGGCGATGGGTTTTTATTAAATCCCCCGTAAGGTAAGTGGTATTAAAATCTAGCAAACCCTATCCGTCATCCGTCAGCCCGAAAGAATGATTCTTTCATTCTGGCGGGTGCGGAGACCCGTAATGGGTCAGACGGTACCTGCAAACCTTAACAAGGGGGATGAAACTAACCCAATCCGACAGGTGTCTATGAGCCGCCTGGCGAATAAAAAGGCCATCAGGACGGATTAATTATAGACGCTGATTTTTTTCTCCTGAAGCAGCCGGATAATGGATTCGAAGATCACTCTGCCATCGGTATTCCCCAGCTCATCATCAGCCGCCCGTTCCGGATGGGGCATCATGCCAAAGACATTCTTTGTAATGTTGCACACTCCGGCAATATTTTCAACCGATCCGTTCGGGTTTGCTTCTTCCGTTACTATACCCTGATCATTGCAATAACGAAACATGATCTGATCATTGTGCCTCATATCGATCAGGTCTTTTTCCGGAGCATAAAACCTCCCTTCGCCATGTGCGATCGGTATTTTGAGCGGTTTTGTCCTATCCAGGATCGAATTCACCG
>CAYZVJ010000192.1:0-3306 GCA_964481765.1 uncultured Rikenellaceae bacterium | reverse complement strand
AACCATTAGAAACTAATCACATGATTTCTTATCGAAAAGAACTCTGGTTTGAAACCAAAAACCGCCGTGAACTGATCAACATCACTCCCCAGGTCCGGCAGTGCCTGTCTGAAAGTGGTATACAGGAAGGATTGCTATTGTGCAACGCCATGCACATTACAGCCAGTATTTTTATTAACGATGATGAATCGGGACTTCACCAGGATCTTGAAGTCTGGCTGGAAAAACTTGCTCCCGAACATCCACACTCACAATACAAACACAATGGGTTTGAGGACAATGCCGACGCACACCTGAAACGCTCCGTTATGGGAAGAGAGGTCGTGGTTGCCATTACAGACGGGGAACTTGATTTCGGACCGTGGGAACAAATTTTTTACGGAGAATTCGACGGGAAAAGGAGGAAGCGGGTTCTGGTTAAAATAATAGGTGAAGGCTAATGCTGAGACTATGAGAGGGTGAGACTGAGAGACTTAGAGACTGAGAGACTTAGAGAGGGAGAGTGATAGGTGAGTGATGAGTTGGGAAAAATTGCGAAATGCGGATTGCGAATTGCGAACTGAGCGGAGCCTGCCCGAATGAATTCGTTTCCGCCCCCGTAGGGGCAAATGTTGGTAGTCCTTTGCTTCATCATTCGTAATTCCCTGTTCATTATTCGATATTTCAATTGTTATTCATTATTCTATATTCCAACCGTTTCTCTTTACCTTTGTACAATTGATTAGTGTGTAGAGCATGAGAGTAATACATCATCATCATAGAGACCGGGTACCGGGTGGGAACCTTCTCATCACGGTTTTTCTTAACATGGTGATCACCATAACGGAATTTCTGGGTGGAATCTTTTCAAACAGTCTGGCACTGATTTCCGATGCACTGCATAACCTCGGGGATACCCTCTCCATTGTCATTTCATACCTCGCCCTTCGTATCGGCAAAAAAGAAGGGAATGTTCGAAAAACCTTTGGTTATAAACGAATTGAGATGGAGAGGCTTCTTACTGAAAAGTTTGGCATTCATCACGTTACCATACAGGTGGAGTTTGATACCTGTAATGATAAGGATTCGATTGCTTCGATCGAAAGGTGACGCGTAACCACTGACACAAAAGAAGGTTTTAACTTCTTTCTTTAAATCCGCATTCCGCAATTTTTCCCAACTCATCACTCACTTCCTTCATCCTTCCTGCCTGCCGGCAGGCACGACATCCTTCATCCTTCATCCTTAAAATACTCTTCCCTGAAATTCACCAGGTACAGTTTTTGGGTAGCTCTTGTTACGGCCGTATACAGCCACCGCAGGTATTCGATATTGATCATTTCCCGGTTCAGGTATCCCTGGTCGATAAATACCACGGGCCACTGGCCTCCCTGAGCCTTATGGCATGTTACTGCATAGGCAAATTTAATTTGAAGTGCATTGAAAAAGGGATCGTTTCTGACCTGGTCGAACCGCTGTTTTTTCGATTTTGTTTCGGGATACTCTTCCAGCACCTTATAGAACAACTCTTTGTTTTGGTTCTCGTTTAAGGCGGGGGCTTCAATCATGATAGTATCCAGGATTACTTTTGCTTTCAGTTCCAAATTATGGTAATCCGGAAATGCAAGCACCAGGTCTGCAAACCGGTATCCATACCGTTCCTGATAGGAAAGAATTTTCCTTATTTCAGCAATATCACCATTGGCGATAAAATCGATCTGGTGATCTTCATCCACCCAGAAGTAATTATTTTTAACCACCATAATATAATCTCCATGTGCAATTTCGCTCTCTTTCCAGAGTATCTGGTTTCGGATCCCGGCGTTATATTTATTGGCCATCTTGTTTGACCGTACGACGATCATTGAACCCTCCATCCCCGATTTGTCATAGGCGCCGGTAATCTCCTCGATCAAATCCTCCCCGGAAACCCGGATGATATCATCAAAGCCTTTCAGATTCAGCGAGGGAAGCCGGATATCATTTGATTCGATCTGATTGCGGATTGATGTTGCATTCATCAGGATTCCGGAGCCGAGAGCTTGCCTGACAATGTCGCTCAGAAACATTTCGTGGACCTCAAGTCCATACCCCTCCAGGATCGTTTTATCCAATGCTGAACTGATCTCAAGACCAACCGGGGGGAGTTGAGCAGTATCTCCGATAAGGATCAGCTTGCAGGAATTTTCATTATAGACATAGGTGATCAGGTCATCCAGCAGCCTGCCACTTCCAAAGACCGACAGTTCTCTGTTCTGGTTTGATATCATGGATGCTTCATCGACCAGAAAAATGGTTTTGTGGTGCAGGTTTTTCTCCAGGACGAACTTACCGAAGCCATCCTTTGTCGATTTCTGCCGGTAGATCTTTTTATGGATGGTGTATGCTGTTTCCCCTGCGAAGGAGGCAAATACTTTTGCTGCACGACCTGTGGGTGCCATCAGTACCGACCGCAACCGGAAGTGCTGAAGGGTCTTTACAAGTGCACTTACAATCGTTGTTTTTCCGGTCCCTGCAAATCCCTTTACCAGGAGCACCTCTTTCCGGTCAGGACGAAGAATAAAATCAGCCAGTAGGTCCATCAATGCTTCCTGACTGCTGGTTGGTTCATACCCCAGATTTTCCTTTAAAATAGCTATAATGTGATTTTTTAACATTTCCGGCAATAAAGAATGAAATTAAATATTAAATTTAATTTTTTTCTTATTTTTGCACGAATACTAAAAACCAAATCCTCAGAACCAACATGAGAGCTGCTATTAAAATTGTCCTTGCTTTAGCTATTATCCTCTTGGGTTACCTGCTTCTCGAAAGCATTATGAAACCTATTCGATTCAACAGAGAAAGAGTGAAAAGAGAAAAGGCAACCATTTCGCGGCTTGAAGACATCCGTACAGCACAGGTTGCTTTTAAAGACAAGTTTGGAAGGTATACAGGAAGTTTTGATTCATTGATCAGTTTTGTAAAATACGATTCATTCCCCGTTGTTCGAGCCATCGGAAGTATACCCGACAGCCTCTACCTGGAAGGAATGACTGAATCGGAAGCCATTAAACTTGGCCTGATCATTCGGGATACCATGTACGTCAGTGTTCTTGATTCCATTTTTTTCCCCAGATACCCGATTGATTCGCTGCGGTATGTTCCCTATTCTGATACAGCACGGTTTTTCCTCGGGGCAACTGAAATTGAGACTGCATCCACAGTTAAGGTTAAAGTATTCGAGGCTCATGTGATAAACGATATCCTGCTACATGGTATGGACCGGCAATTAATCATCAATTATAATGCAGAAAGAGTAAAAATCACCAATTTCCCCGGCTTGCG
>CAYZVJ010000191.1:2086-3327 GCA_964481765.1 uncultured Rikenellaceae bacterium | reverse complement strand
CGCCATTGGTTGCATCACAACCAATACCCCAGATGGTATCCGTGGGGTAGAGTATGGTGTTCCCATTCCTCAAATGAACAACTGCTTGCTGTATGATTTTCTCCGGTGCTGTCATCCCTTTTTATGACGAAAGTAGGAATTAATGGTGTATCTCCTGTAAGGAGATAATTTCCTCTTTTCAGGAACACCATGCTCTGAGATATATTGTTCAACGGCATCATACATTCGTTCCGATGATTTACCATCTGTATAGGGGTGATATTGATGAATAATGGACTCCCTTTCCGCGCTGTTGGGATCATTTTCGACCACAGAATGAAATGTTGGCAAAAGCATTTTCGGATCCGTGATATCGGGCCAGGCTATATTGCCTGACCTGGAGTTGAAGGTGATTACGGGTTTATTCAGCAACGTGAATTCATACACCACGGATGATGTGTCAGATATCATGATATCGCTGATGATCAGATGATCGATGATATCGTTCTCTTTTATAATCTCAACGTTAGCTGTCTGCTTGAAATATTCCTCATATTCAAGGACAATGGAACGGTTCATCAGATCGTGAAACTTTATCCTGAGAAAAATATTTTCTTTCTCAGCCAGATGCTGGATTTCCGGTTTTAGTATTCCTGCTGAGGTGAGCGAAGGTGAAAAGGTGGGTGCATAAAGTACGATCTGTTTACATCCCGATTCATCGAGAATTTGCTGTTTTTGTTTTTTAAGACCGGGTCGTTTTTCAAACAGCGTGTCCAGCTTTGACCATCCGGTCTCAACCACCTCAAAGTTCTTATACTTTTTAGAAAGAGAGCGGAATTTGTCAGTAAAGTAAGGCCCCTGTGTTAAATAGAGATCGAAATAGTGACGCACCCGGAAATGGCCTTTTTTTTCTCCTGCCAGGCCATGAAAAACCTGGGTTTTTACACCCCGTAAATAATGGGGCACTTCATTTCCGGGGACAAACAACACATCACTACGGAAATCGACCAGGTCATCAATGGATCCGGAATAATTCACCTCATCTTTGTATTTGAAAGCAGGGAGTATGTTATTCGGAATGTACCAGATGATTTCACAATTGCGCTGGATTCCCGCCTTGTACAGGGGGTAAAGAATTTCGAAAGCATACGGATTGACACAAAACAGGATTACCCTCATTCGTTAAACAGTTTATTGGCATGTTGAAGGTCTTCTTCAAAATCCACTTCCAGGCAATCGAATTGTGATATATCCACAGCCAT
>CAYZVJ010000191.1:0-1986 GCA_964481765.1 uncultured Rikenellaceae bacterium | reverse complement strand
GGTCTTCTTCAAAATCCACTTCCAGGCAATCGAATTGTGATATATCCACAGCCATCACGCGAATGTTGTCTTTCTGAATGGCCAATTCCAATCCTTTTTCAAAATAATCCATATCCTCACACTCTTCTAACCGATTCAGAAGAAGAGGCAGATCGTTGTTCGCGATGAAATTTATTCCAATCGCTTCACCCATTCCGTTTTCAACTTCTTTTGATATGGCATTGACAAAACCGTTGTTATCGAGGGTGTATTTCACTTCCTCTGCACCAACTTCTGAATTGTTGACCGAAACGAGGGATTGGTCTTTTTCCATGTATGGGATCAGATGGTCTATCAGTTTCGGATCAAACACAACATCGCCGTTAAGCCACAGGATGGATGAATTTCGGTGTTTTTTAAGCCCCCGGAGCAGGCTTTTTGAGGTGTTTGTCCGGTCGAAGGAGGGATTGTAAATATAGCTTAGGTCCGGAAAATTTTCCATGATCAGATCCTTCTTAAAACCAACAATAATGACGATATCATCCAAAGAGAAATAGGTAGTTAAGTTGTCTACCTGCATCTGCATGATCGATTTTCCATTGCGCAGCCTGGTGAGTGGTTTTGGGAATGGATTACCAAGGCGCGAACCAATCCCGGCAGCCAGTATGATGATTTTCATTTCTTTTTATTGTTTTTGTGATTCGATTTCAGCGAATTGTTCCTTTTCTTTTGTTCAAGGTTCATCTGCCTGAGCTTAATGTATTTTAACACACTGGTCATACCGGAAAAGTAGCTTATTACCCAGCCGTTATAACCGTCAAGAAAACCGAGTTTAAGAAAGTAGGCTTTGAAAAATCGCCACAGTCCATGAAAATAGATTTCAAAGACGGATACTTTTTTCCCCATTTTAAAATACTCATTTGCCGCGATGGTTGTAAACCGGTTGAGTTTATCGACATGGGCTTCGTAGGAGTCAATTACCCAGTGGAGAAGGTCTCCTTTTAAAAACCGGGTGGTGGATTCATTGCAGATGATGAACTGATCGTGCGGATTGATCCCACTCCATTCCCCTTTTCTCCGGTCAAACAGGCGGATCTTCCTGTCAGGATACCAGTTTGAATGCTTTATCCACTGGCCACAGTAATTATTGAACCGGTTGAATGAATAGGCATCATGAGTCCAATTTTTTTTCACCTCCAGTATCGATTCTTTCAATCTTTCTGAAATGGCTTCATCAGCATCAATGGAGAGAATATGATCAAATGTTGCCTGAGCCATAGCCCAATTTTTCTGTTGTTTGTACCCCTCAAAAGGATGTTGTAAAAAGGTGGTATGATACTGCTTACAGATCTCTTCAGTCCGGTCGGTTGAATATGAATCAACCACTATAATTTCATCTGCAATTTCCTGAATGGATTCAATGCACCGGCGAATGGTGTTTTCAACGTTCAGTGTGATGATTACTACCGAGATTTCAGGCATGACTTAGAATGAAAATAGTTGTTCCTTCCTCAAGCTTATAAAACTGATACCATAAAGGCAGAAGCCAGGAACAGATCCTTATTTAACCGGAACATTGTGTTCAGATCCATGAATTATTGGATTGGTAAAGATAAATGTTTTCAAAATTAACAGCTATTTCATAGTAATTATTATTTGGCGATGTATATTTTTGTCCACAACATTAAAACTAATGATTGTTAATAATCCACCAATAAAAAATGCAATTAGCTGTTTTCTTATTAGCGGGCAGGGGAAGTCGGCTGGGTGATCACTGCGCAGAGACGCACAAATGCTTAATCACGGTGAATGGAGAGCCGATTTTGTACCGGATGCTTGATCAGTTGGATGAGAAAAAAGTTAAACGAGCTGTTCTGGTCGTAGGTTATCTGTGGGAAGAGATCAAAAAATCGGTAGGAGAAAAATGGAAAGGGATAGACATTGAATATGTAGTTAACGAAGACTGGGAGAGCACCAATAACATTGTTTCCCTATACCGGGCAAAGC
>CAYZVJ010000190.1:0-3367 GCA_964481765.1 uncultured Rikenellaceae bacterium | reverse complement strand
ATCTCGGGATCTCAAAACGGACCATTTATGAGTACTTCAAGGATAAGGATTCGCTTCTGCTCCAATGCGTCAAATCCCTCGCTTCTGATCAAAAGAAACGGATTAACCACATAATAAAGACCTCCCCTCATGTGATTGATTCGATCTACCAGATCATTGGGGAAAAATCGGCATTAATGCGAACCCTCAATCCCCTGTTTATGGAAGATATGCGGAAATATCATCCCTCCATATTTAAACTGATCCATAAGAGCGACGAGCTGGATGATATCAGCCTGACAGAGCAGTTACTTATATATGGAATAGAGGAAGGGATATTTTTCCCGGAGATAAATACCAGTCTGGTTGCCCGGTTTATGCAGGAGATGTTTCGCTTGTTCGGCAACAGCGAAGTCTTCCCGCTCGAACAGTATGACCGAACGGAAATGATTGAAAATATTTTCATGGCCTATATCCGGGGATTATGTACAAATGATGGTATTGAGATCCTTGAACGGTATAAGCACGCTGATCATACCCAAACATCTGAATTATAAATAGATAAATAATAAAAATAATGCATATTCACAATCACTCATGAAAACAATTATCAGATCGATTCTGGCAGGTATGTTACTTTTTCCCGTTTCCCTCATCGCACAGGAAAAACCCTCGCCAATGTCTCTGACAATCGATGAGGCGTTAAACCTGGCAATAGAGAACAGCAAGACATTAATAAATGCCAGACAGGAAGTAATTATTGCCAGGAGAAATTACCTCGAAAACCTGGCCGTGGGATTACCACAAATTTCCAGTTCGGCATCACTCAATGATAACCTCAAACTGATGACCCAGTTGATCCCTGCCGAATTTTTTGGCGGAGAGCCCGGTACCTATATCCCCGTACAATTCGGAACAAAGTTCAATGCATCCTATGGAATTTACGCTTCCCAGATGCTTTTTAACGGTGCTCTGTATGTCGGGTTAAAAACCCTGCAGCTCCTTGAGCAATTATCTGAACAGAGTCTTGAAAAATCAGAAATGGATCTGAAAAAATCGGTCATGAGCAACTACTTCCTGATCCTGATATCGGAGGAATCAAAGGAAATTCTTGAAAACAACGTGGAAAATTTAAACCGCATTCTGCTTCAGACCGAAAAGATGCAGCAGGTGGGTATGCGGGAAGAGATCGATGTCGATAAAATTTCGGTCTCTCTATCGATGCTGGAAAATAACCAGCAGTCGACTGACCTGAATACCGAATTGAACTATAACCTCCTGCGTTTTCAGCTTGGAATCGATCCCGATACCCCATTGAAGCTGACCAGTAACCTGGAAGAGATTCTGGCAAGGTTCAGCAGTGATATTCTTCTGAACCAGGATTTTGTCATTGAAAATCACATTGACTATCGAATACTAAAAACACAGGAACAGGTTGCCGAAAAGAAACTTAAAATTGAAAAAGCCGCTTATTTGCCAACCCTTTCCGGTTTTTACTCCTATTCACGGATGGGCATGGACAATGACCTTAATTTCGATTCCTGGTATCCCACCTCTATGATTGGTTTACAGCTTGACGTGCCCATCTTTAACAGTGGAATAAAATACCAGAAAATCAAAAAAGCACAAATTGGCATTGAAATGGCACGAACCAATACGGCCATGGTATCTGATCAGCTACGGCTGACCGAGAAGCAGCTGCGCAGCAACCTGCGGATAGCAAAAGATAAGTTCCATAGCCAGAGTGAAAACATTGAGGTAGCGGAACGGATTGTCGAAAATACACAGAAAAAATACGAACAGGGCATGGCTTCCGTTTTTGACCTGATACAGGCAAACAACGATTACCTGATGGCAGAGGGAGATTACCTGAATGCCGTGTTTGAGTTGCTCACCGCACAAATGGAGCTGGATGTCTTATTTAACAACAATTAAAAACCAAATAACATGAACAGAAACCGTAACTTAATTTTTGCGCTCGTGATTCCCGCCGGTATTATACTTACCGGATGCAACCAGAGCCCCGACACCAAAAGCAAAGAAGAGAGTACCGGCACATCTTCGGAACGGATTCAACCGGTAAGGGTTATGAAAATCGATTATACGGAAATAGCGAGAGCAGAAGAGCTCACGGCAACCATACAACCCTTTGAGGAAACCAACCTTGCTCCTGCTTTGCCTGGAAGAATCCGGTCAATCAACATCGATGTAAATGACCGTGTCAGGAAAGGTAAGGTGCTGGTGGAAATGGACCCTACCCAATATAACCAGACTAAAGTACAATACCAAACCCTGAAAAAGGATTTGGCACGAATGGATACCCTCCTCCAGTATGGTTCAATAACCCGGCAGGTATACGACCAGCAGAAATCAGCGGTTGAAATGCAGGAGGTGATATTAGCCAACCTTGAGGAAAACACCAGGTTAAAAGCACCCTATTCAGGAATTATTACCGGTAGGTACTACAATGAAGGAGAACTCTTCTCTCCCACACCCAACACCCCTTCCGGTAAACCCGCCATCATCACCCTGATGCAAATCGATCGTTTAAAGGTTTTTATCAACCTGCCGGAAAAAAATCTTCCACTTCTAAAGAAGGGATTATCCGCAATACTCAAAACGGATGTATATCCGGAAAAGGAATTCCAGGGTGAAGTGTTCAGGATCTATCCTACCATTGATGCAACAACAAAAACATTCCGTGTAGAGATCCACATCCCCAATGGTGATGAATTGTTGCGGCCGGGTATGTTTGCCCGTATCAATCTCATTCTGGGTAACAAGCAAACCCTTGTAGTACCGGCTATCACGGTGATGCAGCAACCGGGTACCAACGATAAATACGTGTTCATCAATAAAAACGGTGTGGCACAAAAAATCTTCGTCCGGATCGGAGAACGATATGATGAGTACCTCGAAATTATTTCAGACCAGCTCAAGGGAGGTGAAGAACTGGTCTTTGCCGGACAAAACCGGCTGGAAGACCTGGATTCACTGAGAATTATAACACAGTAAAACCATAACATCCATATTTCAATATCCTAATACAATAAGAAGATGAGTATATACGGCAGTGCAGTTCGCAAACCCATTACCACGATCATGATCTTTATCGCATTGATCGTCACAGGATTATATTCACTGTTTCGGTTACCCATTGATTTTTATCCTGAACTGGAATTTCCTGCTATTTCAGTTTTTGCAATCTATAATGGGGCAAGCGCTGCAGATATTGAAACCACAGTAAGCAAAGTGATTGAAGACAACCTGAACACTGTTAGCAATCTGAAGGAGATCTATTCAACATCAAGGGATAATATGTCAATCGTTACATGTGAGTTTGAATGGGGTACCAACCTGGATGAAGCAGCCAATGAGATCCGTGATG
>CAYZVJ010000189.1:0-3375 GCA_964481765.1 uncultured Rikenellaceae bacterium | reverse complement strand
CCGAGGAACAAGGAGATAAGATTATTCAGGCAGCAAAAGATAAGGTGGAAGGGATCAAAAAAGATTAGGGAGTCCGCAGTCCCGAAAAAACATCCCATTGGGAATATTTTTTCGAGGATCCTCGAATTTCTAATCAAATAGGATATTTGAAGGAATTCGGGATCTGCAGTCTCCAGTCAGCAGTGGGGAGAAGGAAGACTAAGAGAAGTGAGAGATGAGTGGTGAGAAGTGAGTTGTACAGAGTACAGAGTTCAGTGTACAGAGTTGATAGGGAGACGATGAGGAGGTAAGAGAGAAGGTGCTGGTTACTGGGTATTTTGGAATTACGAATTATGATGGGTGTATTCAATAAACTGTGTCATTTAGTTTAAATCAAAATCAAAGATTTATATCAAGGTACTAAATAACCTAATACACCTAATAACCTACTAACTTTTGCAGCTATAGATTTCAGAAGTACTGGACTTGCGAAGGGAAGCAGTCTGGAGCAGGTTCCGGTTGGGTTTTACAATTTCTTCTCTTTGATTCTTGCTTTTTTCCCGGTGCGCTCGCGGAGGTAAAAGATCCTGTTTCGTCGGACTTTACCCCGTTTATTCAACTCGATCTTTTCAATAAAGGGAGATGCTGCAGGGAAAATCCTTTCAACACCAATATTCCCAGACATTTTCCGTACAGTAAACGTTTCGGTATGCCCTCTTCCTTTCCGTTGAAGGACCACTCCGCGAAATTGCTGAATCCGCTCCTTATTCCCTTCCCTGATCATATAGTGAACGGTTATGGTGTCTCCTGCAGTGAAGTGAGGAAAATCCTTTTGCAAGGCAAGTTCTTTATCAACAACTTTCATTAATTCCATCCTGCGCAGTATTATCGATTGAATAAAAGGGTTTTATAAAACGACCGCAATATTACGAATATTTTTTCATTTAATATAATTCCACAAATAAAATTAGTTACCAAATCGTATGATCCGGTGTTGGTTAATGAATACAATCCTACATCATCAGGTTCACCAGTGTTGTATGGTCTTTTTTTGAAAGCAGGTGATTCATTCCCGATACCTTGTTCTGGTTCATGATCTGCACGATCTCCGTTTTATTGTCATTGTCGATTCCCATATCGCAAAGATGAACCGGGCACTTCAGAGAAACGAAGAATTTTGTTAAATGGTCAATGGTTGCAGCTGCTGAACTGACACCGAACAGATCTTTTCCTAACCCGGTGATCCTTTCTCCGATGCGCGAGGTTTGCAGTTTGAGCCAGGCAGGATAGGCTATTGAAAGGGTTGCTCCATGCGCCATATCATATAAAAGGGAAAGCTGGTGGCCAATGGCATGGACACCCCAATCGCCTCTATTCCTTCCATAACTGGTAATTCCGTTCAGTGCACACATAGCATCGAGCATGATGTTAGCCCTGTACTCATAATTGTCAAGTTCCTTCAAAAGCAGCGGGCCGTAATGCATCGCATCCTTGATTATTGAAACGATGAACCGATCGGTAAGGCTCGCCTCCCCTTTGCCAAAATAAGCTTCAAGTGCATGTGCAATAAGATCAACGATGCCGTAAGCAGTGTAATCACGGGGGACAGACAGGGTAAATTCAGGATCAAGAAAAGAGTGTTTCGGAAAAGAAAGTTCATTCACGTATCCGATCTTCTCATTGGTTGTATGATTTTGGATAACGGCTGCCCCATTCATTTCACTACCGGTAGCTGCCAGTGTAAGAACGGTAACCAGCGGTACGGATCGATCCAGCTCAATTTTCCCTTTCATGATATCCCAGCCCGGGTACTTGCCCGGGATGCCCAGTGAGATAATTTTAGCCGAATCGATCACACTCCCTCCACCAAGTGCAACGATGGAATCCACCCGATTCGCTGATCCTATCTTGATCCCCTGGTCTACAACCTCAATAATGGGATTCGGTTTTATTCCTGGAAATTCAATGATCTCCAATCCGGCGGATTGCAGCTGTTGACTGATCAGGTCATAATAACCGTATTTCACAGCTGATCCCTTACCATAAATCAGCATTGTACGGTTACCATAATCCCGGACCACTTCCCCGAGTTTTTCGGTTACCCGTTTTCCAAAATGAATTTTTGTGGGGTTATAGGCTGTAAAATTCTCCATGATCTGATCGATAGATAAATAAACGGCGAAGATAAAATTTTTTTGACAAAAGTGAAAAATCTGATTACGGTTTTCCGGCATAAACGGAACCTATAATGCTATCTCGTGAAGCCCCGGTTACTGAGGAGAAGCAATTGATCTCATCCCGGTCACGCAAAACGCCTAAAAAGGCAAAGACCATGGCCTCTTTATAGTCAATGATCTCTTTGTCAGGAATGATGAATTGCATCGGTGAATTGGCTTTAATCCGTTCGATGAGGAATCTATTATGAGCACCTCCACCGGAAACCAGAACAGTATGTTTTTCATTGCCCGGTATTACTTTTCCGATTTGGAATGCAATGTGTTCGTATATGGTTCTCAATAGATCACTTAACGGAAGATCACCTTTTTCAGTTATGGGCAGGAATGTCGATTCGAACCATTCTTTTCCAAGTGACCTGGGTCCTTTCAACTGATAGTAGTCAATGGCATTCAGCCTGACGAGCAGATCAGGAATGATTCTGCCTGATCTCCCCTTTTCTCCATTCAGGTCTATATCCAGGTTCACTTTTTCCATCAGGGAATTTATCGCCATATTTACCGGACAAACATCAAAAGCAATTCGTTTTCCGTCGGAGTTGTATGAAAGATTTGCAATCCCCCCAAGGTTAAGGCAATAATCGTATTCAGGGAAGAGAAATTCATCACCCACGGGTACGAGCGGGGCACCCTGTCCACCAAGTGCTATATCAACACTCCTGAAATCGGAAATTACCTTTATTCCGGTAACCGCTGCCAGGATTGCACCATTACCAATCTGAAGGGTGATTTGATTTTCGGGCTGGTGGAATATCGTATGTCCATGCGAAGCGATAAAGTCCGGATCTTCCGGGTTCTCTAAAAGAAAATCATAAACCATATGGCCGAGGAATGCTCCATATTCCTGATCGAGCTTTACAAGGTCCGATCCGGTCAGGCAATCCGCATTCCCCAGTCTGGATTTCCATTCGCGCGGATAGGGTACTGTCTTGCTGCTGATTATCCTATACTTCCATTTCTCGGGTTGTTTGGTGAAATTGCAGAGTACAATATCAAGCCCGTCCAGTGAGGTTCCTGACATCAATCCGATTACTCTATGTTTCTTCATGGCAACCGTTTTTTTATTGCTTTTCAGTGACCGGTTATCTATCCAATTCAACGATGAGGATAAAGATAATTGAATATTGCTTGGGAGGAGCACATAAAGCCAGTAATTCAGCCT
>CAYZVJ010000188.1:0-3436 GCA_964481765.1 uncultured Rikenellaceae bacterium | reverse complement strand
AATGTTCAAACATGCAAAGAACTCATTCAACGGAATTCTCTTTATGTCTCAGCACACCAGACCGGGAAAAACAACGTTGGTTTGATCTGGATATTAAAAATTCCACAGGGGGTAAATGACAAGCAGATCCAGGATCTGGTCGGCGATCTGAAAGGGGACAGAACCATTACGCAGGAAGAGTACAACGGGATAAAAATCTCCCACATTGGCGCAGGTAAAGGAAGCGGCGATAACGGTTTCTCATACGCAGTTTCCAATAGGTTATTCATAATCAGTTCATCCACCATACTGCTGGAACGTGCCTTGCGTCAGATTGAATTGGATGAACGGATTATCGATTCCTATGGATTCAGGAAAGTATCGGGAACGGCAGGTAAAAATGTAGATGCCAACCTCTATGTTAATTTCGAACGGATACCAGTTTTATTTTCTCTTCTTTTAAATGATCAATATCGTTCTGTGGTTAAGGAATCCGTTTCTGTTGGCGAATGGGCTGAACTGGACGTCAATATCAAGGAGAATAATATACTGCTGAATGGATTTTCATATGGAAGCGACTCGACCACTTCATGGCTCAAACTTTTGAATAACCAGGTTGCGCCTCTTTTACAAGTTGAAAAGGTTCTTCCGGCAAATACAATTGCTTTTCTCGATTTGGGGATTGCTGATTTCCAGGAATTTCAGGTACGCTACGAACAATTGTTAAAAGAGACAGGAAAAATAAACGCATATCAAAATGAGATAACACGGATGCAGGATCTGTTTGACCAGGATGTGCGGGAGGTGTTTTATTCATTGCTGGAAGATGAAATGGGCATTGCACTGATGGATATCAAGAATTTTACCCGGGCACAAAACAGCCTGCTTTTTTTCAAAATGAGAAGCAGGAGTGAAGCAGAGGAAGCTCTCGTAGATCTGATCCGGAGCTATGCTAAGAAGAAGAATCAGAATCTTTCCCGGTATATTAGCCGCCACAGGATTGATGCAGAGACCGAGTTTCCTGTCTATCAGTTTCCTGTTCCATCATTACCGGAAACGCTGTTTGGGAAGTTATTTGGAAAGGCCGAATTTACCCATTTCACTTTCGTTGATAATTACCTCTTTTTTGGCAATTCAGCGCAAACGTTATCCAGGTTGGTTCATCAAAACATTCTCCGAAAAACACTTCAGAGCGATCTTTCATACAGCGAGTTTGCTGAAAACCTCTCTTCCAGGTCCAACTTTCACCTCTATATCGATATTCCCAGATTACAAACCGTAGTGTCTCCCTACATTCTTTCCACCCTGTCAGACGGGATTGAGGAAAATGTTACCCCACTTCGAAAACTGCAGGCACTGGGTATACAGTTTTCAGTCGATCATTCCATGGCATATAACAACGTTTTCGTCAAATTTCAACCTCTCTTCAAAGAGGAAGCATTAACGGTCTGGGAAAGCCTTCTGGATACAAGCATATCATTTAAACCACAATTTATAGAGAATCATTACACACACGACAATGAGATTTTTATTCAGGATAACCGGAACAACATTTATCTGATCAATTCCGCAGGAAGGGTCCTCTGGAAGGTGCCGCTAAGCGAAAAAATCATTGGCGATGTGTATCAGATCGATTATTACAGAAACAACAAGTTTCAACTACTGTTCAATACCCGAAGCCAGATCCATCTGATTGACCGCAATGGCAATTACGTGGAACGGTATCCGGTAAATCTCCGGGCAAGAGCCACCAATCCAATGTCGGTCTTCGATTATGACAAGTCCAGGGATTATCGCATCTTTGTAGCCGGTGAAGATCAAAATGTATATGTCTATTCAAAGGAGGGGAATATTGTTAAGGGATGGTCGTTTAAGGGTACAGAAAGCAAAGTTACCTCTGAAATTCAACATTTCAGGATCGGTAACAGGGATTATATTGTGTTTGCTGATCAGTTGATGATTTATATCCTGGACCGGCGAGGGAATACACGAGTAAAACTAAATCAGGTGATCCCAAAATCGAAAAGAAATAATATTTGTCTTGACTATCCGCCAGGTAGCAGCAACCCCAGGATGGCGATAACCGATACTGCAGGAACAGTCCACTTCATCTCTTTTTCCGGACGAATAGAAACACTGAAGATCAAAGGATATTCCTCAGATCACTTTTTCGATCTGGAGGATATGGATGGTGACGGATCCAATGATCTGGTATTTTTGGATCAGGGACGCCTGGAAGTGTTCTCACAAAACAGGTCCAAAATGTTTTCATACGATTTTGATGAAGATATTGATTTGAAACCGGTTTGTTATACCTTCTCCACGACCAACAAAAAAATCGGAATAGTCTCCCGTTCGGAAAACCGGATTTACCTGATTAACAACGATGGTGGACTGTATACAGGGTTTCCTTTAACCGGGAGTACACTCTTTTCCATTGGCAGGTTTAAGTCATCAGGTAGCAAATTTAACCTGGTGGTGGGCAATGATGATAACTTTTTATATAACTATTCCGTACAATAAATAATCAACAACAGTAACTGACGATGAAACAGATGAAAAAGCCATACATACGAATCATTCTGGTTGCGTTTTTTATCCTCTTCCTACCCGTTTCCTGTGTGAAGAATTATGACATGGATAAACTTTCCGACGAAGTCGAATGGGCTCCGGATTTCATGGGACCCGTTGTACAGGCGAGTCTGTCACTTGAGGATATCATTAAAGAGTATGATACTGATGGGTATACATTTACTGACGATGAATTCCTGATCCATTTTACCTATTCGGACTCACTAATTTCAGAAGTTGCAAGTAACCTGGTTACCATCAAAACACAGAATTTCTTACAGGTATATATCGATTCGGAAATTACAACTCCCGAATGGCTGGGTAGTGGTGTTGATGATACGCTGACCTATAACAAAGTGAAGAATTTCAAGTTTGCTATTGAAAACGGCGGCAAGCTTGACAGCATTTATCTGAAACAGGGAGACCTCAATTTATCGGTGAACTCCGGGTTTCACCATCTGGGTATCCTGACCATCACTTCCGATTATATCATGAATGGAGGTGTTCCGTTTGAAGAAGTGATTCAGATCAGTTCAGCAGATGGATCGTTCAGCATGAATAAGCTGATTGATGTAGCCGGCTACGACCTCTATTTTGATAATTCCCAACCCGATACAACCCTCTTACCCGTGAATTTCGAGTTGAAACTGATCAACTCCGGTGCACCTGTTAACGCTGGAGAAACATGCGAAATCACAATGGACTTTTCAAACCTTGACTTTTTTGCAGCCTTTGGATACATTGGTGATTATCAGTTCCTGTCGGATAGTGGAGAGATTAACCTGGAATTTTTTGAAGAATTTCCGGAAGGGAACATCCGGTTTGAGAATCCCCAGTTTATTTTCAACATCCGGAATTCATTCGGGGTTCCCATTCAGGGAGAACT
>CAYZVJ010000187.1:1272-3576 GCA_964481765.1 uncultured Rikenellaceae bacterium | reverse complement strand
AGGAATAATCCAAGCTTTGATTTTATACGGAAAATTTTGCTTACCTACCCGCAGATCCGGGCTGAATGGCTGATTCTGGGCGAGGGAGGGATGTATAAATCGGATGAAAGCCGGGAGTTATTTGATGAAAATGCTCCTGTTTACGGGGATACAAAAAGCGAAGAAACACGGGAAGCAGCGAAAAAAGAAACAGCGGATAGGCACGTTGATAATGAAAAAGGAAAGCATGAAACAACGGACATTGAGCGGGTTGTAATATTCTATAGAAACAATACCTTTACTGAGTACCATCCCCATTAACCGGGCGAGATCGGACCTGCGGGTGGGAAATCAGACACCGGTTGAATATTTCTTACTCTCTTCCTTTCAGATACCATGAAAAAATGTAATTTTGTGCAATTGCGATAGACACGTGTATGCGCTTGTCACAAGAAACCACTTGAAATTCAGGATAGTAGTGATTATTCTTTAGGATTTCGTTCGATGAAAAAACAGATTCAGGATCTCCATGTCGTTGAGAACAAAAAGCTGAATTCAGAGTATTTCGAACTGGTTCTTTCACACGATACACCTTTGCCGGAAATTTTACCGGGACAATTTGCTGAGTTCAGGGTTGATCATTCACCCGGCACCTTTCTGCGCCGCCCAATATCGATATATGATATTGATTATCAGGAAAACAGGCTTCATTTTCTCATCCAGATCGTTGGAAAAGGTACCTTTCAGTTATCGCTTCTTCAACCGGGAGAAACCTTGAATATCATCTACCCTCTGGGCAATTCGTTTGATACGGAGGGTGTGGAGAGCGCACTGCTGGTTGGTGGGGGTGTGGGGATCGCCCCGTTGTTGTTTCTTGGACACCGGCTGCATGAGATGGGGACAGTCCCCCTGTTCCTGCTGGGATTCAGAAGCGATGAACTGTTCGTTGATTTTTCTCCGTTTGAAAAATACGGGAAACTATGGCTCACCACCGATGATGGATCTGCCGGGGAGAAAGGGCTGGTGACTGACCATCCCGTTTTACAGCAGGAGCTGGATGTTGACCGGATCTATACCTGCGGACCGGAGGTGATGATGAAAGCGGTTTCAGAACTGGCTGCCAGGCGGGGAGTGGATGCCCAGGCATCGCTGGAAAACACGATGGCCTGCGGATTCGGAGCCTGTCTCTGTTGTGTCCAGAAAACCCTGCACGGGAATAAGATGGTATGCATCGATGGTCCGGTATTTAATACTCAGGAATTGATATGGCAAAGCTGACGGTTGATATTGGCAACATGACATGGAAGAATCCGGTCAGCGCCGCTTCCGGTTGCTTCGGGTACGGTACTGAATTTGACGACTTCCTGGATGTGAATCAGCTTGCCGCGGTCTTTGTAAAGGGTACCACCGGAACAAGCCGTGAAGGAAATCCTTATCCCAGGATGGCTGAAACTCCCGCTGGCATGCTGAATTCCGTGGGATTACAGAACAAGGGGGTGGATTACTTCATCTCGGATATTTACCCGGTGATCCGGGAGTATAATGCTCATATGATTGTCAATGTATCCGGCTCCACAATGGAGGAGTATGTTGAAGTGGTTGAGAAGGTGAACGACCTGGAGAAGATCCCGGCCATTGAACTCAACATCTCCTGTCCCAACGTGAAGGAAGGAGGGATGGTCTTCGGAACACACTGCCCTTCCGCCATCAGGGTGACCGAGGCAGTCCGCAAAGCCTACCACAAAACACTCATTGTGAAGCTCTCACCCAACGTGACATCCATCGCTGAATTTGCCAGGGCGGTGGAAGGTGCCGGAGCGGATTCCATTTCATTGATCAACACCCTCCTGGGGATGGCGATCGATGCGGAGAAAAGAAAACCGGTGCTGGCAACCGTTACGGGCGGATTATCAGGTCCTGCTGTGAAACCCGTGGCGTTGCGAATGGTTTGGGAAGCCTATCGCGCGGTGAAAATACCCATCATCGGAATGGGTGGGATCATGAACGCTACCGATGCCATCGAATTCATCCTTGCTGGAGCTACTGCCATCCAGATCGGAACCGCCAATTTTATTGATCCAACGGTTTCTGTAAACGTCCTGAATGGTATCTCAGACTACATGAAACGGCACGGTATTGAGGATATCCGGTCACTGATCGGTGCCCTGGAACTGCCGGAAGGGTATGCTAACTACCGGCCAGACATCCATACATAGGCTTTTTTTTCGATCTGAAGCACGATAATTTACATTTATACCTACTACTTATTCCTGGAGATCTTTGATTAGAGGGGCTTAAAATGGCCTTATTCGAAATGTTACCGGA
>CAYZVJ010000187.1:0-1172 GCA_964481765.1 uncultured Rikenellaceae bacterium | reverse complement strand
TTTTTTCTACTTCATAAACATCAAAATCGGGAATATAGGGCTTGATATCCAGCAGGGGTGTCCCGTCCAGGATATCGACATTTTCCACGTGCAGGATGTTCCCATCCACGCGGTTTAGCTTTACAACCGAGATACCGATCCCGTTGGGCCTGCTGGGTGCCCTGGTACAGAAGACACCATGGGGTTTGTCATCCAGAAAGGGAGTGACCACCAGGGAGTACCCCCTGGAGAGGTGAAAATGGTAGACGAGAAGGATGTGGGAAAAGCCGTCCAGATCCCGCAATCCCTCCTGAAATTTCCGCTTGACTTCAACTGTTCCCTTTGCACCTTCCTCCGCTGAGGGCTGGATGGGCATGCCCTCCCTCTCTTTGTAGGGGGTTCTGATCGTTCCGATGGAGTGGTACGTAATGGTCATTGTTTTCGTTGATTATGTTGATTCGTTACAGGATTTTAATGCAGGGACGTTGCATGCAAGGCCCATCCATTCAGTTTACAGATAACGCCTCAATATTCCGGTCAGAATGATTATGATGGCTGCTGCACCCAGGCCAAATATGGGGACCAGTTTATTCGTATAACCGGTTCCCTGGAGTGCTTTTGCGGTTGCAAAGATCATCAGCATCCATACGATGGCAATACCAAGAAAGGATGCACGCCAGATCTTCCTGAACTTCTCCGGGGATCTCTCGTTGTTGTCCATAAGGTGAATGGTTTTGTGATTAAATATACAACAGAGTTGCCAGAATGACAATTTTTTTGGTTTCATCATTTTTTTGTACTTTAACATGGATAAACAAATCCCGTATTATGTCATTACGCATTTCTCCATTTTGGTGGCCGTTTCTGGCGGTTGCATCTCCTGTGATGGTTCCTTTTCTGATGGTAAGAAACGGACGTTTCAGAAACAATATTCAGCTGGCAGATGAACTGAACCGGAACCGCATTGGCCAGGCCCGGCCATTTGATCTGCCGGAACTCAGCTTTCTGGAAATGACTGTCCTGGTTGAAGAGAAGGCTGAGGAGGGTTTTTTTGGTGATGCCGGCGTCTCCTGTCTTTTCCGGTCGGATCGGGGTTCCTTGCTCTTTGATGTTGGTTTTGGCCCGGAACGTCCTGCACTGGCTCACAACGCTGCCAGGCTGGGAATAACACTGGATGGGATCGATGCGTTGTG
>CAYZVJ010000186.1:1933-3605 GCA_964481765.1 uncultured Rikenellaceae bacterium | reverse complement strand
ATAGGGAAAATTAAGATACAGATCATAGATCTGTTGTTTCTTTTCCCTGAAGAGATCGAAGGTTGGATCAAGCTCCTCCAGTTTCCGGCAATTGCTTCGAAACAGACGTTGCCGAACCGAGGCGATGCCAAGAATGGAATCCGGTGTCGAATAATAGGTATTTATGACGCCACAGAAGTCGAAGTCATATGGAACCGGGATAGCCATGGGTTCAGAACTGAAGGAGACCAGCTTTACATTATGAAGCGCCCTGATAGACCAATCCGTATTTGCAATAAAATATTGGAAAATGGTAAACAGGTTTGTTAGTGGATGGTTTACGTGATTCAAGGTAAGGCCTTTTAACTCAATCTCCCTTCCTCCATTCCGTTCTGCCATTTTCCCTGTCGGTTCAAGGAAAAAGGCAAATTGATGAATCGGTTTTATCCTCTCTTCCGTATCGATATAGGTTACTTGTGCCAGTCGTACCTTGTAACTGAGATCAGTAAACAGGTTGTATATCTTATAGATCATGTATTCCTCAAGGATATACCGTTGATTGGTTATTTTGTCCCTGCAATGGGTGACCAATTTCACATCTTTCATGCCCGAAAAAAGCATGCCCGGCAGGATATCTTTTTCAAACTCAATACGAAGGGGAGGGAAATCACAAATTTTGCGGTCTCTCCGGAAGTTCCCCCTTGTCCTGAGCATCACTTCAAGGGAGAGGGTATCCGCGCCTTCCTGGTAGGTTAAGGTTGCCGGGTGAGAGTCCCTCTCATCTCCGGTATCAAAAATAAGCGTTCTGAGATCCGTTGCGAGTGTAACTTCAATAGGGCTTTCTTCATGAAATAACGGAATCTTCGATTGTGTTGAACCGGGTTTGAACTGGTCGAGTGTAAAACCCGTTGCCTGACCCGTTCCACTCGTCAAACTCCCGAGGAAAAAGAAAAATACGAGGATATAGCGGGTAAGATTTTTCATAAGCAGAATCAACAGAATTACCGGGATAGCGGTTTATTTCACGGTAACCCGTACCTCCTGAACGATGGACAATGCGGTTGTAATGTTTTCCATATCCCTGTAAATTAAACCATCCCTGCCTGCAATGTGACTGTGACCGATGGGTCTCATTTTGTACGTTTTATTGTTGTTTTTCAAATCGATCATAGCGGAATAGACAATTGCCGGTTGACTATTGTCTTTGTAATTGTGATCTTGCGGAAGAATATCAAGCGTATAATAATCATTCCAATCGTACGATTGGTTGATTTCCATAAAAAGATTGATGAACCTCAGCTCTTTATCATTTGTTTTTGTTTTCAGGACAAAGTTCGTTTGAGGAGTTGCACCCGTTACCGCATCCGGGACCGGGTTATCCGGAGTTGGCATGTAAAGGCTATCATCTGCCATAATTCCCCTTCTGTGTGCCCAGACAGGCAGTGTAGCCGGCTTGCGTAAAGCTGCCGGTTTCCATTCTTCATCTACCAGTATACCATATTGAAAATATCCCGTTCCAACAGAACTGGCAACATAGAGTGTATGAATGAAATTTCCCAGCGTATCCTCGTACCAGAAGGCGAACAGCGGATTCAAAAATGCGTACCCTTTGGTCAGTTCAATCTCCAATTCAATCCCATTTGCGTCAGGATTGGTTGTTAAGATTACCGGATCCTGGTAAACAGGTAATCCA
>CAYZVJ010000186.1:0-1833 GCA_964481765.1 uncultured Rikenellaceae bacterium | reverse complement strand
GAAAGATAGAATGGGATATCGGTCGCAAACACTTTGTTGTGATATAAACCTTTAACCTCTGAAACGTTAGTATGGCCAATGATTACACAGGAAACATCAAAGAATTCCAGTACGTTATCCAAATCAGATTCTTTGATCCTGGGGTAGGTATCGTTTCTGGTGATATACCCCCTGTACCATAAGGGGCCTTGCTCCCCCAACAGGAATTTGGTTTTTTCAAAATCAGATGAATCAACCCTGTTGGTTAAAAAGTTCGCAACCAGCTGGTTCATCTCTTCCAGTCCTATATCCTTCTCCAGCAAGGATGGGGAGATTCCTCCATGAACAAAAAGTTTGTCATCAATTTTTATGGCAACATTTTTGGTTCTCAGCCACCGGCCAAACTCGGTATCTTTTGCATAAAAGTCGGAGTAGAATATATTGAGGTAGTTGGTCATATAATTATATTTCTCCGCAATATCATTAATACTCTCCCCCATGACAAGCAGTTCATGGTTGCCAAGTATTAAATGCACCATTCCTCCATGTTGGGGTGCCTGGTATTCCAGTTTATAGATTAGCCACAAACATTCCGTGACTTTTTCTCCGCGGTCAAATATATCTCCCATAAAGACCAGGTGCCCGTCGCCCCATGACCAATTCAGCTGACTGTCAATAACACCCTGTATTTTCAGGAAATGTGTCAGGCTATCGTATCCCCCATGCACATCCCCAATGGCAATAATTTTTTCAACATTGGTGTATCGGGTGGGTGGTTGTTTCTTTTCTTTAATTACAATATAGGTGGAGGTATCGCCTGCCATGCCTTTGAAATGAAAGGGTGATTTATCAATCAGCAGCATCTTTGACTCCGTAACCGTTTCATCTTTAGCACTGTCCCTCTTCATGTAAAATTGAATGGCTTCATCCTCTCCGGTCCAGACGATGTGCGGTCCATCAAGGTAATCCGGATAATAGGACGCTATGCTTTTCGCATGAAGTGACCGAAGGTAATCGCCCACGGGTCTGTTATTGAATTCATTTGCATAGTCCAGGGCAGTTTTCCCAGCCTGGTTGGTTTTGTTAATGTTGATTTTGTTTTTTACCAGGAACTGAGCCATCTCCATACTCCCCTGAACGGAAGTATAAATCAAGGCAGTATTCCGTGTTGGTGTAGTATCGTTTACAGAGGCACCTTTTTTGACCAGATACTGCGCTATCTTAAGATTATTGCCTTCAACCGTATGAATGAGTGGTGTTTTATTATTGCAGAGTTGATTTACATCGGATCCGAGCTTTATCAGTAGTTTCACAATCTTATACTGATCCTGTTCAATGGCATACGTCAGGGGTGTTAACTTTTTCTCCCCATAATATCCATTGACATCATGCTGTTTAAAGAAAGCCTTGATGCCTGCCAGATCTCCCCCTTCAATCATGTTGAAGGGAAGGGGACCATCGCTGCTTGCCTGCGAACTAACAGGGCCAGCAACAGATAGTAACAAAGCCAGTATAATGAAACAAAATCTGTTTTTCATCCTTTCAGTTTTTCTCCTGCACCAACTGGTCAGAAAAGATTAATCCATGATGTTACAGTATCGAGCGGGTTAATTTAAACATAAAATTTGGATATTTAAAGTTCATCCGCCCTATCGTTATTGTTATACGTTCAACTATCATGCCTGATATCCACATGCCGTTATTTGTTTATTAATTAAACAATAAAATGAGCTTTTTGTTCACGGGGTGAAATCCTGCCTGGCAGGCAGGAAAGCAGGCAAGGCAATGGTCATATGGTGGTTGAGGATATGGATAGCAGGTGATTGTGGATTTGGAGAGGGGTATGCAATTGTC
>CAYZVJ010000185.1:0-3635 GCA_964481765.1 uncultured Rikenellaceae bacterium | reverse complement strand
CTGAGTTTATTATAACAGAGCCTGAATGAAAGCGTTTATGTTTTTTGTTGCGACACCCGGTGGCATTCCGCCCCCGCAGGATAATATCACGTGTGACTTCTCTTTCAGTCCCACTGTTAATTCCCGAACTGAACGCATAACATCCCCCGGTTTCCCTTTTGCAAGGACATCCCGTGGAGGAATATTACCAAGCATGGTGATTTGATTGTCAGTCAGTTCTTTGAGGTGATTAAGGTCGGCTTCGTACCCCATGTTAAACAGGTTCACTCCCATTTCCTTCAGGCAGCGGATGGATTCCATACAATTTGCATCATTGTGCAAAAATTTTATGGTGACATTCCTGTTAAAAATCTGGGAAAAGTAAGGAAGGCCGAATTCCCTGAACTGCTCCTCACTGATAAAACCGATGATGTCATCCAGGACCAGAATTCCATCAATGTCGCTGAAGCTGCTTTTTTGCAATTCATGCCATTCGATCAAATAATCAGTTATGATCCGGATCATTGCATGTATCTCTTCGGGATGTGTCAACAGGGCTGTCAGTAATTCCGTGGTTCCCATCAAAAAGGATGCAATGTTCAACGGTCCCCTTGAGACGGAAAAGCGTATTTTATGACCTCCATCTTCAATTCTTTTCCTGTTGATCTTTAACCGGTTAAGGATAAGCGGGCCCAGACCGTCCGTTTGTGGATCCGGTTTAGAGATCCTGCCTATTTCCTCCACTGAAGCAATGCATTTATGAGCATGAGGAAATTCGTTTTGCGGGAAGGAACACCTGGCACCGAAAGCAGACGGTTCGCTGCACATACCAAATTCAGACCAGAATCCGGGGAAAAACATCACTTCAGGAAACGTTTCAATCACTTTTATATTTGCCCGGAACCACAGGTCATCATTGGAAAAGTAATCAAGAATTGGAATGCCATACCAATTGGGTAACCAGGGAGAATCAATGATAAAACCGACAGGAAGGGGATCAAGAGTTTCCCCGTTTATCACATTTACCAGTATTTGCCATTGTTTGTCGGTCATGATAATAACTTTGCTTTATAAAAGTAGACAAAATTAAGGCGCCTGCTATTTTTTTCTTCCGGTTTATGGGTATTATCTTTAACGTTGTACTTATCTTTCGGATAAAGATCATTCCCGTCCGAACAACGTTCAGTCGGAAAGGGTTGATCGTTGAATGATCTCATACCACCGGAATAAATAAACAAGTGATGGCTACTTTTCTTTCCGACAGACGGTTTCCAGCTCAAATCCGGGCATATACCCTGCTCATTATCTGCCTGTTGCTGAATTTGTCTGCAAAAGGACAGTTTGATGGAATAGTTACCATCAGGGAAGATACCCTTACACTGCCAACCTACCTGGTCCACCCACCGGATGTCAATCCGATGTTCTTCCGCAATCAATCCTACCAGGGAGCCAGCAGGGTAATCTATCCTTACCCATTGCAGGATAACCTTTCGAATGATAAAGAAGACGTTGTTTATAAAGCGCTCTATCTTGAAAACAAGTACATTAAATTATGTGTCCTGCCGGAGATCGGCGGAAAACTTTTCTATGCTACGGATAAAACGAACGACTATGAGTTGTTTTATCGTCAGCGTGTTATCAAACCAGCTATTATCGGCATGCTCGGAGCATGGATATCGGGCGGAATCGAATTTTGTGTCTTTCATCACCACAGGGCTTCCACCTTTTTGCCGGTTGACTATACAATGGTGCAGAATGAAAATGGCAGCAGCACCATATGGATTGGTGAAACGGAACCCAGGCACCGGATGAGGTGGATCATAGGCATCACGCTATATCCTGATAGATCCTATATCGAAGTTAGCGGAACCCTGATGAACCTGACTGAGAATATTCATTCCATATTGTACTGGGCAAACGTAGCCACACACGCCAGTGACGATTACCAGATCATTTTTCCTCCCAGCACTCAGGTTACCACCTATCATGCAAAGAACAGTTTCTGTCACTGGCCCATCACCCGCGAGCCCTATGTAAACAGGGAATATTATTCCAACGGTATCGATGCAAGCTGGTGGAAGAATCACCCCGAACCGGTTTCTTTTTTTGCACACGATCTGAAGGAGGGATTTCTTGCCGGTTATGACCATGGTAAAAACGCCGGTACAATGCACGTTGGCAATCCACACATCGTAACCGGGGCAAAATTATGGGAATGGGGGCCGGGACCCAGGGGTGCCATGTGGGACACCCGTGTGCTGACAGATAATGACACTCCCTATGCCGAACTGATGACAGGAGCATATTCTGATAACCAACCCGATTACAGCTGGATCAAACCTTACGAAATCAAACATTTCAAACAATACTGGTATCCGATCCGGGAAACTGCCGGAGCAAAAACTGCTAACCTGAACGGTCTCCTGAACATGGAAGCAAGACCCGGAGATACCCTCTTCATCGCGGCAAATACAACTGAAAGATACAGGGGTGCGAAAATTAAGGTAATGCATAACTCAGAACTCCTCTTTGAAGAAGAGATCACCATTGAGCCTTCTCATCCATACTCCCGTGAAATTCATCCGGATGACCCCGTTGATAAAGAGGAGCTGAGCCTGATATTGCTGGATAGCCAAAACAACGAACTCATCCGTTACAAGCCCGCACGCAGGGAAGAAGTGAGAGAACTGCCTGAAGCGGTGAAACCTCCCCTGCAGCCTGAAGAGATCGAAACCATAGAGGAACTCTACCTGACCGGATTACGAATTAAACAGTTTCATAATGCACGAATGGATCCATGCGATTATTTTCTTGAGGCTTTGTCCAGGGATCCCGGGGATATCCGATGCAATACACAAATGGGGCTTCATTACAAGGAGCGGGGAAACTATGAGATAGCTGCCGGGTATTTTCGCAACGCCATTCAGCGGTTAACTAAAGATTATACCCGTCCAAGAGATTGTGAACCCCTGTACCACCTGGGATTGATCCTCCAGAAACAGGGGAAATATGAGGATGCAATTGACACGCTCTATCGAGCCGTGTGGGATTATGAATTCCGTTCTGCAGGGTATTATCACCTTGCCCAAATATCCGCTGTCAGAAACGACGTTCAGCAGGCGATTCAACACTTAGACAACTGCCTGGTTACCAATTCACAAAATATCAGTGCACTGAACCTGAAATGTGCCATTCTCCGGAAAACCGGTAAAAATGAGAAAGCGGAAGAGATAGTAGCCCGTGTTCTTGCCTTCGATCCGCTCAATTTCATGGGTATGAATGAAAGGTACCTTCTTCAAAACGACATAACCGAACCGGATCCAAAGAACTACCGGCCGGAAGTGCTGGCCCAAAGGATAGGCAATAACCCGGAATCGTACCTTGAACTGGCAGTGGAGTACCTGAACTCGGGACTCTGTGATGAATCGATTGCCCTGTTAACATTTGCCGGTAAATCCGGCTCAGAAAAAGTTCAAAACTACCCAACCATCTATTATTACCTGGGATATTTGTACCACCTGAAAGGAAAGGAAACATTAGCCCGGGAGAGTTTCCGAAAAGCACGGTCTTTGCCTACGGATTATTGTTTCCCCTATCGCCTGGAATCATTGCCGGTTTATCAGACTGCCCTGGAATATGCACCGGATGATTCCCGT
>CAYZVJ010000184.1:0-3677 GCA_964481765.1 uncultured Rikenellaceae bacterium | reverse complement strand
AAGGCACTGCCTTGTCTCTACGGTTGGGTCTTATATTGTTATAATTCATAATTCCCCTGCTCCCTCCCCACAAATCAACTATTAACGTTTCCCGAAGGCCCGCCTGCCAGTCGGGCAGGGATGCCTGCCCGTCCGGCAGGCGGGCCTTTGGCATAACTTATAACTATTAACTTTATCCTTTGCCTACTGCCTACTGAACACTGCTTACTTTGCATTTAGGTCTCTTCGTCGCACCATCCTCTCTCATCCTCCACTGATCAAATGCAGGACTGACACGTCATCCCCATCGCGAATGGTTGCCTTCCCATACTCCTCCTTCTTCACCAGCTTTCCGTTTATTTTGATGACCAGCAGCTTAAAGGAGAATTTCTTGACCTGCAGCAATTCAGCAACGGTAATGGCAGGGCAGGATAGCTCTTCGGGGCGGTTATTCAGTGTGATCCTCATGACATTCTTCCCAGTATGATTTCCACCACCTGGTTTGCCTGCATGTGGGCAACGACACCCACACGTGGTGCCATGGGTGGGAGGGATGCGGATGTTTCACTTTTCTCATCCCCGCAGATGTAAAGATTCCCGATCTGCCTGGACCGGATGGTGTTATTGTCACCCCAGCCGGCAACACCCAGGCCGATGACAAGGGGTGTATCCGGCAGCTGCGACTGGATCGTCTCAATGATCATCTCTTTCGATTCAGCCAGGTCAAACGCTTCCACGATGACATCGCATCCCGAAAAAATCCCAGCCAGGTTATCCCGGTCGAGCATATGTTCGTGGGCTATGACCTTCACCTCCGGGTTCACTTTCCCGATGTTCTCCTTCAGTGCCGCCACTTTTTTCATCCCGATTTGGTTGGTAAAATAGTATTGTCTGTTCAGGTTGCTCTCCTCAACCCTGTCAAAATCAACGATCACCAGCTCCCCTATACCGATCCGTGCGAGCGCTATGGCGCAGTTTGATCCCAGTCCTCCCGCACCGGCAATGCCGACCCTCGTTCTTTTCAGTATGTCAAACCGATCCGCAGTCATACACTGTGCTTTAAATGAACTTTTTTCATGAAGGGCAGGAAATCCCGGGTACCCTTTCCCTGTTCAATAACCTGTAATGGTCGCAGGTCATTCTTCTCAAACAGCGCTCCGAACAGTACGTTTATGTTTCCGTACAGGAACATGTCATGGTGCAGGATGGTGGAAGGCCCCAGCACGAAGATATCACAACCGGCTTTGGTCAATTCCACAACGGATTGAAAGGTCTCATTGAATACGGATGTTCCCGTAAGGATAAGGGCATCGGCTTTCCGGTTAAATTCCTGTTGTTTCTCTGGATCAAGGATCATTGGTTCATTAACCATATGGTCGAATACGGCAATATCAATGTTTTCCCGCTGAAATTTGTTCAGCAGCGATTGAAAATAACCCACCATCACAATGTTGTTGTATTTCCTGAAATCGATCTCATCGAAAATATCGGAATTTCCGCTGTATTGGTTTGAATAGTTCAGCAGCGCGTTGTAATAGGCTGTGAGGATAATCCTGTGGGCGGTGTTTGCAAGATCGACCGGTTCGAGGTCATGAATTTCAAGATCCACCTTCCTGTGCAGGGTCGAGCAGACACCAACGTTGCCGTTGTCGAGCATCAAACCCACGTAGATCTCTCCACAGACCAGTTGTTTAATGGAAGCGGGATTGAAGCCGTATTTTGCATGGAAATGGGCGAGGGGTTCGAGCATGGGGTTTGTTTAGTGTCTATTTGACAAAGATAAAATATCCTTTTGCAAATGTAAAATGTCTCTCCCAAAGGGATGCCTGCCCGAGGCAGGATTTTATCGGGGCGTAGTGCCGGGAATAATGATGGCAATAAATCGCAACCCTGAAGGGGTTGAATATTAGTACTTTATAGAAAATTCAACCCCTGTAGGGTTGTTATCTCCTCGTACATCTTAACCACCGGTCATAACCGGTGGTTACTCACTATTTTACCCCGTTCGGGGTAAAGTGTAATGGTTAAAACTAATTTCGCAAGAAGGACCTTGTATAAAATCTGCTTTTTGATACTCCTTTTAAACTTTGTTACCGAAATTGTGAAGTATTACACGGCCGGCGGGCCTTCGGTAAAATGCTTTAAAACAAGGCTCCCGCCTCCTCCGCCAACCATGTGAAATAATGCATTGCATTAGTACTCCGTCAGGGGTTACCGCTATTTCACATGGCCAACTGGCGGATACGGCGGGCAAGGAAGGCTGAGGTTTCCACCATCGTCCCGCCAGGGCGGTACTACGGCGGACAAGAAGGCTGAGGAAAGGATGGGGAGGGTGATTTCAGGACAAGGCTGAGACGGAAGCTGAGAATCAGGATTATTGACGGTATAATGAAATAGGGGCGTAGAGACGAGATTAATCGCGTCTCTACTGTGTTTCTCTGTCTTATCAATTTCTCCTCAACATAACCCCCTTACTTCTTTTACAAGTCCGATCAATTTGTTAATTTTGGCAACACAAATGATGAATAGAAAATGAAACAATTTATGTTGTTGATTTTCTCTGTCATCCTTTTTTTTCCGGTTTATTCGCAGGAGCAGGATGATCTGGATGCAGCCGTGGAGGATGGTGATTTTTTCTTTCTCGACGAGGATTACCAGGAGGCGCTTTTTTACTACCTCAAGCTGGTGGGTACTGACCGGATGAACGAGAACATACAATACAGGATCGGACAGTGTTACCTGAACATTCCGGGAGAAGAGCACAATGCCATTTCCTTTCTGGAAAAGGCAATAGAAAATACGACCGGTAAGTACAGGGAACGATCTTCATCTTCTGACGAGACAAGCGCTCCGGTGCATGCCTATTTTTTCCTTGCCAGGGCATACCATTACAACAACGAGCTGGATAAAGCGCTGGATATGTACAACCGGTTCAAAGCCCTGCCCGAATTTGAGGGGAACTATAATGTTGGGATGGTAGATAACGAGATCAGTGCCTGTGAAAAAGCGAAGATCATTCAGGATATACCCATTTCCCTCGAGTATCAGAACATTGGAACACCTGTAAATACGGCGAGGGATAATTACAACCCGGTGGTTTCCAGCGATGAAACTTTTCTCGTGTACATGTCGGAACTTGCGTTTTATGATGGAGTCTTTACTTCGAGAAAAATTGAGGGGAAATGGTCTGAACCGGAGAACATCACCCCCCAGATCGAATCGGACGGAGATGTCGTACCTACCGGTCTTTCTGCAGATGGAACGGAACTTTACCTGGTAAAAGGCGAAGGGAATAAAAGGGATATTTATGTCAGCCGGCTGGAAAATGGATTCTGGACGAAGATGGAACGGTTGAGCGATAAGGTGAATTCCAGCCGGGCGGAATCACACGCATCGGTCTCTTCAGATGGAAAAACCCTTTATTTTACCAGTAACCGCAGGGGAGGAGTGGGGGAGATGGATATCTGGAAGTCGGAACGATTGCAATCCGGAGATTGGGGATATGCAGTGAACCTGGGAACCGTCATCAACTCGGAGCAGGATGAGGAGACACCCTTCCTTACCGGAAATGATTCCCTGCTTGTTTTTTCATCCCGCGGGCATTATAACATGGGTAATTTTGATATTTTCTATTCGAAAAAACTGGATGATGGCACCTGGTCGGTTCCGACAAATATCGGTTTCCCCCTGAATACCAC
>CAYZVJ010000183.1:0-3694 GCA_964481765.1 uncultured Rikenellaceae bacterium | reverse complement strand
ATGCGGCGTATGTTGTTCCGGACAACCGACCGGATCAGGTCAGACCGGTTCTGTCCCTCTCCAAAGCTTGATGTGACCATCTCCTCAACCGGTTTTCCCTCTTTCATCTTATGAACGATCTCACGTACAGTGAACGGGGTGAGGTTCGTGAAAACTTTCCCGTTGATCAGAGCCGCCGGCTCCTGGTCACTCATCCCGATACAGGAGGTATAAAACAATCCGATCAATCCGTCGGGGGTAACCTCTCCAAACGGGATGCCGCACTCTTTTTCAAAGGCAGCGGAAATTTGTTGTCTTCCCATCATGTTGGCAACCACACTGTTATTCAGATATACCGTGTATTTGCCAGTTGGGTAACGGGTAAAGAAATGATAAAACGTTACTGTCTGCTCGACATCCACCTGGGAAATATTAAGCAGTTTTGCAATCTCCTGGATCGCTTCCTGTGAAATAAACCCGGATTCCGTTTGGACCTGGATTAAAATATCCATAAGCCTGTAAGGATCTCCGTCATATTTCCTGACTATTTCTTGTACAGATTTCATCTTAATGTATGATTCCTTGTTTTCGGGTGTAATCTGATTATTACCTCAATTGTGTGATGGGCAGCCTGTCCGGACACCGCAACAATGCCGCTGCTGATACCATTCTTACTGATTAAATCAGGCATCTCGTCAATCGGTAGTAGGGAAATGGAAGCTTGCCTGTTTGTCATCTTCAGGTAATAAACAAAATAAATTTCTTTAAGTTAATAAATTTATGATTTTTTTCATGTTTAGTTTGTATTTTAACGGGCTGTTATCGTCAGATTTGAGGTTGAATGAGTAAGAACAGGATAGCATATCAGATACAGGTTCGGGGCCTTGTCCAGGGTGTGGGATTCAGACCGTTCATTTACAGGATTGCTTCAAGGAATAGCCTGAATGGGTGGGTTGAGAACCGGAATGACGGGGTTATCATACATGTGGAGGGTGACGACCGGAATATCATAAAATTTCTCTCTGACTTTGAGATGGAAGCACCTCCGGTTTCAAAAATACAATCAATAGATAAAATAGCAGCTGAATTCACCGGTTTTACCGGGTTTGATATCGTAACAAGCTCGGATGTTTCCGGTGAGATTACTGAGATCAGTCCTGACATCGCAGTTTGTAGCGAATGTTTACAGGATATGAAGAAGCAGGTCCACAGGATCGACTACCCGTTTATCAACTGCACGAATTGCGGACCCCGGTTTACCATCATCAAAGATCTACCTTACGACCGGCACAAAACCACCATGTCAGAGTTCAGGATGTGTGATGAGTGCGAAAGGGAATACCACGACATTCTTGATCGCCGTTTCCATGCACAACCCGTTGCCTGCTCACAATGCGGACCCTGGTACCGGTTGATGGTCAATGGGAAAAGCGTTACTGATATTGCCACGATCGTTCAACAGGTGTCATCCATGATCGGGAACGGAAAGATTGTTGCAATCAAGGGCCTGGGTGGTTTTTTTATCGCCTGTGATGCGCTGAACCAGGAGGCTGTGGAACGACTCAGAAAGGCAAAAGACCGGGACGGCAAACCCTTTGCCGTCATGTTTGGTTCCCTGGATACCCTGAAGGAGTTTGCCCGCCTGAATGAAGCGGAGGAGAAAGAAATCACCTCCTGGAGACGTCCCATCGTCCTGCTGGAGAGTAAGAAACCCCTTGCCAGAGATGTAAGCGTGGGTTTTCATACCGTCGGAGCGATGTTACCGTACATGCCATTCCACTTCATGCTCTTTGAGCAGTTGACAACCCCGGCCATTGTTCTTACCAGCGGCAATATCTCCGAACAACCAATCCTGATCGATAACGATACGGCAGCAAAAAAACTCTCCGGCAGGGTGGATGCACTACTGGATTATAATCGCGATATCTACAACCGGACAGACGATTCCGTGGTGATGGTTGTCAATGATACAGTGAGGCCTGTCCGCAGATCCCGGGGATTTGTCCCATCACCCATCCACCTGGACATGAATGTGGACGGTATTCTTGCAACAGGCGCAGAGCTGGTGAATTGCTTCTGCCTGGGAAAAGGGAATCAGGCTATCATGAGCCAGCACATCGGTGATCTGAAAAACCTTGAAACATACCTGTTTTTCCAGGAAACCATCCGGCAGTTTCAGAAACTTTTCCGCCTGACACCGGTGACCGTGGTGTGTGATATGCATCCCGATTACCTCTCTACACGGTACGCTGAGGAATCCGGGCTGGAAGTGATCCGCGTTCAGCATCACCATGCTCATATTGTATCCTGTATGGCAGAATATAACCTGGATGAGAAAGTGATCGGCGTAAGCATGGATGGGATCGGTTATGGGGATGACGGACATATCTGGGGCGGCGAGTTCCTGGTTTGTGACCTGGCTGATTATGAACGGCCATGCCACTTCGAATATGTTCCGATGCCCGGGGGAGATAAAGCAACGGAGGAACCCTGGAGAATGGCAGTATCCTACCTCTACACCTGTTACGGAGAGGAGTTTCTGAACCTGAACCTTCCGTTCCTTAAGCGGATCGATAAATCAGCTGTACAGCTTGTCGTTCAGGCGATTGAAAAGAAGATCAACACTCCTGTGACATCCAGTGCCGGACGGCTGTTCGATGCCGTTGCTGCAATGACCGGCATTTGCACCCACTCGGATTTTCATGCAGAAGCACCCATGAGACTGGAATCGGCTATCAAGCCGGACGTTACTGAAGAATATGATTTTTCCATCTCGGATGTGATATCTTTCCGTGAAACCATTCGGAGTGTCGTCGATGATATACAGGTTAATGTCCCGGTATCGCGCATTGCTGCCAGATTTCACAATACAATTATTTCAGCTATCTTTGCTGCTGTTTCAGAACTTTCGGACAAAACCAGCATACGAAAAGTTGCCCTGTCGGGTGGAACCTTCCAGAACAGGTATATCCTTGAACGGGTAGAAAAGAAGCTTTCCGGTGCGGGTTTTACCGTATATTCATCTCACCATGTTCCGGTGAACGATGGGGGGGTAGCCCTGGGACAGTTAGTTATTGCTGCAAAAAGGAGGAGTAAATCATGTGTTTGAGCATACCTGCAAAAGTGTTGTCTATCGAAGGGGATATGGCAAAAGTTGCGGTTGGGGAAACCACCTGCAATGCAAGCCTTCAGATTGTTGAGGATATTCAGGTTGGAGACTATATCCTGCTGCATACCGGCTTTGCACTTCAGAAACTGAGCAAGGAAGAGGCTGAGGAGACTTTCAGGCTGTTCGAAGAGTTGGAGGATCTGAATAGGCAGCTGGATATAGAGGAGGGAAGCCGGGAAACATGAAGTACATCGATGAATACCGGGACAGATCCCTCGCCAGGAAAATTTCCCGTGAGATAGAAAGGATCTCAACAAAACCACTCTCCTTTATGGAGGTATGTGGCGGTCATACCATGGCTGTTCAGAAATTTGGCATTCCATCCCTTTTGCCCGGTCACATAACCCTCCTGTCCGGTCCCGGCTGCCCGGTGTGCGTTTCCGGAAACCGGTTTATTGACCATGCGGTTGCATTAAGCCGGCTTGAGGATGTGATCATAACAACCTTCGGTGACCTGGTCAGGGTTCCCGGGTCATCCAGTTCGCTGGAACGGGAAAAAGCTAAAGGCGCCGACATCCGGATCGTCTATTCCGTCCTCGATGCCCT
>CAYZVJ010000182.1:0-3739 GCA_964481765.1 uncultured Rikenellaceae bacterium | reverse complement strand
TGTGCCAGTTGCGTGGATAGGCTACCTTGAAGTGTGAGATCTGTGTGCTGACACCGGTATCACGGGCGATCCGTATTGCTTCATCCATTGCTTCCAGCAGTGTGTCTCCCTCATCCCTCATATGGGTTGCATAGATACCATTATTTGCAGCAACTACATGACACAGTTCAATGATCTCTTCCGTATTGGCATAACTGCCGGGGGCATACTCCAGTCCGGTCGAGAGCCCCCAGGCTCCGGCTTTCATGTTTTCATCCAGCATGATCTTCATCCGGGTGATCTGCTCGGGTGTTGCCGGCTGGTCGTTGAACCCGACAACCTTGCCACGTAGATCACCCTGGCCGAGTAACGTAACATAGTTCAACACCATTCCTTTCTCTTCCAGCCGCTGAAAGAACCCGTTGATATCCCTCCAGTTGAGGTTTATATCATACTCGTCCTTTACGACTTTTTTCATCTCTTCGTAGATTTCATCAGCCACCGGGAAGGGAGAGCTGCCACAATTACCGCTTATTTCGGTGGTGATCCCCTGCCGGATATGACTCTCTGCAAGCGGGTTTGCCAGCAATCCGATATCTGTGTGTGTATGCATATCAATGAATCCCGGCGAGACTGCCAGTCCGCCTGCCTCAATGATCCTGCCGGCTTTGTCCCTGTTCAGTTTTTCACCAATCAGGGCTATTTTGTCATCCTTGATTGCAATATCAACTTCCTTACCCGGGTTACCCAGCCCGTCATATACCAACCCTCCAGCAATGATAAGATCATATTTTTTGTTTCCTGCACACCCCTGTATGATGAGCTGAGAACCGCCGGCTCCGATTAACAGGGCTCCTTTTGCTGAGGTTTGAAGGAATTGTCTTCGTGTGAATTTGTTTTTCATTTTTTTGAGGGATTTTGATTACAAATTGGTTGTATAGTAAAGTAACAAAAGAGTTTGTGATAATGCAAGAAGATTGGCGCAGAAGTGAGGCAAGGCGGAGTCATATGGCCCCTGTAGGGGGCAAACATTGGTAGTTAGGGTAATGCGTGAGGTGTATTTTCTCCGAGCATTTGGTAACAATGAAAAACCTTACACCTCTATCGGAGAATTGCATGAACCAACTTTAGAATAATGAATACATCCAAATGAATTGTTAATATGAATTCCGGTCCATGGGAGAATTTTCCAGAGGAAAATTCGGTTTACTGTTCTCAGTTCCAAGTTTTCAGTTAATCTTCTATTTGGCGTATGGTGAGCAAGCGTCCATGCAGCAGTTTCCTGCTAAGGAATCAGGCAGTTGGACTTCTAATTATCTGGTATACATTACTTCCGGACTTCCCATAGGGATTCCTTCGGAAAAAGTCCGGGGCTATCAGACGTCAACTCCTCGGAGTTGTTATGGTGGAGACTTCCTCCGCCTTAGCCTCCGTAGTTTAAAACCTGACAGGGTCTAACAGACCTGTCAGTGTTTGTTAAAAAAGACGCCGTCAGGCCTGCAAGACCCTGACGGGTCGGTAAATTACCTGAGAAGAAGTGCATTATTTTTGTGATTGCAGGAAGACCAGGAGTTGCTGGTAGTCAGGGTCGGTTGGATAGTTTTCGATCAATTGTTCTGCATAGTCAAGGGCTTTTTCCCGGTTTCCCTGTTCCTGGTTGATTGTTGAAAGGGCATACAAAATGTCCCGGTCGTAGGGGTGTCGTTCCAATGCTGACATCAGGAACGAGATGGCTTCCCCGGGTTGTCCCGAGGAGTTCAGTCCAATTGCGTATACATAGCTATAGTGTGAATTTTCCGGCTCCAGGTTTGCTGCCTCTTTGAGGTGTTTCAATG
This sequence comes from uncultured Rikenellaceae bacterium, assembly GCA_964481765.1. Taxonomy (GTDB): domain Bacteria; phylum Bacteroidota; class Bacteroidia; order Bacteroidales; family VadinHA17. The sequence continues at coordinate 1,925 of CAYZVJ010000182.1, read as the reverse complement.
CTTCCTCCGTTTGCTGCTTCCTGACAAGGAGCAATCCAAGGGCGTAATGTACTGCGGAAAGATCGGGGTGTTGTTCAAGCGCATCATTCAGCACTTTCTCTCCTTCATCATCCCGGTCCAGGCGGCGATAGAGATCAGCCAGGTTGATGTAGGGGATCATCATTGCCGGTTCGATCTCTATGGCTTTTTTATAGGAGGCTTCTGCTGCAGCATAATCGCCGGTCAGAATGGATAAATTCCCAAGGTTAACATGGGTAGAGGGATGGTCGGCATTGAACATGAGCGATTCTTTATACTCTTCCAGCGCTCTATTCCATTGTTTCAAAGAGGTCCTGGGCAGGTATTGATCTGGCACATTTGCCAGGGCAAGGGCAGAGAGTATCCGTACCAGTTTAATGGAATCGCGTAGTCCATGCAGGGAAATTCCAACAATCGACTCATCTCCCAGATTCCGGACAGCGGAAAGGGTGGCAAACCGGATTAAGGGATCCGGATTGTTGACGGTTTGACTCAGAACCCTGCTGGTCCCTGGTTCCGGGTAATTTCCGAGCAATGAGATCGCGGTTGCCCTGACCATTGGAGCCGATGCACTATCGGTCACAATCTTCAGAAGACCTTCATACGCTTCGGGGTATTGCCGTCTGGCTGCCCAGAAAACCTCACCATAATGGGGAGTTTCGATAAGATCTTTACCATACCACTCTTCCAGGTACCGGGCTGCCCACTGGATTGATTTATCGTCATGACACCGGGTGCAGGCATTTGGTGTACCGAGTTTTTCAGACAGGTCGGGTCTTGGGTTTCGAATGCTGTGATCTCTTCTGGGGTCGATCACCATGTAGGTTCTTTCGGGCATATGGCATTCGAAACAGCCAGCCCCTTCCCGGGCCGGGTCATGAAAATGGTGGCTCCGGTTTCCATACTTTTCTGCCAGGTGACATCGGTAACAGAGTGCATTGCCCTGAACAAAAACATTTCCGCTGTGGGGTTCGTGACAATCCTTACATACCACTCCCGACTGGTACATTTTAGTCTGCAGAAACGAGGCATAGACATATACTTCATCTTCAATCTGTCCATCCGGAAAGTAGAGTCCTTCATCAAGAAATGAGGGCCAGTGGGTATCAAGAAAGGATCTGCCATGGATGTATTCATTATGGATAGTGGACCTTCTTGCATGACAGCGAACACACATGTTAACCAGGGTGCTGGATTTTCGGGGGACAGATCTTGTTGCTGTACCTGAATCGGGATGAAATATCCAGGTTGCATTATCTGTGTCTTTTAAGCGGATGACGAGTCCAAGATTCGGTATGGCTTCCGGTTGTCCTCCCATCTCCACCTGCTCAGCCCATTCGATATGTCGTGAACCCGGTCCGTGACAGGCCTCACAGGAGACATCGATCTCTGACCATCTGGTGTGATAGGTTTCTGTAACCGGGTCAAAATTCTTCCTGAGATTTGTGGAGTGGCATTCAGAACACATGTAGTTCCAGTTCTGAGTAATCCTTGTCCAGAACAAGAGATCATCCGGGGGAATCCTCTCCTCACTGTAGATGTGGAACCATCGTTGTCCCCCTTCTTCCTCAGGTCGTGTATCCCAGCAAAGGGGCAGGCATTGAATAGCACCCCCCGGAAATTCGACCAGGTATTGCTGAAGGGGTCTGATCCCGAATGTATAGCGGACTTCATACTCTGTCATTTCACCGCTTGCCCCCTCCGTTTTTACAAAATACTTACCATCTCTTTTGTAAAATTCAGAGGTGATGCCGAAATGGGTTAAGGTGGCATTGTTAAAATTACCCAGAACCGTCTCTTCCGTTGCAAAATCCATCGCCTGGTCATGGTCTGATCCTGTGAATAAACCAAACTCTTTTTCATGACATTCCCTGCACTGCTCACGACCAACGTATTCCGGCCATTGA
>CAYZVJ010000181.1:0-3755 GCA_964481765.1 uncultured Rikenellaceae bacterium | reverse complement strand
GTTAAAGGTTAATTGTTAATTGTGCTGTAAGTATGCGAATGGTAGGTGTTGATAATTACCCCGTAGGCCTGCCTGCCGGTCAGGCAGGGGTATGATATTTGTAGAATAATTCGTGCAATAAAAAACTGGTCCAACTGCGCTGATATTTATCTGGAAGACATCACATGGACCGGAAGACACCGAACGTTGAAAAGAATAAGAAAAAATTGAATTGGATGAATTGAAAAGATTTTTGAAGAAAGTATGAGAAAATTATTTTATTTCATAATTGCGTTATGGTTGACCGGTATCACCGGCTCATTTGCTCAGGAATCCGAGAGTGTACCGGTGATGGATTATTCGTTTCCGAAAGAGTATGAGATCGGTGGAATAACCGTTTCCGGAGTCCAGTTCCTCGATAAGAACATCCTGGTACAACTTTCCGGACTGCAGGTGGGCGAAACCATCCTTGTCCCTGGAGAAATGCTCACTGCGGCAATCGAGAAATTGTGGTCACAGGGACTTTTTTCCGATGTGAAGATCACCAAAACATCCATCGAGGGAAACAAGATCTTTCTCGATATTTACCTCGGAGAGCGTCCCAGGTTGTCGCGGTTTAGCTTTTCCGGGGTGAACCGGAATGAAACACAGGACCTTCAGGAAAAGATCCAGATTTTCACCGGCAGCCAGGTGACTGAGAACCTGTTGAACAATGCTACAAAGATCGTTAAAGACCATTTTATTGAAAAGAGCTTCTACAACGTGAAGGTGGATATCACCCAGCGCGATGACCCTAAACTTCCCAACAGTGTCGTTCTTAACGTGAATGTCGATAAAAGCAGAAAGGTCAGGATACGTGATATTGATTTTGTAGGCAACGAGGTTTTTCGTGATTCACGGCTGCAGCGTGTCATGAAAAATACCAAAGAGAGAAACCTCAACTTCTTCAAAGCATCGAAATTCATTGAAGATGATTATAAAGAGGACAAGGTGAGCCTGCACGATTTTTACAATGAGAACGGATACCGGGATTTCAAGATCCTCAGTGATTCACTTTTTCCGGTGAAGGAAGACCGGCTGAAACTGGTGATCACCCTGGAGGAGGGGCAGAAATACTACCACAGAAACATCACCTGGGTGGGGAACACCAAATTCCCCTCCGAGTACCTCTCCATGGTGCTCGGGATAAAAAAGGGAGATCCGTATGACCAGAAAACACTTGAGGAACGGTTATACATCGATCAGGATGCCGTAAATTCAGTCTATATGGATGACGGATACCTCTTCTCAAACATCGCACCCGTTGAGGTGCTGGTCGAAGGCGATTCCATCGACCTGGAGATGAGGGTGTATGAAGGGGAACAGGCAACCATCGATAAGGTGATCATCACCGGTAATACCAAAACAAACGAACACGTGGTACGGCGCGAGATACGAACCCTGCCGGGCCAACTGTTCAGTAAGAGAGATATCATCCGTTCCGTCCAGGAGGTAGCCCAGCTTGGCCACTTCGACCCGGAAAAAATCACCCCCAATCCCATACCCAACCCGGCAAACAACACCGTCGACCTGGAATACAGCCTCGAAGAGAGAGCAAACGACCAGTTTGAAATTTCCGGGGGATGGGGAGCCGGTATGCTCATCGGAACGGTCGGATTGCGGTTCAACAACTTCTCAGCACGGAATATTTTCAAACTGAAGGAGTGGCGACCCATACCATCCGGCGACGGGCAAACACTGAGCCTGAGAGCACAGTCCAATGGCCGCTATTATCAGGCCTATAACGTTACGTTCGTGGAACCCTGGTTTGGCGGGAAGAAACCAAACTCATTCTCTGTATCGGGCTTCCGCTCCGTCCAGTCCAATGGCCAGAAAAAAGGAGAGTCTGGAAGAAAATCACTCACCATAACCGGAGCGTCAATCGGTTCCGGTAGAAGACTCAGCTGGCCCGATGACTATTTTACACTCTATAACCAGATCAGTTACCAGTTGTATGACCTGAATAACTGGGGCAGCTATTTCCTGTTTTCTGAGGGCGCTTCCAATAACCTCAGCTTCACCACATCACTCACAAGGCATTCTGCCGGTCCAAATCCCATATTCCCTGTCCATGGATCAACCTTCTCACTCTCATTGCAGATCACACCGCCCTATTCATTGCTGAACGATAAGGATTATTCCGATCCGGAAATGCCTGATAGTGAGAAGTATAAGTGGATAGAATACCACAAATGGAGCTTTAAAGCAGATTATTATTTCGAATTGGCAAAGAATTTGGTGGTAAATACCAAAGCAGGGTTTGGTTACCTTGGCCATTTCAACGACGATATCGGTCCGTCACCGTTCGAGGGATACGATCTCGGAGGCGACGGGATGACCGGTTACAGCCTGTATGGACGGGAGACCATCGCCCTGCGCGGATATGAAAATTTTTCGCTGACACCCATTGTCGATGGGAAAAAGGCGGGTAATTTATATACCAAATTAACCATGGAACTGAGGTATCCCATATCAATGAATCCACAGGCAACCATCTTTGCCCTGGTGTTTTTAGAGGCAGGAAATGCATGGTCCAGGTTCGGGGATTTTAATCCGTTCGGCATTAGACGGTCGGCCGGAATCGGCATCCGTGCCAACCTGCCCATGTTTGGATTGCTCGGGATTGACTGGGGATACGGGTTCGATGACATACCGGGTAACCCGGAAGCCAGTGGAAGTCATTTCCATTTTGTTATAGGCCAACAATTTTAATCAACATTTAAACAGAAACCATCATGAAAAAAATCGCACTTACTTTGTCAGCTCTCATCCTGTCGATGGGGGTTGGTTTATCGCAGAAATATGCGTTCGTTGATACGGAATATATCCTGAGCAACATCCCGACCTATAAGGCTGCACAGGATCAGCTTGACCAGCTCTCGAAAGAGTGGGAAGAGGAGATCTCTGCTATGTATGCCGAAGTGGAAAAAATGTACAGGGATTACCAGTCGGAAGAGGTGCTGCTGACCCAGGAGATGAAGAGAAAACGGGAAGATGAAATCATCACAAAAGAGAAGGAAGTGAAGGACCTGCAAAATAAATATTTTGGCAGGGAAGGGGACCTGTTCCAGAAACGGCAGGAACTGATAAAACCGATCCAGGATGAGGTGTATAATGCCGTGAAAGAGATCGCCGTGGAAGGTAACTATGCCGTGATATTCGACACCTCCAGCGGACCCAGCCTACTCTATACAAACCCACGGTATGACCTCAGTGATGATGTCCTGGAAAAGTTAGGTTATAAAAATTAATTGTATACATTTGTAGCAAATTAACCATTTAAGAATAGAAGCATGAAAAACTATTTGAGACTCAGTATAGTAGTTGTGTTTTTACTGATCGGAACCACCTCGTTTGCCCAGAACCTGAAATTCGGGCACATTAACAGCCAGGAGCTGCTTTCGTTGATGCCGGAAAGGGACAGTGCCCAGGTGGTGCTGGAGAATTATGCCCAGCAGCTGGAAGACCAACTGGAAACCATGCAGGTGGAATACAACAACAAAGTCCAGCAATACCTTGCAAATCAGGAAAACTATACCGACCTGATCAAGCAAACAAAGGAACAGGAACTGACTGATCTGCAGGAAAGAATCCAGGGATTCCAGAACACGGCACAGCAGACTATCCAGCAGAAGGAGGCGCAACTGATCCAGCCGATTATCGATAAAGCGGAAAAAGCGATCAAAGAGGTGGCAGAAGAGCAGGGATTTACCTACATTTTTGACCTGGCAAGGGGT
>CAYZVJ010000180.1:0-3789 GCA_964481765.1 uncultured Rikenellaceae bacterium | reverse complement strand
CATACGTTTTCCATTCCAGTGTTTCCAGGTCGGTTGTTTCATCCACGATAAACCCTTTTTGCATGACATTGGCTATGTGGCCATGGGCAACACCCTGGATGAAATAGCACCATGCCTTTACCATCTCGGTGGTCGCAGCATCTACGATGACTGCGCCACCATCAATCTGGATCAGCACATCATTCACCTGTGAAAGGGCGGAATTCATCGACTGCCAGTAATCCCTGTTCACATAGGCATAGGAATAGGGAATCGTGTTATTGAAAGCGACACGTGGTTCCGAGGAGAGGTCCCTCATGGCACAATTTCCCCAGGAACAGGACATCCGGTCTGCCATGGTCATCATCGCCAGCATAGGACCATCATAGTCCATAGCTCTATTACATATGGTTCTATAGGCACCACCGGCTACACCCTCCAGGTCGTCCGCTGACTCAATAGCCCGTTTCGAATCAGGAGCATTCAGGTTCTCGACATCCAGGTCTGCACAGCTATAGATGCCAACAAGTGACATCGCGAACGCTGCAACTACTACTTTATATATTCTACTTTTCATGATTTCTTTCATTTTACGGATTAAAAAGTAAATTCAAGAGAACCGGTGTATGTCCTGAAGTTCGGATAGTTGTAACTATCGTAGAACTGGTTCGTAGCTTCACCTCCATGTGATACTTCAGGATCATATCCCGAATAGTTGGTGAATGTAAAGAGGTTCCTTCCGGTCACACCCAAACGGATCGACTTAAAGAATCCATTAAGGAAACCGGAGAGGTTACTTCTACCCAGGGTATAATAGAGTGCTATTTCCCTGATCTTTACGTAGGTACCATCTTCCACGAAGTGGCTGTTCACAGAAGCTACATTATAAAGCGTCTGGTAATAATCGATGGTTTTCTTTTCGTTTTCCGGCTTACCGGACTGGTCCATTTCGGCACCACGATTATCGCGGTATGACCAGTGTCGGGTCATGTTATACACATCACCACCCTGCTTCCAGTCAATCAGAGCATACAATGAAAATCCTTTGAATGTAATTGTATTGCTCCATCTCAGGTTGAAATCCGGGTTGGCATCCCCGATCGGAACTTTTTGTACCAGTCCATATTCTGAATCCTGCTTCTTAACCGGTGCTTCCCAAATGGTCCCTTCTGTTCCCTTCAGTATCACGTAACCATCACTGTTTAGGCAATAGTCATCGACACTCTCTTCCGATCCGAGCTGTTGAGCCAGTTCGTCAAGCGAACGGAGGAATTTGTCACCAAAGTTAATTCCATACTCATACCCCTCTTCGATCCGGTAGGACGGAATGCCGTTTGGTCCCGGTCCTGTTGTGAATGCAGGAATATTAAGCTCGGTCACTTTCTGCCTGATCCGGTCGAAAAGCAGCATGCTGTTCCAGGTGAAATTATCACCCTCAAAGACCCTTGCATTCAGTGAGCTCTCGAATACTGTGGATGTAAGCGTACCAATGTTCCGCCACTGATTGACCCATCCGGCACTTGCCGGGAATGGGGCACGTGCAAATACATCGGTAGCATCGGTGTGTGAATAGGCAAATTCAAATTCGAAGCGGTTCAGGAACTCCACATTCAGTGCAAGTTCCAGCTCCTTGATGGTGGAAGGCTTCAGGTTCTCGTTCCCCAGCTGACTCTTGTATACACTACCAGCACTCACTGCATAGGTTTCATAGCGTGCATCCCATGGTGGCCGTTCACCCGATGTTCCGTAGGCAGCCCTGATCTTCAGTTCCTGAATTCCGGGGATAGTAACATCCTCGGTCAGGCGGTATGCTGCTGAAACCCTGAAATAGGGATTCCACCGTTCGTTGGCTCCGAACTGAGAAGCTCCATCATACCGGTACAATCCGGAAAAGATGTATTTCTCCTTGTAATCCACATCCACGATACCAAAGATATTCTCGGCACGGATGTCACCCGTATAAGAGCCAACATTGTCGAATTCACCATCGGTCACGTTCAGATCGGGAACGCCAGCAACAGCAAAATTATTTCCGTTGGCATTGAATCCCTCCCAGTGATCATTTTCATAGAGGTAGCTGATTTTTGCCTTGGTGGTAAAGTCACCAAACATCTTACTGAAGTTTGCTGTAAACTGAACGGTATAGGCTAATTCATGGCCGTATGTCTTGGATAGATAGCCGTCAGTACCACCGGAATTAATCGTTGGCCGTGAAAGATAACCCTTTGGCTCTAAGTATGAGCCCCGGTTGTCCTGACGCTCGAATGCATAATTTGCATTGAACCGCAGCCAGTCGGTCGGGTTATACTTCACCTCATAGCTACCCAATACCCGGTTCCTCCAGCTCTCACTTATCGCATTGGCTGCACTATAGAGCGGATTATCATTATCAGATGACCATTCGCTTGCGATTAAACGGTAAGGAGTTCCATCCGGATTCAGGGCTTTCAGATTAGCATCGGGTGGTAATAACTGAATATCCATCCAACCAACCTGAGGGTTATCGGTATACGACTTGGCAATCAGGTTGGATGCCGAAAGGCCAAACTTCTCAGTGAACCAGTGGTCGATGTTCAGCCTGAAGTTCTGGCGTTCATAACCTTTTGCCGAGAAGACGATCCCCTCCTGATGTGAATTCTCGAAGGAGGCCATGAAGTTGGTGTGCTCCTGGTTGTGCTGTACCGAAACATAGTTTGTGTAAAATGCCCCGGTATGGAAAAATATATCCTGGTTGTCATAGAGGATTCCAAAAGGATTATCGGCATAATGATCCTCTTCGATGATCCGGTTTCCTGACATAGGGATACCGATGCTATCCGGGTTGGTTCCAGCATAGTAGGTTACACCCTCATAATCGGTAAAACGGTCTTCCGTTGTACCCTCTTTCAGTTTGTATGGATGATGCTTTGCATAATCCACTTTCTTCGCCAGGGCTTGTTGACCGTATTCATTCCTGACGGTAACCAGGGTTTGTCCTCTGGCCAGACCTTTACCCCGCTTACTGGTGATCACAACAACACCGCTACCGGCACGTGATCCGTAAAGTGCAGAAGCAGCAGCACCCTTCACCACCTCCATCGATTCAATATCGTCGATGTTGATATCGGCAAGGGTACCTTCGATCATCACCCCGTCGAGGATGATCAGCGGTGACTGGCTACCCAGAAGTGAGGTGGAACCGCGGAGACGAATAGATGGTGCCGATCCTGGACTACCATAGGCACTCACTACTGTCACCCCGGCCAGCTTACCCTGTAAGGCAGCACCCGGTGAGGTAGCAGGAACTTCCTTGAGTTCCTTTTCACTAACTTTCCCAACGGTCACGGAAAGTTTTTTCTGTGGTGTTCCTGAAGCCATACCAGACACAATGACCTCATCCAGTCCAAACACGTCAGGGTCAAGTACCACATCAATCGTGGATCTCCCGTCAATGCTAATGTCCTGGGTCTTCATCCCAACAAAACTAAAGATGAGTGCGACCGCATCTTCCGGGGCATTCAGGGTAAAATTACCATCAAAATCGGTAATCGTACCGAATGTTGTCCCCTTCACAATGATCGACGCCCCGGGGACACCCAATCCGTCCTCGGAACTCGTCACTCTACCTGTAATTTGCTGGGTTTGTGCCTGAAGAAATGACGTACATAGGAACGCCAAGACAGCAACAAAGATTGCAAATCTTTTCATAGGTTAAAAATTTAGGTTTATAAAAAATAAATAGTAAATAGTATCTCGAAAATAATAAAAAATCTTGAATTCCAATAACCCCCTGTCCCCTCCTTTTACCAGTAAAAACAGAACATATAGAGT
>CAYZVJ010000179.1:0-3812 GCA_964481765.1 uncultured Rikenellaceae bacterium | reverse complement strand
GGCTGTATATGAAGCGGAAAGCTTTTCAAAAATTCCCGTAGTCCCTGTGCAGGATAACGAGGGAAACATGAAAACCGTTCAGATTGGACTTCCCGGTCGTACCCTGTATGCACGAATCTGGCAGGTGAATGTGGGAACCATTCCACTCTACCTGCTCGATACCGATTTTGAATTCAACCAGGAGCAGGATCGCTCGATAACTCATCATCTTTACGGGGGTAGCCGCGAAAACCGCCTGAAGCAGGAGATGCTTCTCGGGATTGGAGGGATAAGGGCGCTGAAAACCCTTGGAATAGTTCCCGATATTTACCACAGCAATGAGGGACATTCCGCATTCATTGGACTGGAACGCTTGCGTGTTTTTATTGCCGAAGAGAAGTTTACCTTTACCGAAGCCCTCGAGCTGGTCAGGGGATCAACCCTGTTTACAACACATACACCGGTTCCTGCAGGACACGATGAATTCGAAGAGGATCTGTTGCGGACATACATTTCACACTATCCCGGCAGATTGAACATCACCTGGGATGAGCTGATGGCACTTGGCAGAAGCAATACGGATGCTAAGAATGAAAAATTCAACATGAGTTACCTTGCTGCCAACCTGTCCCAGGAAATAAATGGTGTGAGCAAGCTCCATGGTGCTGTGAGCAGGGAGATACTGTGTAAACTCTGGCCCGGCTACCTGCCTGAGGAACTGCATATCGGCCACGTGACTAACGGAGTACACTATCCGACATGGATTGCCCCGGAATGGGATGAATTGTTCCATAAGCTTGTTGGCGAATCCATGGTTGATCAGCAATCCCGGAGAGAAGCCTGGGAGAAGATCCATGATGTTCCGGATCAGGAAGTCTGGAGTATAAAACAGAGCCTGAAAGCCAGGCTGATATCCTTAATTAAAGAACGGTTGCGATACAATTGGATCAGACGATCCGAAAACCCGAGAGACATTGTTGAAATAACCAAACAGCTGAACTCCAATGCCTTAACTTTTGCATTTGCAAGGCGTTTTGCAACCTACAAGCGGGCATCACTGCTCTTTACAGATCTGAACAGGCTGGAAAAAATTGTTAACAACCCGGACAGACCCGTGCAGATCCTGTTTGCAGGGAAAGCACATCCGAACGATGGTGGCGGGCAGGAACTGATTAAGAAAATATTTGAGATATCGAAACAACCTGAATTTCTCGGTAAGGTTATTTTCCTTCAGAATTATGACCTCGATCTGGCAAGATATATGGTTCAGGGAGTGGATGTATGGCTTAATACTCCCACCAGACCACTGGAAGCATCGGGGACCAGTGGAGAGAAAGCCGTAATGAACGGAACACTTCATTTCAGCGTTCTCGATGGATGGTGGGTCGAAGGATATACAGAGAATGCCGGCTGGGCATTACCCCAGAAAAGAACCTATGATAACCAGGATTTCCAGGATGAACTGGATGCTGAAACCATCTATTACCTCCTTGAAAATGAAATTATCCCGGCGTATTATAACCGGGATAATGAGGGTATTCCAAAAGAGTGGGTGGGTTTTATTAAGAATACCATGGCTAAGGTGGCACCTGATTTTACCATGCGAAGAATGCTGAATGATTACCAGGAAAAATACTACAACCGCCTGTTTGAAAGAAAGGAGACCCTGACTGCTAAACAGTATCAGAAGACCAGGTTGCTGGCACAATGGAAGCAGGAGATTGAAAGAAAATGGGATAGCCTGCAAGTGGAATCACTGAACTTCACAAGCTCTCTTGAATCCGCTTTTCAACTGGGGAGTGATTACTCGGGTACGGTTATCATGCAGCTCAATGATCTGCCTGCCTCAAGTATCGGACTGGAACTGATCGTTGCCGGAAACGGAAAAGAGAGTTCCAGAAAAATTGTGATGAAAAAGGAGTTTAAACTGGATAAGGTAAGTGATGGTAAAGCCTGGTTTTCTGTTCGTGTCAAACCGACAAAACCAGGTGGTTTCACCTTCGGGATCCGTATATTCCCAAAACACGAACTGCTCCCTCATAGACAGGACATGAAACTGGTCCGGTGGATATAAATCAAGATAAAAGAAGAAAGTAAAAAGAAAAAAGTTATCCTCCTTCGCCAGGGATTCAGAGGACGATGAAAGGAAATAGTTAAGACAGGAATACCGTTTAAATACGGGAGCTGGCTAATCGCTTACTACATTCACTGCAATTCAATCGCTTCGCTCATGTAATTTGTGAATCAGACGTTTGGCTGATTCTCGTAATTCGCCCCGTTAGGGGCTGTTATTCACTCACTGCGTTTGCTGTCATTCATATCGCTCTGCTCAATGTCATTACCTGGTTTTGATAATTGTACCAGAATATGGTAATTTTGCGATGTGAAATATCTGTTTTATATTCCGGACTGTTGCAGCAAATATCCAAAATAAATTCTTTCTGAGATTTTAAAACTTTATTGATGCATATTGTATTGATTTATATTGGTGTTTTATTGGGGATCTTTATTGAAGGCGAAATGATTATGATATCTTCAGTCATTGCTGCACATCATGGCTACCTGAATTTGTGGCTGGTTGTTTTTATAGGTATTATAGGAACATATTGTTCTGATTTGTTTTACTTTTCCCTTGGCAGGAAAAAAGGTAAAGATTGGTTAAATGAAAAACAGAAGTTCAGAAAAAAGGCTGAGATAATTGATAAAAAAATAAAAAAATACCCTATCCTTATTTTCATTGGTTACAGGTTTTTATATGGATTCAGGACGATTGCACCACTGGTAATTGGAACCAGTAAAATAAAAACAAAAACTTTCATTTTTTTCAGTACAATTAGCACACTTGTCTGGGCGTTTACTTACAGTGCTATCGGGTACTTGTTTGGAGAAGTAATCAAATCACAACTTCAACATATTGAACATATTGAAAAATATATAATCGGCTTTTTTCTTTTTATCGGTATATTAATTATAGTGATAAGTAAAATTAAAAAAAGGTCTGTAACAGTGCATGAGGTAAAACCAGGATAGATAGTAAAATCCGGTCCTTGGCCGGATTCCCTTTAACCCCAATTCCTGTATCTTTATTAAGTGATTCATTTTTATAAAATCCAATGGTTGTAATAATTGATTTACAGTTCTTTGAGATAGTATGGTAGGATTATGGTGCACGCTCTTGGCCTGGATTTTTGAAGTTAAATACTCAGATTGGGATAATCCAAATGAACTTGAAACAAAAAGACATTGCTCCTCTCTTCGGAGGAGAAACCAGGGTGTCAGAGGTACTCAATGGAAAACGACCACTTACATTGAAAACGATAACCATGCTTAACAGGTATTTAGGAATACCGCTGTTTTGTGAATCTCACCCAATTATATAACCTTCTATCTTTCAGATATTTATAAAATATAATCTATCAATATTTCCCAACTTTCAAAATAATCGTTCTTTTAAGTATTTGATTTTTAATTGTTTGCAGGAAGGTTAGTCTGACTACCGCATGACAATTGTCTATCTGACCGGTTTCGGTTTGTTATGTTTCAGAACCAGTGCCGTCCGGCTGGGGATATAGAGTTTCAGGTAGTAGGGCTGGGGTGTAGCAATTTTTCCGGGTTTGACCGGATAATAGGTGATGGTTTGGTCGACAAGGCCATGGCCTCCGAATTTCGGATCGTCACTGTTCAAAATAATACGGTAGCTGCCGGGATCAACGGGAATGCCATAATCGGTATAGGATCGCTGGGGATTGAAGTTAAAAACAAAGAGCAGTCCGCTTCTTTTGCAGGCGAGGACCTGGTCTTCTTCATGAGCAAAAACCTTAAAAGGGAATGAC
>CAYZVJ010000178.1:0-3826 GCA_964481765.1 uncultured Rikenellaceae bacterium | reverse complement strand
CACCAGCGCATGGCACCTTCAGATCGGATCCGGGACATTTATCCATCAGCACCAAATGAAGAGACTTCCCGAGGTGCAGTTCTTATTCTCCTTTATCCGATAGCAGATCGTATTCATACCGTCCTGATGCAACGGCCCGAGTATCCTGGAGTGCACAGCAATCAGATCAGTTTCCCGGGCGGTAAATCGGAAGTCTCTGACAAGCACATTCAGGATACGGCTATCCGTGAAGCGGAGGAAGAGATTGGAGTGTCCGGCAACGAGATCAGGATTTGTGGTCTGTTATCTCCGCTGTTTATTCCGGTGAGTAATATCGAAGTTATTCCAGTAGTTGGTTACCTTTTTTCAAAACCTGTTTTCACTCCCGAACCCGATGAAGTATGTTTCATCATTGAAGCGGGAATAGATGAGCTGGCTGATCCGGCCATCAAAAAGCAAAAGAGTATGGAGATTTCCGGAAAGTTGATTTCCATTCCCTATTATCAGGTAAGGGATCTTCACATTTGGGGAGCAACTGCGATGATAATCAGCGAGTTCTTAGAAATATATTCCAGCCTGAACACCTGATTTCCCTATCATTCAGGGCTATCCAATTCACTTCAGTGCCGTATTTCCAATAATATTCCGATAGTGGTCATATCGTTCAAGGACCTCGATGACATAATTAAATGGTTCTTCTCCACGGCAATAACCATATTTAACCACCGGATCACGATAAAATTCCGGGTCTGATTTGTTCAGAAGATAAAAAGCTACATGATCATCCCAGGTTTCAGGGTTTTTTCCATATTTCCTTGCCAGGCTTCGGGCGTCGAGTACATGTCCCAATCCCACGTTATAAGCTGCCAGAATAAATTTTATTCGTTCCTCATCATCGGGGACTTTATCATTGAATACGTTATCAAGCCATCTCAGAAATTTCACGCCGGCTTCAATATTTTTTTCGGGTGAGGAGTTACGATTTACATTATATCTTGTGGCTGTTGAAGGCATAAGCTGCATCAATCCAAAAGCACCGGCCCAGGAGTTTATTTTTGGATCAAACCTCGATTCCTGATAGATGAGTGAAGCGAGGAGGAGCCAGTCCCAACCCAGGCTATCGCTATATCTTTTGATGTATTCATCATAGGGAGAGATTCGTCCGCTACCGATTGCAAAATAGTCGCTTTCGACCCATTCTTTCGATTTCTGGTTCTTGAAATATTTGTTATAGATCACGGCGAATTCGGTTGTTTTTTTATAATTCTCAAGCCATTCATTGATGAAACGGAGCAGGTTTTCTGAGCCCTCTTTTCTAACTGCCCAGGCCAGATTTTGGGGAAAGCTTATTGCCGTTCCGACATCAAGGATGGGATAATAAGTTTGGTTAACCAGGGCTATGTTCTCATCGCAGATGGTATAATCAATTTTTTTATTGACAACCAGTCGGATCAGTTGTTCGGAATCTTCAGGAACTTCGATGACAAGGATTGTATCTCCTATTTCATCAGCCAGGTTGTATAATCTTGCTGCGTAGGCTGAATTTTTTCTTACATATATGTGCTTGCCTGCAAGGTCAATGGGATTATAAATTAAATAATTATTCAGCAGTCCTGGGTGAATTCCTTTCCAGTTATCCGGTTTCCTCTGCACCAGTACCTGTCGTGTTTGACTATGGGGTATGGTAAAGGCTATTTTTTCACTTCTCTCTCTTGTAATGGTCAGGTTCAATGCAATCAGGTCACATTTTCCGGAATTAAGGTATTCAAACGTATTTTCAAGATCACTTTCAACAATTACTTCCAATTTGACATCAAGGTGGTTTGCAAGGGCATTAAGGAGTTCATACTGGTAGCCCATTGGTTCTCCTCTATAGATAAAGTACTCAGTTGAGTTGTAATCTGTTACAGCGATAATTATCCCTCGCTCTTTGATTTCTTCAAGGTCTATATTACAAACCGCCGGTTCTTTTTCTCGTGGTTCTTGATTCCGGCAACCTGCAATTACAACGAAGAGCAAGAGCAGCAGGGGGATCGGCAAGCAGGATACGGCTTTCTTCAAAGTAACTATATGATGATGTAGCATGATATATCCATTAACGAATTTACAAAATTATTTTGTTAATGAACAGATTTGAATGCTGATAAGTGTAGTGGTCAATCGTAGAATGTCCAGGAGATTCCAAATTTAAATACTCTCTGGTTCATGGGGTAATGCAAAACGGTAAGATAGTTTTCTCCCAGCAGTCCTGAGGCAACGTGTTCATATTTCAGGAAGAACCGGGTTCTTTTCAATTTCACATTAATAAAGACATCCAGGAAGGGGTAATTTCCAATTTTTTTCTCTCTTTGGATAAAGAACTGTCCGGTTGCTGGCATGTATGCATATCCGTAATAGGGAGTATGATAGAAGAGGTCAAATCCCCATTGTGTCAGGAGATCTCCGTTGGTTAAGTCGAAGTGGAAATTATGCTGGAAGAAGGTTGTTTGTTGTAATAGGAGCGCTGGCAGGGGGATTATTTCATTATGGTCGGATTGTTGAAAAATAAGGTGATTCAGGAAGTACCATCTCCCCAGTATCACATCTTTTTCAAGTGAAAATGCAAAAACCGACAGGATTCCCGGAGATTGAGCTGGGAGGGCGAGTGTATCAAAATAGACGTACTGATCAAGCAGGGTATAGGAAGCTTTTGCTTTCAGTTTTCTTACCGGGTGGTTATATTCACCGGTAATGGTTGTTTCGGTAACATTATGCAGGTTATTATTCCAGGTAAAATGGTTCGAATAGAAGTGGTTAAACCAATAACCGGGCCGGTAATTTTGCAATTTTCCATAGAGGATCAATTCGGAAGTTCCTTTTGAGCCAGTAAAAGATTTATTCAAAACTCCTTCGAGTATAAAATCTCCAACTTTATAACCGCTCAGGTAGAATTTGCCCCATGCTTCCCAGTTAAATTTTGTACCCAGGGCATTAAACAGGTGACCGGTGATGGCAAGGTTTGCATTAGGGACATCTTTCACCCGTTTAAAGGTTGTATCGTTGTTATTGATCCAGACTTCGATATCCGGTTGGGTATAGATATCGGGAGGGTGAAGTTTAGCCAGTGTATCAGTTGGTATGATGGTGCTAAACTTTTCAATCTCACTATGTATACCAACCCGTCCACCGAATTGAAATTTTCTGGTTGGATCGTTTTGAAAAGCGAATTGCAGGCTATTTTGGATCGACCGGTAATAAACTGAATCAGCAGTTGACAAGGAATCGAGAAGGATGTCATTATAAAAGCCGGCTTTGGGGTAATCGTCGTAGTATCGGCGGTGGTTTTTATTGTATTGAAACGTATAAGTAAAGGTTCCGAGCAGGTTTAATTTTTTCTTCGGGTTTTCATTTTCCGGGAGGTTTTCGGTTTCTGTTTTTTTACCGATGGTATAACTTTGCACCAGGAGGAGGTTACTATTTTTCAGTTCTGATTCAGCGTTATTCAGGTTTCCCAGGTTTACGGGGATATCTTCTGATTTTGTATCTTTCAGGTCCTGGTCATTTATTATTCCACCATTTTCCATAACGGAAATCACATTTCGGTTAAAGGAGGCATGGACGCTATATTTGTCAAGGATATAGCTTGAAAACAGGGTAAGGGATTTCAGTCCGGTTTTCTGATTACTATATCTTCCATCGGAGGATATCAAGTCAAAATCGATTCCGACGTTAAAATCCTCATTCACATTTTGAGTATGGAGTATTTTCAGGGTTTGTTCATTTTTTTGTTTTCCGGTTCCTGTGGTATAATCAAGATCGGTAAATGGTTTTCTTGTATTGAAATAGGTTTGATTTTGAGGCAGGTGAA
>CAYZVJ010000177.1:0-3851 GCA_964481765.1 uncultured Rikenellaceae bacterium | reverse complement strand
CGCGATTTTTCGTTTATGATTGAGCAGAGCTTTGGTCAGATCTTTAGTGCTTTCAATAGATGCAAGATAAAAATAAACCTGGTGCAGACTTCAGCAATCAGCCTTTCGATTTGTGCGGATAGTAACAGGCTGAGAATCGAACAACTGTTGAATTCACTGAAGAAAAATTTCCGAATTGCGTTTAATAAAGAGGTTCAATTGATTACGATAAGGCATTATACGGATGAAGCCATTCGTTTAATGACAACAGAAAAACAGATCCTGATAGAACAAAAAAGCCGTCATACCGTACACTTTGTCCTGAGAGATGGTTAATTCCACCAGAATCACTAATTGGTTCATCTAAAGATGAAAACCGGTATCCGTTTATGTATACTCATTGTACTTGCAATGTATGCAGTAGGAGCAACCTTCACGATTGCTCAACCTGTTGATACAGTGCGATTCTTTCAACACTGTGATACCGTTCTCAATATTCCGGATTTATCAAAATCCTTGCCACCAGATGTTGTTCAAAAAACGCTTATTCCGGAGGAACAAACATTGGTAATCAACGAATTTATGGCAAGTAATGGAACTGTTTTAGCTGATGAATTCGATGAATTTGACGACTGGATCGAGATATTCAATTTCGGGGAACAACCTGTAAATATAAACGGACTTTATATTACTGATGATACCGATGATCCGGGAAAACATCGGTTTTTCCCGGGTACGGGATCCTATTACCTGCAACCGGGTGACTATATTCTCTTCTGGGCCGATGGTCAACCGGAACAGGGAATATTTCACCTGGGGTTCAAACTGTCGGCTGAGGGAGAAGAGATTGCTATTTATACTTCTGCTGATCAGTTGTTGATCGATTCCTTAACCTATTCCCAGCAATATTATGATATTTCGAAGGGGAGGCAGCCTGATGGAGGTGAAACATGGAACTATTTCCTTACCCCTTCACCGGGAACAACAAATTCAACCGAAGGTTTCCTGGATAAATCAAATAAACCACAATTTTCATATTCAGGGGGATGTTTCAGTGATCCCATCCAGGTGGAGATGATCTATTCTGAACCCGGGTCAGTTACCCATTATACAACGAATGGATCTGTTCCAACTCAGTCATCACCACTGTTTAATGGCTTGCTTGTCGGATCTACAGTAACATTCAGGGCTAAATCATTTCGGGCAGGAAACCTTCCAAGCGATGTTATAACCCATACTTTCCTGTTTGAACAGGACCTGTCGCTGGATGTTGTTTCAATTGTAACAGATAGCCTCTCCCTGTGGGGGGCAAACGGAATCTTGACCCATCCCTATTCCGGTTTGGAAAAAATGGTTAGTCTGGAATTGCTTAAAACGAATGGAATACCCGGCTTTTCCGTTGATGCAGGCATTAAGATCCATGCTCCCGACGGTCGACCCCAACAATCGCTGAGACTATCAATGAGACCGATGTACGGAGAGGATGACATTGAATATCCTCTTTTTCCGGGTTTGGGCATTTCACGCTTCAAACAACTGATTTTTCGGAATGGAGGAAATGACGGTAGCCAGCTGGCTAACCAGAGAACCCATTTCCGGGATCCCTTGATGCATACCATCAGCGCAAAGAATAGGGCAAATGTGGGAACTTCTGCATATAAACCAGTGAATCTCTACCTGAATGGAAAGTATTGGGGGATATATAATATCAGGGAGAAAATCGATAAATACTATATCCAATCCCACTACGGAAGTGATGATATCGATCTTCTGGAACGGAGTTTTGGCTATGAGATGAATGAAAATGCGATCGAAGGTGATTGGGATCACTTTCACAATATGAAAACATTTGCCGATACAGCAGATCTCGGAGAACCAGCAAATTATGCCTGTATGAAGAGCATGATGGATGTCAATAATTTTTCAGAATATTGGATCTATGTTGTTTATTATGGAAATTACGACTGGTTATCCAATAACATGAAATTTTGGCGATCAAGAAACCCTGCCGGTCGATGGAAATGGATACACTGGGATCTGGATCATGGATTGGGATTGCCCTATTATATTTATTCCGATCCGTCATGGAATACCCTGGCATGGTCAACAAGCCTTGCGTCCGATCGCCCATGGAATGGATATAACACCGTTTTGATCCGGAATCTTCTGGAAAATGAAGAATTCAGGTTCGGATTCATTAACCGGTTCGCAGACCTGCTAAACTCTGCATTCAAACCGGAAATGATGATCCCGGTTGTCGATTCCCTCGCTACAATGCTGGATAATGATATGCCAAGACAATTTGAACGATGGGGAAGTACATACACCATTTGGCAAAATGCACTGGAGGGTGTACGTAATTACATCAACAACAGACCGGATTTTGTCTGGGAACACCTCGCAGACAAATTTAACCTGGAAGAACCCAATAAGCTCATATTAAACGTGCTACCTGAAAATGCCGGGAAAATAGAGGTGAACTATATCACGGTAAACCAGTTCCCATGGGAGGGTAAATATTTTCAGGAAGTCCCCATCTCAATTAGAGCCATACCCTATGAAGGATATGAACTCTACGGTTGGAATGGAAATGATACAGCTTCAAGCGAATTATCGGTTGTGTTGGATACCACCCTGCAATATACTGCCTGTTTTGTCGCTGCAACAGGCGAAAAAGAGATTCTTATTAATGAGATCAATTATAACTCCTCCGAATCATTCGAGGCAGGTGATTGGATTGAATTGTATAATCCAAACCCATGGGAAGTTTCCCTGGCAGGGTATGGTCTTAAAGACAGCAAGGATGATCATTCCTTCCTTATCCAGGGAAATCCAGGGATCAAACCCTTTGGTTATTTTGTCCTTTCAGAAGATACCGTCGCGCTTACAGGACTGTTTCCCGAACTGATATCGGTAACCGGAAACCTCAATTTCGGATTCAGCAGTGATGGGGAATATATCCGGCTATATAATGAAACGGGACTCATGATCGATTCAGTCTGCTATATGAATTCATTCCCCTGGCCGGAACAACCGGATGGTGGTGGTGCTACTCTTGAATTATTGGATCATAATCCGGATAATGACGTGCCTGAGAATTGGCAATCAAGCTATATCACAGGAGGTACACCCGGATTACCCAATTCAGAACTGGGTATAAACATTCCAGGGTTACTGGGATCCGATCTGCCGGTCTATATCCATCCCAATCCGGGTGAGGGAATGTATTACCTTACTTTCACGGCTCAAATACACGAACCTGTCGACCTGAGAATATTCAATCTGATGGGTCACCTGATCAGTACACAAAGAAGAGAAGTATCCGGTGCTGGTGATCAAATCAGGATTGATCTTCAAAACCAACCCGATGGTATCTATATCATTTCCGTTTCAGTGAATGGGACAGTGAAGAAACTGAAAGTGATCAAAGCAAAGGGCAATTGAACTGGGACGTCTATAAAAAACGATTCTTTGAACCGGCACTTAATTTTTCGCACAATGACATTTTTTGATCTTCGACCCGGATATTATTTGAGATAAAACATTTGTTTGGTTTTCACCCGGTGGTGATTATTCTCTCTGATATCTAACCGGATAAAATAAGTCCCGGATGGAAGATGAGCATTATGATCGGAAGGATTCCATGTAACCTGATTAATCCCGGGATTATCCATCACCAGCGACATTTCATCCACCTTCTTACCCAATAGACTAAATACCTGGATATTAACCTTTGAGAGCCCGCTGGTTTCAAACTGAATCGTTGTTTGATATCTGAATGGATTGGGATAGATCGTAAAATCAAACGGGCCGGTATCATAGCTGTTATTGTCGGTAATGGCTGATGTTGAATTGGGCATTCCCGGTGTGAA
>CAYZVJ010000176.1:0-3952 GCA_964481765.1 uncultured Rikenellaceae bacterium | reverse complement strand
TTACCGGAATCATTTTTCTGCCGGGGTGTGGTGAAAACGGAGACCGGTCAGCAGGGAACAGAGAATCCACCATGGTGGGTGTAAGCCAGGTTGAAGTCAACGATATCTCCTTCCCGATCCATTGTGTTGGAAAATTATCTGCCCGGTCGGAAGTTAAGCTCAGTTTCAAAACCGGGGGAATCCTTTCTGATATCTATGTCGAAGAGGGTGAAGCGGTGACAAAGGGAGCAAAAATGGCCCAGCTGAACCTGTCAGAGATCCAGGCAACGGCAAACCAGGCTAACCTTGCACTGGAAAAAACAGAAAGAGATCTGGAACGGATCCGGAACCTCTACCGTGATAGTGTGGCTACGCGTGAACAGTATGATAATGCCCAGACCGCCTGTAACCTGGCTGCAAACCAGGCAAGGATTGCCAGGTTTAACCTGCAATATTCCACCATTACTGCCCCATCATCGGGTCAGGTGCTGAAACGGATTGCAGAGGAGGATGAGATAATTGCTGCCGGATACCCTGTCTTCTTGTTTGCTGCATCAGAAAACGATTGGGTGCTGAAAGTGAACCTGACCGATAAGGAGATCGTTCAGGTAAACCTGCTGGACTCAGCATTGATCTCCTTCGATGCTTATCCCGGTACCCTTTTTCCCGCATGGATTTCGGAGGTGGGAAGCTTCTCTGATCCCTATACCGGGACCTATGAGGTGGAACTTACCCTGCAGAAACCGGTTGAAAAGCTTGTATCGGGATTTATTGGCAGGGCGGATATCGTCCCATCAAAGCATTACCGGATATTGACGATCCCGGTTGATGCCTTGCTGGAAGCCAATGAGATGAGTGGTTTTGTTTATGTTGTTGAAAACAAGAAAGCAGTGCGGAAACGGATCGAGATTGGTGGGATCAGGGGAGAAAAAATACTGGTTTTGCAGGGCCTCGATTCGGGTGCAACGGTGATTAGCGAGGGTGCTGCTTTTGTCGGTCCCGACTCCGATATCCGGATAAAATAAGTACGCCACAAGAAACATACAGATATGAAACTACCCGGCTTTGCCATACGAAATTATCAGTTCACGCTACTGGTCTCCATCATTCTCATGTTCATGGGTATCCGCTCGTTTTTAACGATGCCCCAGACGGAGAATCCAACAATCTATGTTCCGGGAGGTACAATCTATATCATTTTTCCCGGAGCCAACCCGCAGGATCTTGAACAGCTTGTCGCTTTTCCTATTGAAGAGGCGCTGAATGAGCTCGATGACATCAAGATGATCCAGACGGAATTGAAAGATGGAATTGCAGTGATAAGCGTTGAATTCAACTACGATACCGATGCAGAAGAGAAGTTCGACGAGGTGGTGCAACAGGTGAATGGGGTAAGAAACAACCTGCCGGATGGTATTGTCTATTTTGATGTCATGCAATGGACCAGCGGTGATATTGCAATGCTCCAGCTTGCATTCATTTCCCAATCGCTTCCCTATAAAGAGATGGAGGATCAGGCAAAACGGCTCAAAAGAGAGCTGGAGAAGATCGGTGGAGTAAAAAAAGTGGAGATTGTCGCCGTTCCCGAACAGGAGATACGAATATCGCTGGATATGGAAAAGATGGCAGAAATGAACATCTCGATAAACCAGGTAGAACAGGCAATACAGAGTAATAATGCCAACATTCCGGGAGGCGCAATCAAACTGGAAGGAAAATCGTTTGGCATCAAAACGAGCGGATCCTATAAAAACCTGGATGAAATCGGAAATACCGTCGTTCAGTCCTATATGGGGAAACTGATCCTCCTGAAACAGATAGCAAGCATCGATTACGATTACAAGGATATAAACTATTATGCCCGCTTTAATCGTGAACGGTGCATCTTCTTAACGGTTCACCAGAAAGAAGATTTGAATGTCATTGACCTGGTTGATGAGATAAAACCCGAGGTTGAACGATACAGGCAATCGTTGCCGGAAGAGATGCACATTGATTATGTCTTTGACCAGTCGGAGGTGATCAAAACCCGGATCAATGGATTCATGAAGAACCTCCTGCAGGGGATCTTTCTGGTGGGTGTGATCATCCTGGTCTCCCTTGGATTTCGTTCCGCAATCATTGTCATCCTGGCTATTCCCCTCTCCATCATTATCGGGCTGTCATTCGTGGATATGGCTGGATTTGGTTTACAGCAGATTACGATAGCAGCACTGGTTGTTGCTCTGGGTCTTCTGGTGGATAACTCCATTGTGGTGATTGAAAACATCAGCCGCCTTATACGCCTCGGGTATTCCGTCAGGGAAGCAGCGGAAAAAGGAGCTGCACAAATTGGCTGGCCCATCTTCAGTGCGACGCTGACAACCCTCCTGGCATTTGTTCCCATTATCATGATGCCGGACAAAGCAGGCGATTTTATCAAGAGCCTGCCGGTTACATTAATTGCCGTCCTTTCCGTTTCCCTCTTCCTGGCATTAACCCTTAATCCATTGATCGCCAGCTGGGCCTATAAAAAAACCAGGCGCAATGAACATAAAATCAGCATTTTCCAGAAGGGTTTGACGTGGTTTATAACGGTACCTTACAGGAAAAGCCTGCAATTTGCATTGCGCCGGAGAGGGATTATCCTTGCCCTCTCTTTCCTGGTTCTGGCCGGATCGCTTGCCCTGTTTTTCCGGATTGGTGTAAGCTTCTTTCCTCCCGCTGAAACCCCTGAATTCATGGTCAGGGCATCTCTCCCGGAAGGATCCAACATCGATAAGACAGACCAGGTTGCCCGGTACATTGAATCGGTACTCGACAGCATGGATCGGGTAAACCATTTCGCGACCAACGTTGGACATGGGAATCCCAGGGTGTATTACAACATTTTTTCAAGGAATTATGCACTGAATTACGCTGAAATCTATGTGAAATTGAACGATTACCAGTTGGACATGTATAACAATACCGTCTCGGAATTGCGGCGTAAATTCAGCACCTATCCCGGAGCCAAAATTACCATCAAAGAGTACATGCAGGGTGTGCCCAGTGAAGCACCCATCATGGTCTATGTCCATGGGGAAGAGGTTGGAGTGCTGACGAACCTGGCACGCTCCGTTGAACAAATTCTGAACGATATCCCGGGCACTATCAATATTGATAATCAACTCGATGTGGCAAGAACAGACCTCCATTGTAAGATCAACAGGGAAAAAGCAGGTCTGTTCGGTGTTCCGGTTTATGAGATCGATAAGGCAATCCGGACAGCCGTAAGCGGAATTACCGTCAGTAAATTCCGGGATCCTGAAGGAGAGGAGTTTGATATCGTGATCCGGCTTCCGGTGGATGAGAAGATCAAACTGGAAGATTTCGATAAGATCTATGTGCAGTCACTTTCGGGCAAATTTATTCCCGTTTACCAGCTGGTAACCCTTGAATTCCAGAAAGCCTCAGGGATCATCAGCCATTACAACCTGGAACGGTCCGGCCTGATTAAAGCCGATATTGCCCCGGGAGTTAACCTGGATGTGGTACTGGATCAACTGGAACAACAACTTGATCAGACCCGGTTTCCAGATGGTTACAACTACTGGATTGCGGGAGAAATTGAAAACCGGAAAGAATCATTCGGTGGCATGCGCCATGCTGTATTGCTTGCCCTTATTGCTATCTTTTCAGTACTGGTTCTCCAGTTCAGGTCCTTTTTACAACCCCTCATCATCTTTGTTGCCATTCCCTTCGCTATCATTGGCTCCATCTGGGCTCTGTTCATTACCGGCTATACCTTCTCCTTTACCGCGCTCATTGGTGGTGCAAGCCTGGTTGGAATTGTAGTGAATAATTCCATTATCCTCGTTGACTATACCAATACCCTTCGCAAAGAGGGGATTGCAGTCGATACAGCCCTGAAAAAAGCGGGTGAAACACGGTTTACTCCAATACTGCTGACCACCTTAACCACCATCGGAGGCTTGCTTCCACTCACTCTCCG
>CAYZVJ010000175.1:0-3963 GCA_964481765.1 uncultured Rikenellaceae bacterium | reverse complement strand
GATTTAAAACCGGGATTGAATGAGATCATCATCCACCCCGGGATAGATAATGCTGAATTACAGGCTGTAACTATTGAACATCCTGATTTTGGTTCAGCATGGAGACAACGGGATCTAAACGTTTTCCGGAGCGAAGAGATGAAATCGCTCATCAAGGAATACAACATTCAGCTAATTACCTGGAAAGAAATTACTGAAATCCTGAACCTGAGTGGACAAACCGTAAACGTGCTTCTGGATTCATGCCTGGAACGTGGTGTTCATTGAATCGTATTTAATGCATCCGATTTACCAGATGGTGTCTATTTCTGCAAATTGAAGACCGTATATCCTGAAGGGGTAAAAAAATGATCATAATAAACTAAACTACCGGGAGTGCGATATACCCCTGAACAAAATGTATATTTGTGAACAAGACGCTAACGATGCGTCATTTGTAACCAAACCAACCCAAATTATGACACTCAAGAAATCCAGGAAACAAAAATCACTGCGTCTGGTTTCATCGATTCGGCTTATGTTTCTATTATCTGCCGGATTCCTGATCCTGTTGTTTGCATGTCAAAGCTCCTCACAGGAATATACCCGTGGTATCGGGATCTATCCCGGAGATTTTGATGAAGATTTCTCACCGGTGATCTCTTTGGATAAAAAGAACTACCGGAATATTGCCCTTCACCGGCCGACATACCATTCCAGCAGCTATGATTATAACCTTACTGCCCAGCTGGTAACCGATGGGATACTGGATACGGTGTCTCCAAAACGGTATTCCGCTTCCACCAGCCAGCACGGTACCATGAAAAAGAACGAGCGGGAATGGCTGATTGACCACAACTACATTTCGGCGATACAGTTTGAAGGTTCGGAGGGGTGGATTCAGATCGGGGTAAAAGGAGGCGATCAACCTCCGGTTTTTGACACGATCATCTTCACCGGTACACTGTTCCTCAATGATCAATCAGCCCGGGGCTGGTCTTTCATTGTCTCCGGCTCGGAGGATGGACAAACCTGGAATGAACTGGGCCGGTCAGAGGGCAGGGATTATCCGGGAGAAGAGTTCAGAAGGTCCTTCATGAGACCGGGAGTAAACCGTTTCAGGATGGTGAATGAATCCATCGCGTTGGCAGAACCTTCCGGAAATCGCTTCTACCGGATCGACTTTAAGGCACCCAATGCCCTGAACTGGAATATCGGTGGTTTTGAATTTAAGTACAGGGACAAGCAGGTTGAAATCGCTCCATCACATACTTTCACCAGTACATGGATGAGCGAAGGGACTGATGAGGAATGGGTATACGTAGACCTCGGAGCAGACTGCACATTCGACCTGGTAAAACTTTACTGGATCAATCCTCCGGAGACAGGATCCCTGCAGGTATCGGATGACACCAATGATTGGAAGGCAATTGCTGACCTTACAACCCGGAAAGACCCGAACGAAGAATTCCGGTTTGAACAACCGGTAAATGGAAGATATATTCGGATTTATATGGAGAAAGCTTCTTCACCCGAAGGGTATATCCTGAGTGAAATGGAAGTTTTCGGACGCGGCGGACCGGTAGTCACTCCAAAAGATTCACCCGTAACAGAGGATGATTCACGGATAGATCTGGCCGGAGGAGCATGGCGCATTCAGCGTGAATCGCTCGTCGATGCAGAGGGTGAGGAACTGTCCAGAAGAGGATTCGATGATGACAATTGGCTGGTTGCCACCGTACCCGGTACAGTATTGATGAGTTACCGGAATGCCGGAGCAATTCCTGATCCAAACTACGGGGATAACCAGCTGATGATCTCCGAATCATTTTTCAATTCCGACTTTTGGTACCGGAATGAGTTTTACGTACCCGAGTCCTACTTTGACAAACACATGTTCATCAACTTCGATGGAATCAACTGGAAAGCAGATGTATTTCTTAACGGAGAAAAAGCAGGACGTATTGAAGGTGCATTTATGCGCGGACAATTTGACATTACCGAGCTCCTGGTTCCCGGAGAGAAAAATGCCCTCGCCGTGCGCATCATTAAAAATGCAACACCTGGATGCGTCAAAGAACAAACAGCGTTGAGTCCTGACATGAACGGGGGTGCATTGGGAGCAGATAATCCAACCTATCATGCATCCATCGGCTGGGACTGGATCCCAACCATCCGGGGCCGGAATATTGGTATCTGGAACGATGTTTACCTGACCGAAACCGGCCCTGTAACGATTAATAATCCTTTCGTTACAACAACCCTACCCCTCCCGGATACTTCAGAGGCATCGATTAGTATTGAGGTTACCCTGCATAACCATGATACGGAGGAAGTCTCCGGAGTACTATGCGGACACTTCGGGGATATTTCATTTCAGGAACCGGCAACCCTGAAAGCATCAACGGCAACGAAAATAACATTTGATCCTTCAACTCATCCCGAACTGTTGTTACAGGATCCGGAATTGTGGTGGCCTGCCGGTTATGGAAAACAGAATCTGTATGATGTGGAGCTCTGGTTTGAAACAGATAATTACCTGATCTCAGACAGAACCGCTTTTCAAACAGGGATACGGCAGATGAACTATACCGAAGAGGGAGATGTTCTGAGAATATTTATCAATGGAAGGCGATTCATTGGAAGGGGTGGTAACTGGGGTTTCCCGGAATCAAACCTCTCCTACCGGGGGCGTGAATTTGACATTGCAGTACGCTACCACAGGGATATGAATTTCACCATGATCCGGAACTGGGTAGGACAAACCGGTGATGATGAATTCTATGAAGCCTGTGACCGGTATGGAATTATGATCTGGCAGGATTTCTGGCTTGCCAATCCGGTGGATGGACCCAATCCTGACGATAACGATCTGTTCATGCGGAATGCCGAGGATATGGTTTTGCGAATCAGGAATCACCCCTCAATAGCGCTCTATTGCGGACGCAATGAAGGGAATCCACCGAAAGAGCTGGATAACAGAATCCGTGAAATGTTACCGGTGAAGCATTCGGGTATGCATTACATTTCTCACTCTGCGATGGGAACAGTAAGCGGATTTGGTCCCTACCAGGCTATGCCCGTAAAATTTTACTTTGAAGAGCGTGCTACTGAAAAATTGCACAGCGAAATGGGAATGCCAAATGTTGTGACCTATGAAAGCCTGCAGAAAATGATGCCGGATTCTGCCATGTGGCCCCGTGGACGAATGTGGGGGATACACGATTTTTGCCTTGATGGCAACATGCGGGCAAGATCCTACGTCGAACGGGTCGAAACAAGTTATGGCACCATCGATAATGCCGAAAAGTGGGTTTCCATGGCACAGTGGATCAATTATGAAGGATATCGGGCTATGTTTGAAGCCCAAAGCAAAAACAGGATGGGCCTGGTAATCTGGATGAGCCACCCGGCATGGCCTTCCTTTATGTGGCAAACCTATGACTACTACTTTGAACCGACAGCTGCATACTTTGGAAGCAAAAAAGCATCCGAACCGCTGCATATCCAGTGGGACCCGCTGACCGATATCATCGAAGTGGTCAACTATAGTGCAGGGAACGTTCATGGCCTGACGGCACATGCTGAAATACTGAACATTGACGGTACTGTCCGGTGGGAAAAAACAACCCCCCTTGACAGTCCTGATGATAGCATGATCCCATGCTTTGAAATCGAATATCCATCCGGGCTCAGTGATGTATTCTTCATCAGGCTGAAGCTGTTGGAAGAGAATCAGATAATCTCCGAAAACTTCTACTGGAAGGGTTTGGAAGAGGGTAACTTCAAAGCAATTCACGATCTACCCGAAGTAAAACTGGAATCTGCGACAGAAGTTGTCCGGAAAAGAGAACGCTGGTACCTGGCTACCCGAATTACCAATCCAACGGAACACCCGGCATTGATGGTACGGCTGAAAGTTATACGGAATGAAACCGGAGACCGCATCCTGCCTGTAATCTACAGCGATAATTATCTATTCCT
>CAYZVJ010000174.1:1500-4008 GCA_964481765.1 uncultured Rikenellaceae bacterium | reverse complement strand
TCAGGAATAGTGATCCGGTTGACAGGGTATATACCATAACCACAGAGCCAGATACCGGCAAACCGGAAAGTGAGGTCCTGGTAACCGGGAAACTCCCTGGCACAGGGACCATCCAATTAATTGCCGATACAGCACGTACACCGTATGTATTGATATGCCTGACTGATCAAACGGTTGAACTGGGCCAGTATGCCATAGAACGGTTTATCACCATCATGAAGAGCTCGCGGGCAGGAATGGTATATTCCGATTATTTTGAACTGACGAAGGAGATCAGATCTCCCCATCCCACCATAGATTACCAACCAGGAAGTGTTCGTGATGATTTTAATTTTGGTCCGATCCTTTTCTATCCGGCTCATGTGATAAGGGAAGCTGCAAAACGCTTTGAGAATAATTTTACATCAGCCGGTTTTTACGATCTGCGCCTGAAAACAGCTGAAAATTATCCCATTATTCGAATTCCCGAATTCTTATACAGTGTAGTGATCCCTGATTCCACCGGCAGGAACGAAACGCTGTTTGATTATGTAGATCCCGGGAACAGGGATATCCAGAAAGAGATGGAGGTAGCCTTTACCACTTACCTGAAGAACATCAATGCCTGCCTTGATACAGAATTCAGAGAAGTTGATCTAAGCGAAAGAAGCTTCGGTGTTGAAGCTTCCGTTATCATGCCGGTAAAAAACCGGGTACGGACTATCGAGGATGCTATTCAATCTGTTCTTAATCAAACCACCGACTTCAGTTTCAACCTGATCGTTATTGACAATCATTCATCGGACGGTACAACGGGAAAAATCAGATCCCTGGCACAAAAAGATGAAAGGATTATACACATTATCCCATCCAGGAAAGACCTGGGGATCGGAGGTTGCTGGAATGAAGGAATAGATCATGAACAGTGCGGCAAGTTCGCTGTGCAACTGGATAGTGATGATGTTTATGAGAGTGAATCCACCCTGAAAAAGATCATCGAAACCTTTTACCGGGAAAAATGTGCCATGGTTATCGGTAGCTACAAAACCGCTAACTTTAACTTTGAAATCATACCTCCAGGTATTGTCGATCATACCGAGTGGACACCGGAGAACGGACGAAACAATGCATTACGAATTAACGGATTAGGAGCACCAAGAGCATTTTATACACCCTTTATCCGTAAGATCCGCTTTCCCAATGTCAGTTATGGCGAAGACTATGCTGTGGGATTGCAGATTTCACGAAACTACAGGATTGGCAGAATCTATGAACCCATCTATTTATGCAGGAGATGGGAAGATAATACCGATGCCATCCTTTCGGTTGATAAACTAAATACCAATAATGAATATAAAGACTGGATCAGAACAGTTGAGATAAAAGCCCGACAACAAATGAAGGAATCAAAAAAGAGAAAAAAGCGGGGATTCTCCGGATGGTTCCTGATAATCATGTTGGCTTCAATCCTGGTTTGTAACCGTTGCATTACCTATACAACATGGCAAAAGCATAAAGCGGATTACGGATCACTGAAAATCGAAGGAAAAGAGCTGAAAGAAATGGCCGTTTACAATCCTTTGCACGACGGGACTGATCCGGTTCTATACCATTCAAAGGATAAACAAATTTTCAATGCCATTTTAAAAAACGCTGCTAAACAGGGTCTTTCGGATATGCCCCTAAATGAGATCGTAATCGATGTTGCCATGAGCTTTCCTGGTACGGAGTATGTCGGACACACGCTGGAAACTGGCGGAGAAGAAAAACTGGTAATTAATTTGAGGGGACTGGATTGTACAACATTCCTTGAGAATGTAGTTGTTCTGTCCAGGCTCATCAAACAGGAGACAACTGCTTTTGAAGAGTATGCCCGTGAGCTGATAACAATTCGCTACAGGGACGGAAAACTCGATACATATCCCTCCCGGTTGCATTATTTTTCCGATTGGCTTAAAAACAACGAAAAGAAAGGTATTGTAACCGATATTACCAGGGAGATGGGTGGCCAACCTTACGCAAAAAAAACCAATTTTATGACCCAACACAGGGATAATTACAGGCAATTGAGCAGCGATGAATTTTTTGGCGAAATGGAGAGGATTGAACAGGAACTTGCATCGTGCGATTTTTTCTATGTCCCTCAATCGGACGTTGAGAAGATCGAAAATAAGGTTCAAAACGGTGACTTGATCGCCATTACTTCAACGGTCGACGGACTGGACATTGCCCATGTGACCATTGCATTTCATCAAAACAACAGGTTGCACATTATTCATGCCTCAAGTTCTCTGGGTAAGGTGGTGATTTCAGAAGATCCCCTTGCTGAATACCTGAAAAAAAACAAATCACAAGATGGTATTATGATCGGCAGGTTGGTGGAATAACCTGTGCTGATCTCTTGTTGTATTACATCGAACTATATATATGCCTTTTCCACTTCATGATCCTGAACCTGACAACTCCGGAGGGAAAGTTTATTCTTTTTCTGATAAAGCAAACAAACTTCTTTCTGATCAGAAGAAATCC
>CAYZVJ010000174.1:0-1400 GCA_964481765.1 uncultured Rikenellaceae bacterium | reverse complement strand
AATTACAGAAAAAGATATTATTGATATCTTTAACCAGACCTCCATCAGTAAAGGGCATTTTCATGACTTGAAGGCAATTGTACAGGGGGAATGGGCGGGCGATTCCGGAGTATACATTTAACCTGAAACCATGAAGGAACTATCGGTACAGGTAGGTATAATGCAAGGCAAAGAGATCTCTTTTGAATTGCAGGGGAATTTTACTGCCAGAAGCTATCGAAAGCCCTTCCGGGGTAAATTCAGGGCCTGGTATCACGCAGGAACAATTGAGATTGCCGGTGAAGGGAGCAGTTACCATATCCCGGACGAAATTGAATTCAAACCGTTCGATATCAATATCTCTTTTTTTATTTTACATGGTGTGACAATTGGCATTGATTTTCATTGGGAACAGAAAGAAGATCAACGATTCAGAGGGTCGTTAACATTGCGTAAGGATAGTGATTCACTCGTCGTAATTAATACATTACCTGTCGAAGACTATCTGCTGAGTGTTATCTCATCGGAGATGAAAGCAACCAGTTCCCTGGAATTTCTAAAGGCTCATTCGATCATTTCCAGAAGCTGGCTTATAGCGCAACTTAACAGAAAATCAGAAGTACAAATTAATCCGGGTACCTATGTCTCAGAGAAAAAAACGGAGGATGAGATCATTAAATGGTACAGCCGTGAAAATCATATTTTATTTGATGTCTGCGCCGATGATCATTGCCAGCGATACCAGGGAATTACCAAAGCAACCACTCAAAAAATTGAAGATGCGGTTAACCAGACCAGGGGATTGGTATTAATGTATGACAACAAGATTTGTGATACGCGCTTTTCAAAATCATGTGGAGGAATCAGTGAATCGTTCGAGAATGTATGGGAACCGGTTCAACATCCCTACCTTACCAACGTGGTCGATTGCGATTGTGAAGTTAAGGATTTTGATCTTGATCTGACAAAGGAAGCTGCGGCAGAACGATGGATAAGAAGTACTCCTCCTGCTTTTTGCAACACGGCCGATAAACAGATCCTGTCCCAGGTCTTGTTGGATTATGATCTGGTAACAGCTGACTTTTACCGGTGGAGCGTTACTTACAGTCAGGATGAGCTCCGTAAAATCATCAAAATGAAATCGGGTTGGGATTTCGGGAAGATCATTGATCTGGTTCCGGTGAAGAGGGGTTTTTCTGGCAGGCTGATCAAGCTGAAAATCATAGGTACTGAACGGGAGATGATTATTGGGAAAGAGTTAGAGATCCGGAAGATCCTTGCCCATTCACACCTCTACAGTGCCGCCTTTGTGGTTGACAAGAAAGAACCTGTCGATGGGATCCCTTCAGGATTTGCACTTACCGGTGCAGGATGGGGGCACGGTGTGGGTCTTTGCCAGATCGGTGCAGCCGTTATGGGAA
>CAYZVJ010000173.1:0-4026 GCA_964481765.1 uncultured Rikenellaceae bacterium | reverse complement strand
ACTCTGTACCCTGAACTCTGTACTCTGAACTCTGTACCCTGAACTCTGTACTCAACACTCATTCCATTTCTCCCATTGTTTTCTTAATAAACTGTATCCGTTCAAAGGCAGCGGCATGCTCTTTCCGGACCATTTTCCCCTGGAAATCGCTCACCGAATTGTATCCGAATTTCTTCATCCACCGGATCATATCCTCAATGATTTTGTTCATGTATTCGATGCCGTGTTTATAGAGTGTACTGGCAATCTGCACTGCATCTGCTCCCACGAGGAGCTGTTTGATGATACCCCCGGAATCATGAATCCCGGTAGCGGCTGCCATGGTGCACTTCAGCTCCGGTGATAATACGCTGATCCAGCGCAATGATTCGGTTGCCTCCTGTGGCGAACTGATGATGTTACTGGAAACCAGGCTCAGTTTGTTGATATCGATATCAGGCCGGTAAAACCGGTTGAAGAGAACCAGGGCATTGGCACCGGCTTCATCCAGGTGATGGGCGATCTTATAAAGGTTAGTGAAGCTATTACCCAGTTTCACAGCCACGGGAAGGGTACAATTCTTTTTGACATCCTGGAGGATCTGGATATAGGTGTTTTCAATTGTCTGGCTATCGACCTCTTTATTAAAGGGGTAAATGGCAATGTTCAGTTCCAGTCCATCCGCCCCGGCTTCAGCTATCCGTGAAGCAAAGGAGGTCCATTCACTGGGTGAAATACAGTTGATACTGGCGAATACCGGGATAGTAACGGACGCCTTCGCCTCTTTGATGAGATTCAGGTAGGCATCAACACCCTCCTTTTTGGAAAATTTGTTCAGGTATTCGATCGCTTCGGGATACCAGAAGTACATATCCTCCTGTTCCATCAGTGCTTTCGGGTCGTGGATCAACTGCTCTTCGAAAAGAGATTTCAGGATTACTGCTCCGGCACCACTATCTGCGATTCGCTTTATGCGGTCAACCGATTTTGTAAGTCCTGAACTGCTGACAATAATGGGATTGCGCAGGGTTAATCCCATATACTCTGTTGTGAGATTCATCGTTCTGTTTTATTTTATTGAGGTAATGTGTTCAAATCAACATTCAACCGATTCTTTGAAAAGGTCGATCCGGCTTTCCGGATGGCGCAGTTTCTTACAAAGGAAATCAAAGGCTTTCAGCATGTTCGAGTTTGCTTTGCCGGAAAGGCCCTCTTTGAACTCCCATTCATAACCCTTTAGATGCAGCAGATAGCACTCCGGGTATTTATCAAAAAGCTGGTTGCACAGGTGCAGGATAAAGGAAGCGGATACTGCGTGCATGGTAAATTCGACCGATGCTTCCGATGCGTTTACCCGGGTTAGGCAAAAATCGTCGATCGGTTCGTCTGAAGCATCAACGAAGATAACAAGGTCTTTATCAGCGATGGCTTCTGCATCTTCAATATTCAACTGGTAATTGGAATCAAAGGTTATCGAGGAGATGTTCCCGTCCCTCACCCACTGCTCCATTTTCTCCACGAAAGCATTTCCCAGCCCGTCATCCTGGCGCCCCGGGTTACCATAGCCGTATATCAATACTGTAGGAGGTTTCTTCAACCTATTTTTGTTTTTTGTCAAGAAGATTATTCTCTGAATCGTACAGTTCGATCTCGAGTGGCATTTTCCCCAGGGCATGTGTTGCGCAGCTTATACATGGATCGTATGCCCGGATCGCGACTTCTACCGCGTTCATCATGGGTTCGGTGATCTCGGTCTGACCGGTCATGTATTGCCTGGCTACACTTTCAACTGCCCGGTTCATCGGTGTATTGTTATTGGTTGTGGAAACGATCAGGTTTGCCATTTCGATCAGGTCATCGTCATTGATCCGGTAATGATGAAAAAGCGTTCCCCGCGGGGCTTCAAGCAAACCGATCCCTTCCCTGGTTTTCGTTCCCTTTACCACGAGATCGTCCCCCTGCAGATCCGGATCGTTCAGTAACTCTTTCATCATCTCGGCAGCATGCAGTACCTCGATAAGCCTTGCCCAGTGGGTGTACAGTGACATGTTATTGGGTTTCCCCCCGGTATATGCCCTGAACTCTTCGAATTCTTTCTGAGCCAGTGGGGTCGGGATAAAATCGCATGCATTCAGACGTGCCAGGGGACCGACGCGGTACCACCCATCCTCTTTGCCCAGTTTTTTAATGAATGGGAATTTCATGTAAGTCCATGATTTAACCTCTTCACCGATGTAATCAAGGTAATCCTGGTAATCCACGTCATGCAGGATCTTCTTCCCGTTATGATCTACTGCCCTCAGTACCCCGTGGTACAGATCCATTGCTCCATCCTTACGGACAATGCTGAGGTGATTGGATGGAAAGGCAGCAAAATTATCAACCATTTCACGGTTTTTCCTCAGATAATCTTTTATGAATTCGACCGCACTCAGTGACCAGGTGATCATGTGGTCGGCATTGAACGGATCGTCTCCTTTCAGGAAGAAATCACGCTCTTCAATACTCAGGTTTTTATTTATTCCACCGGGAATTGCTCCGGTTCCATGGATCTTCTTTCCAGCTGTTGCTCTTATAATTTCCTGTCCGAATTTTCGCATCATAACACCCTGGACGGCAATATCCCTGTGTTCAATAGAAACACTGATGATATTCCTGATTTCCGGACTGGCATCAATACCGAACAGCAGATCGGGAGATACAAGATGGAAGAAGTGAAGTACATGGGACTGGAATATTTGTCCGTAGTGCATCAGCCGGCGCATTTTTTCACCGGTTGGTGTCAGCCCGTCACCGTTTCCCGCACCCACAATAACATCCATGGCTTTTGCAGCAGCCAGGTGGTGACTTACCGGGCAGATACCACATAGACGCTGTACCAGTACCGGGGCTTCCCAGTAGGGTCTTCCCTGAACAAACCGTTCAAAACCACGGAATTCAACAATGTGTAACCTGCTTTGCACGATATTGTTGTTATCGTCCATATGGATGGTTACCTTGCCGTGACCTTCAACCCGGGTTACGGGTTCAATCGTTATTTTTCTTGCCATAATAATGGTCTCCTGTTAATCAAATTTAATAACCTCATAGGGCAGATCCATTTCAGTTTCCAGGATGATGGCATGGATTGCCTGCCAGATGAGATCTGCCGTGGGTGGACAACCCGGAAGGTGGTAGTCTATCTTAACAACCTCGTGACAGGGATATACCTTATCCAGTATAATGGGGAGCTCATCATCGTTGGGCATGATGTTCTCCTCATTATTCCCCACCACACTCGGACCGTTCAGGTAGGCTTCTTCCAGGCACTCCTTAACCGGGATCCCATTCCGCAGAGCGGGCAATCCGCCCATGATAGCGCATTCACCAAGCGATACCAGGATCCTGCAATGCTTCCGGAACTCCCTTAGCACTTCAACATTTTCACTGTTGCCACAACCTCCTTCAATTAATCCAATATCACACGGTTTGGTGAATTTCTTAATATCATCGATGGGAGATTTATTGAATTCAACCACCTCCAGCAGGTCAAGGATTCGTTCATCGATATCCAGAAAGGACATGTGGCATCCGAAACATCCTGCCAGCGAAGTGGTTGCTATAATTGGTTTGCTCATGATTATGGATTTGATGTTTTCACTCGTTTACTTCAATATCGGATCCAATAGGTTCATTATCGTATTTTCGTTTCCCAATTGGTGTGATGAATCCCTGTTCTTTGCGGAGAATGGATCCTACCGGGCATACATCCATGGCTTCCTGTGCCATGCTGTCGGTCAGCTTGTCTCCCAGCTCCGGGTCAATCCCTATCTCCAGCCTGTGCCCCCTGCTACGGAATGCAAAAATGCTTTTTCCATCCTCAGTCTTGATCGCACGAATGCAACGTTTACACAGGACACAGCGATTATGGTCTTTGATGATCTTCGGATGAGAAGCATCGATCTCCCTGACGGGAAACCGGTAGGGGAATCTTGGTACCATGATCTTAAAGCGGTATGCTAACGCTTGAAGAATGCAGTTTCCGCTCTTTTCACAGGAGGGACAGAA
>CAYZVJ010000172.1:0-4035 GCA_964481765.1 uncultured Rikenellaceae bacterium | reverse complement strand
TCCTGCAAAATGCTTCATGAACTGCATGCGGAAGTAAGCAGCCGGGTCATCCGCTTCCGTATGGCTCATTTTTCCCCGGAAGTCGTTAATGGTTTTGAATCCTTTTTGCTCCATCCAATGATCGACGTCATCAAGCATCCTGCCAATCTGTTGTTTCCCATTCCGGTAAAGTGTGGAAGCAACCTGCACGGCTGTAGCACCTGCAAGCAGCATTTTAATTGCGGCTTTGCCATCATGGATCCCAGTAGATGCAGCCAGGTCACACTCCACCCGTTTGGCCATGATCCCGATCCAACGCAGGGGCATTGTTATTTCTTCGGGATCACTTAAGACGTTTGTGGATAGGAGTTCCAGTTTGTCGATATCGATATCGGGGCTATAAAACCGGTTGAACATTACGATCCCGGCAATTCCAGTTGTTGATATCCGATGGATAAGGGATGCCAAATTGGATGAATAGTAACTTATTTTCAGCGCAATCGGAATGGAAACCTGTTTTTTAACCTCATCCACAAGATCAAAATAGAGCTTCTCATTCTCTTCTGCCGAAGCAGAAAGATTTGAGGGCATAATAAACACGTTCAGTTCCAATCCGTCTGCTCCTGCATCCTGGAGTGTTGATGCATAGTAGGGCCATTTTGATGCAGTAACACAGTTTATACTGGCAATGATCGGAAAGGAGGTTTCCAGCTTGCAATCGCGGATCAGTTTCAGGTAGCTGGTCAGTGTATCCTCCACGTCATAGGTGTCATAGAAATCAAGTGTCTCCGGGTAGAGAAAGCTCTCTTTACTCATCTTTTGAAGGTCTTTTTCCAACTCAATCCGGATCTCCTCTTCAAAGAGTGATTTCAGGACCACCGCCCCTGCTCCGTTCTCTTCCAGTTCCTTAATATCCTTCAGCGAATTGGTTAATCCTGAACTTCCTGCGATGATGGGATTCTTCAGTTTCAAACCCATGTAAGTTGTTGATAGATTGGCCATGTTTTTATACTTTAGATGAATGGTGTTTGCAGTGCAACGGGGTAAAGGTAAAAATTAACCTAAATTTAACATTGGATTGTAACCATAAATACAATATATTATACTTTTGCCGGTGTAATTTTATTCAATGGAGAAACTATACATCATCATTATCGGCCTGTTATTTATTCTGGCCATTTCTGACCTGATTGTCGGGGTGAGCAATGATGCGGTGAACTTCCTGAATTCCGCCATCGGATCCAAGGCGGCACCGTTTAAAGTGATCATGGTTGTCGCTGCGCTTGGGATCCTGGTCGGCGCCACCTTCTCCAGCGGTATGATGGAGGTTGCCCGGAAAGGGATCTTTCATCCGAACCAGTTCTTTTTCAGTGAGATCATCATCATCTTCCTGGCGGTGATGCTAACGGATATCATCCTCCTGGACCTTTTTAATACGTTCGGTCTACCCACGTCAACAACCGTCTCTATTGTATTTGAGTTGCTGGGTGCAGCGATTGCCATATCCATTATAAAGATTTCCAATGCAACCGGTGAAGGAGCCTTGCTCGGTACATACATCAACTCCGGGAAAGCCCTGGCCATCATTTCCGGGATCCTGTTATCCGTGATCATTGCATTTACGTTCGGTTCCGTCATCCAATACATTGCCCGGATCATCTTCTCCTTTGATTTCGAAAAGCCCCTGAAGTATTTTGGTGCTTTATGGGGCGGTATTGCCATAACCGCCATTACCTATTTCATTCTGATCAAGG
Organism: uncultured Rikenellaceae bacterium; assembly: GCA_964481765.1. Lineage (GTDB taxonomy): Bacteria > Bacteroidota > Bacteroidia > Bacteroidales > VadinHA17. The sequence goes on along the minus strand of CAYZVJ010000172.1, from coordinate 2,302 downwards.
GAGCAAAAGGTTCATCCTTCATCTCAGACAGCACACTGGAATGGATCATGTCCCATACCGGGATGATCATCCTGTTCAGTTTCATTGGCTGGACCATCATCCTTCAGCTTGTTTCCTGGATTTTCCGGTTCAACATACTTAAGTTTATCGTGCTGGTGGGTACCTTTGCACTGGCGATGGCTTTCGCAGGGAACGACCTGGTTAATTTCATCGGAGTACCCCTTGCCGGTTTTGAATCCTTTAAAGCATTTATGGAATCCGGTGTCACGGATGCCGCGCAGTATTCCATGGAAGCCTTACAGGCACAGGTAAAGACTCCCACTTCCTTTCTTTTGATTGCCGGGCTGATCATGGTAGGTGCATTGTGGTTATCAAAAAAAGCACGTTCTGTAACCAAGACGGAGATAGATCTGGCACGGCAGGATGAAGGATCGGAACGGTTTAGCTCCTCCGGGCTGGCAAGGTCCCTGGTCAGGGTTGCCATTGGGACAAGTAGTTTCCTGAAAAAAGTGCTGCCCGACACTTTTTTTGAGCAGATCAATAAACGCTTTGACCGAACGATCTACGAACAGGAAAAGACAAAGAAATCCATCTCCTTCGACCTGGTCAGGGCAACGGTAAACCTGACTGTAGCCAGTATCCTGATTGCTTTCGGAACCTCGTTAAAACTTCCCCTTTCAACAACCTATGTAACGTTTATGGTTGCCATGGGAACATCGCTGGCTGACAGGGCATGGGGCAGGGAAAGCGGAGTGTACCGGATTTCCGGGGTTATAACGGTGATTGGGGGCTGGTTTTTCACTGCCCTCAGTGCCTTCACAATGTCATTCCTTATCGCCCTGATCATTCACTGGTTCGGATTTGCAGGAATACTGGTGATTGTCGCCCTGGTCATTGCCACCGTGATTCACTCCTTCCGGATTCACAGAAAACGAAGCAAAGAGAAAATTGAGGAAGCAGAAATTGAAAAGGTAATATTGAATGGAGAGGATATACTGGTCAAATGCAAACAGGATGTCCTGAGTGTTCTGATATCTGCTTCTAAAATGTATTATGTGGTTATCGATGGTTTTATAAAAGAGAAACGAAAAACCCTTAAAAAGAGCCTGAAAGATATCAAGGAATTGAACAAGCGTACCAAAGATTTAAAAGATGGTGTCACCCTGACGTTAAAGAAGCTGGATGAAGAGTCGGAGGATGCCGGTCCCTATTATGTTCAGGTTCTCGATTACCTGAGGGAAGCTGCACATTGTCTTAACTATTTAACCGATCCGTTGTTCAAGCACGTTGACAACAATCACCCACCAATAACCGATCCACAAGAAACCGATCTGTATAACCTGAATGAAGAGATATCAACATTCTACAGTTACATCTTTAATATGGTGAAGCAGGATAAGTATGAGCAGTTGCCGGATACCCTGGATCAACAGCATAAAATACTTGAGATGATTTCCAAAATGAGAAAGAGAATGGTTAAACGGTTGAAAAAGGGAGAGGTCGGAACCAAGATCAGTATTGTATATTTCAATACCTTAAGCGAGACAAAAAACCTGATGCTGCATACGGTGAATATCGTAAAGGCACAGCGTGATTTTGTCCATGCAACATACCATCCTGTTCATCAAAAACTGCAATAGTCTACGCGGAAAAGTTAGTCAGGGAGAGTGTTTCAGCCCTGTTTAAGATTGCTGGAGCATGCACTTTTCAATCCACGAATTTGTACCCAACCCCTTTTACCGTTTTGATGTGATCATCACCGATCTTTTCCCTCAGTTTCCGGATATGAACGTCGATGGTCCGGTCGCCAACCACAATATCGTCACCCCAAACCCTATGGAAGATCTCTTCCCTGGTAAAGACTTTATCGGGTTTGGATACCAGGAGGGAAAGCAGTTCAAACTCCTTTTTGGGCAGGGTAAGCTCTTCACCTTCTTTCAACACCAGGAACCGTTCCCGGTCAAGCACCAGACCTTCAGCGCTGATAATGAGCTCTGTTGGTTCGCTAATACCTGAAGCGGTATGCTCAAATCGTTTAAGCAAAGCCCTGATCCTGCTGATCAGGACTTTGGGTTTGATGGGTTTGATGATATAATCATCTCCTCCGGCTTCAAACCCTGCAATCTGGGAATAATCCTCTCCCCTTGCTGTCAGAAAAGCGATGACGGTATTCTCCAGTCCCGGGATCTTCCGTATCTCTTCACAGGTTTCTATACCATCCATTTCCGGCATCATGACATCCAGGAGGATCAACTGTGGCAGATGCTTCCTGGCCATATCAATTCCATCCCTGCCGTTTCGC
>CAYZVJ010000171.1:0-4065 GCA_964481765.1 uncultured Rikenellaceae bacterium | reverse complement strand
ACATCGTCTTCCGGTACCTCCAGACGGACAGCGTAACAATGACCACGGCATAGATTACCAGCGATCTGAATTCGCGCAGGGTATCCATGAAAGTAGAACCTTTGAGCAGTATCATTCTGACAACCCTGATAAAATAGGCGAGCGGATTAATGATGTTGATTTTCTGCGCCCAGTATGGCATGGTTTCAACCGGGGTGAAGATGCCGCTCATCATGACAAAAACGATCATGAAAAAAAAGATCAGGAACATCACCTGTTGCTGGCTTTGAGAGATGGTAGAAATAAAGAGGCTTGCTCCCATCACAACGAGCAGGTAAACCGATGCAAAAAGATAGAGCAAACCGATGCTTCCAAGGGTGGGCAAGGCAAAGAAAATTTTGCCCACTACCAGCAGGACACCCAGTTCAACCAGTGCTAAAATCCAGAATGGTACCAGCTTCCCGATAATAAAATGGTATTTACGAATCGGTGTCACATTGATCTGCTCAATGGTCCCCAATTCCTTCTCCCTGACCATATTGAGTGCCGATAGAAACATGCCGATGATCGTCACCAGGATCACCATCAAAGCCGGCAACATAAATATCTTATAATTCAATTGCGGATTATACCATAAGGAGTAAGAAATATCCAACCGACTTAATGTCTGATTGGTGGGCACCCGGATAAGTTCAGGGATCACTTCCAGGTTGTAACCATTGATAATAGCCGTTGTATAGGCACTGATCAGACCGGCAGCCGTGCCATTGATTGCATCGATCAGGAGCTGGACTTCAGGGGGTTTTTCCCGTAAAAAATCGCGTTCAAACCCTGCCGGGATAACCAGAACAACATCTGCCGCTCCACTTTTCAGTCCATGTTCTGCCTGATCGATCGAGAATGAAAAGTCCTTTACCCGGTAAAAAGGGGAACTGATGAATTTTTGAGTTAATCTTCTTGAACTGATGGAGAGGTCCTGGTCGACAATGAACATATCGATGCCTTTCATATCCAGCGTCGCTGCATAGAGTAATACGATCAACTGGACAAGGGGAGCTACAAAGATGATCGGCAACAGGGTACGGTTCCTGAATATCTGGATGAACTCTTTTTGAACCAGGTAAGCGATTGTCCTCATGTCTCTAGTTTAAAATCATAATCGGTCGTTACCGTTATTCTAATCGCGTTTTAAATTTATGTATACTGAATACCAGGAAGAACAGGATCATCCCGATAAGAATAAGTATCTCTTTCCAGTTGTATAACAACCCGGTTCCTTTCAGCATGACATTCTTAATGATGACGATAAACCATCTTGGAGGCAATAATGCACTGAGCCATTGTAAAACGACAGGCATGTTCTCAATTGGAAAAATAAAGCCTGACAACAGCAAGGTTGGCAGCATGAGGGAAAGCATTGACATGAACATGGCCATCTGCTGGGTTTTTGCCAATGTTGAAATGAAGATCCCTATACTCAGTGCAAGGATGATGTAGAGAATGTTTACAACCAGTAAAAAGAGGATGCTTCCGGTTACCGGAACCCTGAAAACCAGATATCCGAGCAGCAGGATGATGACGGTTATGGTGAAAGAGAGCGCAATATAAGGTGTTACTTTCCCAAGAATGATCTGAACCGGTTTCAGGGGTGAAACAAGCAGCACTTCCATGGTTCCGAGTTCTTTCTCCCTGGCAATGGAGATGGAAGTCATCATCGCTGAAATAAGAATCAGGATCATCGCCATGATTCCGGGAACAAACATGTATACTCCCTTTAACTCGGGATTGTAAAACATGCGAACCTCCGGCACAATCATCATTTCCGAAATAAGCTTGCTGTTTTTCTGTGACATATAATCACGGAGTATGGCAGAGGTATAGTTCACCACAAGGTTTGCCGTATTGGCATCAGATGCATCAGCCAGCAGGTTTACTCTGGCAACACCATAGCGCTGGAGGTTTTCTGCAAACCCCGGTTCGAATACAATAACCTCTTTCACATTCCCCTCCCGAAAGACATCTTCAATGGCATGTTCTCCAGCCAGCGTTCTGTCAAGGATGAAGAAATCGGAAGCAGTTATCTTACGAATGATCTCCCGGGTTGCTTCATCATTGGATTTATCCAGGACAGCTATTCGTATGTCTTTTAATTCATTGGTTATGACATAACCAAACAGGATGATCTGTATGATCGGGATCCCAAACAACACAAGCATTGTCCGGGTATCCCTGAAAATATGGAGGAACTCTTTCTTTACAAATCCAAAAAAACGTTTCATGGTTACATCTGCCTGGTATGGTTTTTCATTCTTTTTTCCAATGAAATTAGTACGCTACACATCCCATCTGTTTTCTTTTCCGATCAGTTGTTCCTGGCAATCCGGATAAACACCTCATTCATATCTTTTGCATTGTATTTCTTCTTCAGGTTTGCCGGTGTATCGAGTGCTTCTATCTTTCCTTCAGACATGATGGATACGCGGTCACAGTACTCTGCTTCTTCCATATAATGGGTTGTCACAAAGACAGTAATACCCTGTTTTGGAGCTTCATAGATCATCTCCCAAAACTGCCTGCGGGTAACCGGGTCAACACCCCCCGTTGGCTCGTCAAGAAAAACGAGGCGGGGTTTGTGGAGAATGGCAATGGAAAAAGCAAGTTTCTGCTTCCAGCCCAGCGGCAGTGAAGCGATCAGGTGATTCCGGGCATGCTCAAGTCCTAATCGTTTAAGCAACGCTCTTGCCCGCTCCCGGATCTCCTGTTTCGTTAAATGGTAAATGCCACCATAGAGCCTGATATTTTCGAACACCGTCAGGTCTTCATACAATGAGAATTTCTGGCTCATGTAACCGATGCTTCGTTTGATTTTTTCGGTGTCGCGGTAAACATCATAACCGGCAACGGTCATTTCACCGGAGGTCGGTTTTGACAGACCACAAAGCATCCTGATTGCTGTCGTTTTCCCCGCTCCATTCGCTCCAAGGAACCCGAATATCTCCCCTTCATACACCCGGAAATTAAGGCAATCGTTGGCCACGAAATTTCCAAATTTTTTGGTCATCTCTTTTACATCGATAATCACTCCATCCATCCTCATCAAGGTTTTAGGTTAGTTGCGAAGTAACCTTCTTAAATATAGGATAAAAGTCCTTCGCATTCAGCTATTTTCGTTTATCATACGCTTCCAACTCCACAAAGCAATCCTCTATTCCCGGTTTGATTTTCACTATGCTAACATTGGTATGCTGGCGGGATTGTATATATTTCTCCAGTTCAGGAATGTTCAAACGCCCGTCTTTCTGATTAAAATGAACATGCTGTCCAAACAGAAATGCCGCATTCGTCATCGGATAGGCACGCAGATCAATTACCAGCCGGTAAAGATCATCCGAATGAATGCTACACAACTCCCTTTCATATTCCTGAATAATCGCTTCCGGATGATTCACCGATAAGATCCTTCCTTCCTGGATTAGTGCGATCCTGTCGCACCGTTCGGCTTCATCCATATAGGCTGTTGATACCAATATGGTAATACCATACTCTTTCAGTTTACCCAGCATATCCCAGAACTCCTTTCTTGAAACCGCATCCACGCCGGTTGTCGGTTCATCAAGAATGAGAAGTGAAGGTTTATGGATTAAGGCACAGGATAGTGCCAGTTTCTGTTTCATACCACCCGATAAATTTCCGGCCCGCCTCTTCCTGAATGGTTCGATGTGGGAATAAATATCGCTGATCAGGTAATAATTTTCCTGTATTGTTGTTCCAAAAACCCGGGCATAGAATGCCAGATTTTCTTCAACGGTTAAATCCTGGTAAAGTGAAAACCTGCCTGGCATATACCCGACCATTTTTCTGATCTTCCTGAACTCCCTGACAACATCATGATCATGTAACCGGACCACTCCGTCGTCGGGAAGCAGAAGGGTTGCAATAATCCGGTAAAGGGTTGTCTTTCCGGCTCCGTCAGGACCTATCAATCCAAAAATCAGGTTATCGTCCACGGTGAACGACACCTCTGCCAGGGACTGGATTCTCCCGTAACTTTTCGATATATGATCAACGATTAGTGACAAATCAAAG
>CAYZVJ010000170.1:0-4119 GCA_964481765.1 uncultured Rikenellaceae bacterium | reverse complement strand
GATGTGCTGAAAGTCGGGGAACTGGGCAATGGAGTAGTGGAGGATGTTACACTCCGCCATACGGTTATTCGCGATTATGAGAACCGCCGGGTGGTTATTCCAAATTCACAGATCGGTTCAGATATCCTGATCAATTCCAGCATTCAGGATGAAATGATCCGCAATTTTGTGGAATTTGGCATCAGTTATGATTCCGACATCGACAAAGCGTTCAGGATCATCCGGGAAGAGGCACAGAAGCATCCCGGCTTCGTGGATAACCGCACAGCAGAAGAAAAGGAGAAAAATGTACCGCCGGTTGTTGTAAGGGTGATTGGATTTGGAGACTCTTCGGTTAACCTGCGGTCCTACGTCTGGTCGAAGGACCATAACAGCGGTTTCACCATGAAATGTGATCTTTATAAAACCGTGAAGGAACGGTTTGACAAGGAGGGGATTGAGATACCCTTTCCATACCGTACGATTGTCTATAAAAAGGATATTTGACGGCCTTTCTAAGTGATACGATGACTTCGAGGGGCTCGCCCACTGACTGTGCCACTCGCCTGCCGGTTTACCTGCCGTAGGCATGGCGGGCAGGGTTTACCAGACTGTGGCTGGAAGGCAGGGAGTCATCGTATCACTTTTCTTTGACCAGGTAGTTTCCATCAATATTTCGCGAATCTATTATTTTGTCCATTAAAAAACCTGGCAGATTTGCTATTCCCGGGGTGTAATTATCTTTCTCTCAGCAATAACAGATTCAATTTTTGCTCTCGAAAAACAGACCGGGAAAAATTCATCTTTTGCCCAGCTGTCAAATAAATTTTTATAAAACGGGCTGGTTGGATTTCCTGATTGACCGGGGGTATTTGTTCCCATTGCATTATCCCAGTTACCGGTGTCCACAATGATCCTGAAACTGGCACCGCCAGTCTGGTTATATCCCCCTCCAGTTGAGCCCGGGGTATAACTATTTCCACCACGCGGGGCCGGGCCGGCATTTAATTTTTCACGCCATTCATCATTCACTACATCACTTAAGGGATGACGGATATAGATGTGTTTATACTCTTCCTGCCCGTATTTCCAGTCCTCAATATTCCCTCCCAAACGGATCTCAAGACGTTGAACTGCACTCAGAAAAGCTTTTTTCAGGAAGGTATCCCTGCCCTTTACTGGATCCGGGCCGAATCGCTCATCCGGCTCCCTGATCCAACCCAGGATTTTGTATAGTTGCAGCGAAACCAATCCCCTAACCTGTCCTGGCACAAATTTTTCATATGCATCTCTTATTATCTGATTCTCCCAGGCAACGTAAATGCCTGCAGCAATTGAATTGGTATCCAACCTGCAGTTCCACTCCAGCAGGATCTCTTTAGCCTGGTAAGGCAGGTCGGCATCAATCAGGATCGGTTTCAGCATAGGAACAAGTTGTCTGGCCGGTAAAGAAAGATAGTCCGTTTGCAGAGCAATCATATCCACCATGGTCAGCTTTTTTCCACTACCCAATACCTCATTTATCCGATCACCACGGAATGGATCAGACCATGAAAAGCCAATAGCATCCCAATGCCCGTAGTCTGGAGGGATAACGTTCTGGTTTGCTGTGGTAAAAAATCCTTTTTCAGGATTCAAAAGATGGGGTTTATCTATAATTGGCAAGTACCCATCCCATTCATACCTGCCATCACCGGGAACAGGCACCAAGCCGCTGAAATTCCTGCGTATCGGTGCAATGCCAACCGCCTGCCAGCCGATGTTCCCCTCTCTGTCTGCCCAGATCATGTTTTCCCCGGGAATATGACTGTAGTTGCAGGCATTCCTGAACTCTTTCCACGATTTTACCTGGTCTATTCTCAGGGATGCAAGGTAGGGTGATCCCCCCGCCTCAAGCCAGGCACAACGAACTGCATATGCCTTGTAATTAGTGGAGTCAATAAAGGTTACAGGACCATGACGTGTATACCTAAGGTGAACTTCGATGTCATTGCTATCCTTAACGGAAAAGGTTTCAGTAATCACCTCCATCTCTTCCCAATTATCCAGATATTTATACTGATTGAGGTTTTCCGGGTTCAGATCATAAACGTAAAGGTCTTCACCGTCGGTACTGAATACGGTAAGACCCCAGGCACCATACTCGTTATGCCCGATGGATACACCCGGGATTTCCGGCTCACCACCACCAATGACATTCCAGCCAGGTGCATTCAGATGCACCATGTATCGTAATGAAGGCATGGTAATGGTTCGATGCGGATCGTTCGCCATCATGGGATAACCACTTTCTGTGAGATCACCGTTTACTATCCAGTTATTGCTTCCAATGGATACCCAATGATCATTTTCAATAGCATCACTCTGTCCCTCCCGAACTGAGATCTGATCCTCCGCATCAGGTGTATTGAACGACTCTGCAATGTCGGATGATTCAAACTGCAAACCTCTTCTGAATGCGTTATACAGTTCCAGTATATCATCAAAAAGTAATTCGCCGTTTATTGTGCTATCCAATCCTAATATTGGATCCCTCGGGTGAAACCAGCTTAATCCCTTCACCAGACCCACTCCGCCCCTGGTCACTGCTCTCCCCGTTCTTAACTCAGCGTTAATATTCCCCAGTAATCCCTGGTGTCTGGATATGACCACTTCCGGAGTCCAGTATCCGGGAAGGATGTTCAGCATCATAAACTCAATGGGAAGAAGTTCCGGCTTATTTATTACTTCTTCAATGTAAGCATTAACTCCTTCGACGAAAGCAGTAATGATCTCTTCCCCCTCTGGATGGTAGTGGTTCATTTCGGTTTTCATATCACCGTGGAACATGAAAAGGCGTGTTCCGATATCACGGGTTAGTTCCCGCGGGCCGAGGATTTCTGCAACCGTTCCTGTGGATTGTCGTCTCCAGATTTCAAACTGGAAAAGCCGGTCTCTGGCAGCACAATAACCCTGGGTAAAAAACAGATCGTGCTGGTTCTTTGCATAAATGTGGTTGATTCCCCATTGATCACGGAGAACTTCAACACGGGAGGTTAAACCGGGTATTTTAATTTTTTCAATCTCATCATGAGTGCATGACAAAAGCAGTAGCGTTAAAGAAGGAATAAATAAAAATCTTTTGCTGATTGAAACAAAGAATCTTGCGGATTGTTTTATTCGGATACGATTTTTCATGGTCATTCAGGTAATTTTGGACAGATAAACCGTCTTATGTTTCCATGATATGTGAAGTTCTGGTAGCACATTATCGTGAAAAAGAAACCCCGGGCTCCTGCCCGGGGTTAAGACATCACACTCCTGTTGGATTGTTCCTATGGATAGTGGGATTACAGGCAATCTTCAGGGTTTAGCTTTTCTTGGAGCTGCTATTTCCGGGTTTGGCAATGGAGTCCCTCATGCCGGTATCTGCTTCAATATTTTTCATCCTCAGGTAATCCAATATTCCGAGGTTTCCCTGGCGGAAAGCTTCGGCCATTGCGAGGGGTACCTGGACTTCAGCCTCGATCACCTTAGCGCGTGCTTCCTGGGCTTTTGCTTTCATCTCCTGTTCCAGAGCAACAGCCATTGCTCTTCTCTCTTCGGCTTTTGCCTGTGCAATATTTTTATCTGCATTAGCCTGATCCATCTGTAACACAGCACCAATATTTTTCCCGATATCGATATCGGCAATATCGATGGAGAGGATTTCGAAGGCAGTTCCCGCATCCAGGCCTTTATTAAGGACTGTTTTGGAAATAGAATCGGGATTTTCAAGGACAGCCTTATGTGAGTTGGATGAACCAATTGAAGAGACAATCCCTTCACCAACCCTGGCAAGAACGGTTTCTTCTCCCGCTCCACCCACGAGTTGCTTGATGTTTGCCCTGACAGTAACCCTGGCTTTACAAATCAACTGGATACCATCTTTTGCAACGGCAGTAACCGGTGGTGTATCGATCACTTTGGGATTTACCGACATCTGAACTGCTTCAAATACATCACGACCCGCAAGATCAATAGCTGTAGCCATCTGGAATGGCAGGTCAATGTTTGCCTTTGATGCCGAAACCAGGGCATGCACCACCTGGGCTACCCGGCCTCCGGCAAGGTAATGTGCTTCCAGATCATCCCGCAGCAGCACCAATCCTGCTTTTGTGC
>CAYZVJ010000169.1:0-4130 GCA_964481765.1 uncultured Rikenellaceae bacterium | reverse complement strand
ATGAAGGATGAAGGATGAAGGATGAAGGATGAAGGATGAAGGATGAAGGATGAAGAAGCATGGGACACAGGGTATGGAGCAGAGGGGAAGAATAAGAGGAAAGATAAAGAGAGAAGGTAACGGGGAGGCTGTCAGCCTTCGCCAAGGCTATGGCTGATGAAAAGGGACTGTGGGAGGGGAGGGATTTCGAATTTGGTTTACAGAATTATTTGTAACGTTTTAAAAACAAATTACCCGAAAAGCCTTATGATTTTATCGATGTAGAGACGTAAGATCTTACGTCTCTACGTTGAAAATACCAAAAAAACCCAGGGATGGCACCCCCTAACCCCGGTCTAACTACGTAGCTCTTCTCCGAAGGGGTCCTTTGGACAACAGGAAAGCGCTGCATGGACCGAACCACAACAGGCCTGAAATAGAACAGAACCATCCTTTTTGCCAACTGGCGGATTGCATCTGCGCCGAAGTCGGCTATGATGCAGGTTCACGGCTGGCGAAGCGGGGGACTGAGAACTAATTCAGGAGATCATCGAACAGCCAGGTGATGTAGTAGAGGCCTCCGATTTGGGCACTGCCAAAACTCCGGGTATGATAATGATTGGTCAGGTTCGATCCGCCAATCTTGATCTCTGATTTCAGCTTTTGGATGGTAAAGCTCACCTGGGCATCGAGTGAAGAGAATGCCGGCATTTCACCAACACCAAAATCGGATTCCCACAGGAACCTGTCCTGCCAGTGCCAGTTCAGATGAAATCCGAATAGTCCCAATACTTTCCGGTTTCCGAAAGCGACATTGGCCCTGTATTTTGGTGTATTGAAACGGGACTGAAAACCAGGAGATCTGTCACCAAGAGTCTCAAGCTGGTTGTTTGAGAAATTTGCCTTGATGGCGAATCCTCCGGGAATTCTCAGGTCCGTTGCAAGGGACCAGCCATAGGCGGAGATGGGATCATCCGTACTGACTATGGTTTTGTATCGCTGCTCCTCCGGGGTATCAGGATTTTGTACCAGTAGCTGGGTAGCCTGAAAACCGTTATAGGTATTGTGATACACCGAGGCGTCCAGCAATAATATTTTATTCAGGAAGAGTCCCTTGTATCCCAGTTCAATAGCGGTTACCTTTTCGGGTCCGAATTCAGGAATATCATAAGGGCCATTTTCGGTAACGGGATGATCGGTAATCGGGTTTGAACCGGAGAGGGGGTATACGGGGTTATCATTGAATCCATATTTGTTGTGCACTTCCGGCAAACCACCGATTACGGTAAACATTCCGGTATTCAGATCGACCCACTGGTCTGCTATGGCAGGAAACCGGAATGCCGTCTGGTATGATCCGCGGATATTGTGGGTGTTTTCTTCCCCGAGGGAAAAGACACAGGAGAAGCGGGGTGTGAATTTCCCGTCGAAATACTCGTTTTTATCGTACCGGGCGGAAGCTGCCAGTTTCACCCTGTCATTAATCAGTTTCCTCGTAAACTGTGTGAAAGCACCGAATTGATTGATGATGATCGGGTTTCCCGGTTCATCCAGGAAAATAGTACCATCGCTGCTAATGGAATAGATCCTGTGGCTTACACCCAGGATGATCTCCACCAGTTCGATGTATTCACGAAAATCATACAAACCCTCGATGTGCCAGAGTTTACTTTTATCCACCACCAGGGCACCCCCTTCATTTGCAGGAAGTGTGATTATCTGGTTATAGTAATTATTAAATTCCGGTGTTCCGGGCAGAGGCCGGGCCGGTTCGCCCTCTGTAAAAATGTTTCCGAATTCATCCCGGTTATCTGCCAGCAGTCGTCCGAAATCATGTGCTGCCTGCTCGCTCCCGCCCAATAAGACCGTTTGAGCAAAACCACCGATATAGTCTTCGTACCAGTCTTCACTTGGTTTCCAGAGTTCATTAAATCGCAGTCCGGTTGTTCCTGCATCAAAGGTTTCACCCGAGTTTTCAGCGAGCCCGTATGTCCTGATGTGGAAATGTGGTCCCCTGAATTCAAGCTTACCGGAAACGATGCTGAAATTCTTTAAGGAGAACCGGTTAAGGGCTGTGTATACAGCTGTTCCCCGCCCATAGCCAGCATTTGCTATTGCTTCAAGTTTGTTATTTATCCGGTAGTGAAAAGCAGCATTCAGTCGAAGGTTCTCGGCATTATTATCCACAAAATCTTTCTCTTCATAACCGGTGCGTGTGATCACCTGGTCGGGGAAAAGATCCATAACACGTTGAACTTCAGCTTCATATTCCGGAGTGCCCGGAATTAATCCCTGGGTTTCTGCAACACCCTCCCCAACGCCTCTGGATATCTCCTCATCACTTAAATTAACCGGCACGATAATATCATCGCCATAAACGTTTACCCCGTCGTATCCGGGGTTGGAGTCTCTGGTGAGGTTTTTGTTATTCAGATCGGTCCGGTCACGGTAATCGCTTGCATACCAATCTTTTGCCCTGAGGTAGCTGATATTGATCTTGAATGCGAATTTATCCCTGAATGACGCTGCATACCGCAGGTTAATGTCTTCCATGAGGGTTGGAGATCCACTGGCTCCTGAATTCACGTTCATCACCCCGGTCTGGTTTGAGAAACTGAGGCCGGGGTAATCAAACGGATCCTTTGTTGTCATTAACAATGTCCCGTTCATGCCACCGGGTCCATACAGTGCAGAGGATGCACCAACCAGCAGTTCCACGGCGTGAATGTCCAGTGGGGAAACCCCGAATATATTACCTGCCGCGAAACCAAGTCCTGGAGGTGTGTTATCCATTCCGTCAATCAATTGATTAAGCCTGTAATTTGCATCTCCGTTAAAGCCACGTGTATTCAGGGTTCGCAACGTGAGGCTATGTGCCACCATGTCCACATTATTAATCGAATGCAGTCCATCAAAAAAATTAGCCGAAGAGGTGTTCTGCAGTTCCAGCATATCGAGGTGTTCAATGCTGACGGGTGACCGCAGAATATTCTCTTTCACCCGTGAAGCCGATACAACGATCTCCTGCCCGAGGATGATCTGTTCGGCAAGCGCGACCTGAATATCCTGTCTTTCCTGGTTAATGGTATATTCTCTTGCCAGGTACCCGATGTTTGAGAAAACCACCACCACCGGTAGCGGCTTATTGATTTTGAGTTCGAAATTTCCCGAAATGTCTGTAATGGTGCCGATGGATTTGTCTTCAAGGTAAATATTGACCCCAATCAGGGGCTCACCTGTATTGATGTCAACAACGTTACCTTTAAGGGTGATCTCCTGCGCGTAGAGACCTTGTTGCAGGAAGAGGCTTATCAGTGTAAAAAAGTATGTAAGTCGTGTCCTCATTAACCGGAATTCTATATTGAATCCGAAGTATTGAGATCAAATCCGGCATAAAATTAAACAATATTTGGTTTTTATGATTCGATTTTAGTTTTTCTTATACATTTTTTTTTAACTTTCGTTCAAAATTTAAATCCAAAAAAACCATGAAAATTCTTAAAAACCAACTGAAAGTAGCCCTTCTGTCGCTTCTTATTTTCTCTTTTGGCCTGGTATTGATCACATCGTGTGAAGATGATGAGACCAAAGTGGATTCCCTGGTTGGGACATATGCTTTCGTTTCTGCAACGTTAGCTGAGGACCTGATGTATGAGGATGAGCTTATTGCTCCATCCGGTACAGATGTATACCTGGTGATAGGTCAGGGCATGTTTAGCAACACCCCCTGCGATAATCCATTGCTTTCGGCTGTTGAGCTTAGGAAAAACAACGAGATCTGGTTTGTTTGCATTGGTGAGGCCAATGAACTGAAAGCCGGAACCTGGAGTATTGATAAGGAGCGGACGACCCTTACGCTGAATTTAAGCCCTCCTGCAGTATCGGATCCTCTGGCTTTACTGGTTACCAATCTCGATGAAGGAACAACCAGTTTCACAGGCACCATAGCCAATCTGCCTATTCCTACGGAATTGTTTCAGTTACCTGCCGGAGGGGTAGTGCTGGTAAGCGTAAACATTCAGTTTAACAAGCTTTCAAAATAGGAGATCAACGCTTATAACCTGGCGTAGCAAAGGATATTTTTATGAAATACATTGGTGCTCATGTGAGTGCGTCCGGTGGGGTGGAAAATGCTCCTTTGCATGCTCATG
>CAYZVJ010000168.1:0-4131 GCA_964481765.1 uncultured Rikenellaceae bacterium | reverse complement strand
CAGCCGGATCGTTGAAGCAGCCTTTACAAAAACGGATATTATCCGGCCGGTTTATTCCACCCGGTATGCTGAACGGTACAGTGCCGGGGGTGATTTCGGATTGCTTGACGGAATAAAAGGCACCACCGATCCGGGGGATGGGAAGTGGCAGGGATTTGAAGGAACCGATGTAGAAATAACATTCGATCTGGGTGAGGTCCGCAATATTTCCGAAATTTCTGTAGGTTCTCTTGAAGCGACCCGGCGCTGGATATTCCTGCCGGAAAAGATAACCGTTGAAGTATCCGATGATGGTATTGAATACCGTGAATGTGGTGATCTTGTACAGGAGATACCGGAAGAACATCGTGAAGTATCAACCCGGAATCTTGTTGTTGACTTTTATGCAACATCTGCACGGTTTGTTCGTCTGTATGTGACAAGCATTAAAGAATGCCCGGAATGGCATGAACGAGCCGGTAATAAAGCCTGGGTTTTCCTGGATGAAGTTACATTTCGGTAAACGATAACCTGCGATGAAATACTATTTCTATTGTTTTATTGGTTGTTTGGTTCTTTGCACCTGCTGCAAAGAACCGTCTTCAATCTACCTGGAAGCAGCACTGGAAGGCGAAAAATGGATCAGATCAGGAAGTATCAGAAATGGGGATATGGTTTCCTGGTTGCCCAACCCGGATGATTCAGTATACCAGTCGAACTATCTTTACCATGGAAATGCAGGGGTTATTCTATATTACCTGGAACTGTTCCATACGACGAACAATGAATCATTTTTACGTGAAGCGGAAATGGGGGGTAACTTCATGATCAGGACTATTCCTGATACTTTTCCCGATCCCTATCAGGTTGGTTTATATACCGGTTTAGCCGGAGCCAGTTATACCCTGGAACAAATATATCAGGCAGGGAACAAGGCAAAATACAGGGAGATAGCTATTCAATACCTTGATCTGATTATAGAATCAGGGGGAAAAGAGAACGCTGAATTGGAATGGGAAGGCATGACAGATATTATTTATGGAAGTTCCGGTATCGGGTTATACATCCTGTATGCTTACCGTCACATGAATTATGAATCCGGTCTTGATGCTGCAATTCGAATAGGAAACCATCTGCTTGAGTCAGCCATTGATTGCCCTGTGGGAATTCAATGGCCCATGATCACTGACTCTCCTGAGCCAGTGGTTTATATGCCCAATTTTGCACACGGAACCGCGGGAGTATCATATTTCCTTGTTTCTCTCTATCAGGAAACGGGAGAATACAGGTTTCTGGATGGTGCCCTTGCCGGTGCAGACTACCTGGTATCGATAAGCACTCAAGATGGCCTGATATGTCATCATCTACCTGGAGGAGAAGATCTATTTTATCTGGGGTGGTGCCATGGCCCGGCAGGCACAGGAAGGTTGTATTATGCTCTCTACCAGGTTACCGGTGACCGGAAATGGCTTAACAGGCTCACTACTGCGGCACAGACAGTTATGCATTCAGGTATACCTGCAAAACAGCTGCCCGGATTCTGGAACAATGTGAGCCAGTGCTGTGGTTCGGCCGGAGTGGCTCAATACTTCCTTAACCTTTATCATATTACCGGAGAGAAGGAATACCTGGATTTTGTATTTCGCCTTACCGATGACCTCGTAAACCGGGCATCAAGGACAGAGGAAGGTTGGAAGTGGATTCAGGCAGAACACCGGACACAGCCCGATTTTTTGATCGCACAAACCGGATATATGCAGGGATCAGCAGGTGTCTGTTCCCTGTTGCTGCATCTTTACAATTATGTAAACGGAGAAAAACCGGCATTTATACTGCCGGACAGTCCGTTTGTCTACTGAAAAATTCAACGGGTTTTAACTGACAGGTAAAGAGGAATCTACTTTATGACTTTTGTATTGCCATGGCCGGCAATGCATTTCCAGGTTCCATCTTCCCTGAGCCAGACATTGGTCCAGAGACCCGAGTATTCAACCATGGTACTGTCTTGACTCATCCCGACCTCTTTTGAGTTTCCAGTGAGTACGGCAACGTTATTTTCAAAAAAGAATACTTTGATATTATCCACTGCTACCGACAGGATTCTTCTCTTATTCAGTATGAAATTGTCAAGGTATTCTTGCCGATTCAGCACCTCTCCCTCTTCAGTATGATAAACAAGATCCTCTGACAGAATCTGCCCAAGCATTGAAACATCCTGGGTTATGACAGCCTGGCTCCAATCTTTTTCCAGCTGTATCAACACGGAGTCCTGTCCTTCCAATGATAATTGCTCGGTTGTTCTCTGGTCAACAGATCCCTGGCAACTCATGAGAAAGAAACCGGATAATATCAGGAAATATGGATAGAGATGATTTTTCATTTTACGTTCCTCCGTATTAGTCAGTAATAGAAGCAAATTTATTAATTATGATCAATTAATAACTCTTTGTAAGGAAAGATTTAAAAAAAAATAATCATTCATATCTTGGACGGATCAAAAAAAAGCAGCTCATGACAGCCAGTATCATACCAACCCAAATCCAGGGGGTATCAATTCCCACTTCTGGGCGATCTGGTTCCATTCCCGGATTGAGCATTAAATCACCATTATCCGTTTACAAACGTTTACAAACGTATATAAACGACTACAAACGTTTAATCACCGACTAATTGGTTTTTGATGATGTAATTTTAATCAAAAATTACAATCATGAAAACAATTTATGTTGAATCCGTCGTTCACAAAAACGAGAAAAGGATCAAACTGGTTTTCAAATTTGATCCGGAATTGGTAAAAAAGATCAAGCAACTACCGGGAGCTCGCTGGAGTCAGACCCTGCTTTGCTGGCATATACCCTATCGGGAGAAATACCATGAATATTTGATTGAGCAGTTGGGAGATAATGTAGTACTGAGTAAAGAGACTGCCCCGCAAAGGGTCCAGGAAACAGAAACATCGCATATTGAAAGGAAACAGATAAAAATCCTTTACGATAAGTGGAAAGAATTGTATTTCCTGGAAGTTCCATTTCACAAGAAGGATGCTATCAAGAAACTTGAAGGAGCCTGGTGGCATCCGGTGGAAAAAAAATGGTCTGTATTTGCCAACCCGGCAAATCTGAGCAGGCTAAAAGAGATCTTCGATCAGAAAAGTTTTCGATTCACGATTCGTGACTATGAAGCAGATAACGCGAAAAGTCCAGGTCATAAGAAGGCTGTTTTACCGGACCTCGTTGAAAATAAGTTCGAAAGTGAAATGATCTTACGGAATAAGAGTTATCGAACCATTGCAACGTACAAGAGTCTGATCAATCGGTTTCTGCATCATTTCAAGGAATCTGATATTAAATTACTCCCGGATGAAGAGATCAGGGAATACATCTTTTCAATGTTGGATGTTGATCATTATTCCAGGTCTTATCAAAACCAGCTGATCAATGCTTTGAAACGGTACTACGAATACGTTTATGGCAGGAAATTTGAGGATTTCGAGCTACCCAGACCAAAGAAAAGGCAACGTTTACCCAATGTAATTGCCCGTGAAGATATTCAGACAATGCTTGACGCAACAAGAAACATAAAACACAAAACCATATTGAGCATATTATACGGGTGTGGATTACGGTTAAATGAAGTAATTGATTTGAAAATAGAGAATATCGATTTCAACAGGAAAGTGATGTTTGTAACCGGGAAAGGTGACAAGCAGCGAATGATCCCTATTGGGAATAATCTGGTCAAACAGATTAAAAATTACCGGAGAAGTTACAAGCCAAGAGTTTACCTTTTTAACGGATATGGTTCTTTGCAATATTCCGGAAAGAGTGTTCAGAACATAGTAAAGCACAAAGCGTTGGAAGTTGGCATGAAGAAAAAGGTCACTCCCCATACTTTCAGGCACAGTTTCGCCACGCATCTATTGGAGGATGGTGTTGATTTGCGGATCATACAGGAGTTGTTGGGGCATTCAAGCAGCAGGACCACAGAGATTTACACATATGTAAGCAGAAAAAACCTGATGAACATCAGGAATCCCTTGGATAATTTACGATTATAATGTAACTTGTTATATTTTAAGGAACAATACATTCGTTTTACCCCCTGTTTTAAGTCACTAAAACGAACGTTTTCTTCTTATATAAACAAGTTGTG
>CAYZVJ010000167.1:0-4207 GCA_964481765.1 uncultured Rikenellaceae bacterium | reverse complement strand
ATTTCTGTGTGATTACAAAACTGGGCATCTGAAAAAGGTTAATTGCCTAAAAATAACAATTTAGGCCGAAAAAAGCGGATAACTCCCGAAATCGTGAGTGATAAATCGAATAATGGAAAGGAAAATCAATCCGGCGAACAGGATAATCCAGAAGATTATCCGGATCCTGATTTGCCACCGTTGCTTTGTAAATGCCTTTATCATAGTACCGGATGATTCAGATGAGAATTTCTTTTTTCAACGAAATTTTTTCCTGATCTTTAAATGACTTATGAATGGATCAACTGATATACCAGTCATCAGGATTTCCCGCTTATCCAAATCCTATTTCAAAGGGGAAGTTGAGATCCCGGCTTTGTGGGATGTTACCTTTGCGGTGAATCCGGGGGAAATTTTTTCCATCGTGGGTAAATCCGGTTCCGGGAAATCAACCCTGTTGAATCTGATTGGAGGGTTGGACCATGCCAGTTCCGGTGAAATTATTTTTGAAGAGAGGAACCTGAGCAGGATGAAACGGTCTGAACTTGCCCTGCACCGCAGATTCTCGGTTGGAATGATCTTTCAATCGTTCAATCTCATCAATTCACGGACAGCCCTTGAGAATGTTAGCCTTGCCCTCACCTTCGGCGGAATCCCCCGAAGGCTGCGGAAACAACGATCGATTGAATTGCTGGATCAGGTCGGACTGGGAACACGAATAACGCATAAACCATCCGAACTGTCAGGCGGAGAGGCTCAACGGGTGGCAATTGCCAGGGCACTCGCAAACAACCCGAAAGTGCTGCTTGCTGATGAACCGACAGGAAATCTCGACAGTGCTACCTCCGAAGAGATCATTTCACTGTTGCTGACACTGAATAAGGAAAAAGGAATTACCATCTTGCTGGTTACCCATGACCAGGAGACTGCTGAAAAAGTTTCGAAAGCAGTCATCCGGTTGAAAGATGGTGCAATTGTTAATGAATAAATCCAAATACTGAAGATGAACCTGCTGGATATGATCATCCTTGGATTTGAAAACCTTTGGCGTACGAAGTTAAGGACTACACTTACTGTCATTGGTGTTGTTGTGGGTATCGGAGCATTAACCTCTATGATCTCATTTGGAACCGGGATGCAGAAAAACATTACCGATGCCTTCAGGAATAACAACCTCTTTACCAGCCTGACTGTTATGTCGGAGAAAATAGATATTCAGCAGATGATGAGTGGAAATTTTGAAGTAGATACCATCGATGAAAATGCTGTTCCCCTTACCGATTCCGTGGTCATGGCAATAGAAAAGATTCCCGGTGTTCAGATCGCTTTTCCTGAAGTTACCTTTCCGGTAAGGCTGCGCCTGGGAAATTCAGAGACAAACACAACAGTGCAGGCTGTACCCGCAAAGATCGGGGAATTCAAACCCTACAATGATCTTCTCGGAGGTTCTTTCTTCCCTCATGATTCCGCTAATGCAGCCGTGATCCGGTGGGAAACCGTTCGAAGAATGAAACTGATCTTGGATGACCCTGAAAACCCGTATACACTTACCGGGAAGGATTCATTGAATGGTGTAAAAATAATCGCTGTTGATTCCATTGTTGGAAAAAACATCAACCTCATTTCAGCTGTAATCCGCCTGCCACGAATGCCCTTAAATCCGGTCCGTGCAATGCAGGTTCTCGAAAATGATCCGTTCAGTGAAAAGGTCACACCCCTCAGGATAACCGGTATATTGAAACGATCATCGCCCTTTACCAGCAATATTTTCAGTGGTGGTATTTTGATACCGATGAAAACCGCTGATCAGATACCGAGAGTCGGCTTTGATACGGTTCTTGATTTTTTAAGCAACAGCGAAGACAGGGGAAAATACCAGACCATCCATGTCAGGGTAAAGGAAATAAAAGATCTGGAGCCGGTCAGGATGAAACTGGAGGAGATGGGGGTGGAAGTATTTACAATCACCGATCAGTTCAAAGAGATGAAACGCGCATTCCTGATCATGGATACGATCCTTGGAGCCATTGGAACCATTGCACTATTTGTAGCTTCTCTCGGGATCATTAATACCATGATCATGTCGATACTGGAAAGAACAAGGGATATCGGTATCATGAAAGCGATCGGTGGTGCTGAGAGCGATATCCGGAAGATCTTTTTTGTCGAGGCCGCATCCATCGGTTTCCTGGGAGCACTGTTCGGACTGATCCTGGGTTGGGGAGTTACCCGCGTAGCCAACTTCGTGGCCAATACGAAACTGATTCCACAGGGTGAAGCACCAATCGACCTCTTTTATTTTCCATTGTGGCTGATCCTTGGAGCAGTAGCCTTCTCAATGGTTGTAAGCCTTGCTGCAGGACTCTACCCTGCTATACGGGCTGCCCGTATCGACCCGGTGAAAGCCCTGAGACACGACTGAAGTAACAGGAACAGGTATTGCCTGATAGATCCATCAGGAATAGAAAGATTAATATCGCTCCGCTTCGCAGATACGGAACAAACGGTTATGAAGCTGCAAGCTCTTCACCAACTGGATAATCCTGGCTGACACTGTAATAGAGGGTCGCAAAAGCACACCGAATCCACATGATCGAAAAAATTATCCCGACCCCTAAGCAGATTATACCGGTTAATGCAATCGGTATGGCTAATAACCCCATGAAGAAAATGGTCCAGGCATGTCCTTTGGTCATCCGCCAGCTTGCCTTGATTGCTTCTATTGGATCAAGCTGCCTGTCAATGACCAGGTACCGTACAAATGCAAGACGGCAGGCAACAATGATGCCCGGTATGATCAGGAAAAAGAAACCAATACCGATTAGAAAACCGGTAAGTATGTTGGCGAGCACCACGTTCAGGTAATTCTCAAACCCGCTGAACATATCCCTGATCTCCAGCTTCTCATCTCGGACACCCTTCAAAAATGCATAGCTTGCACCATAATTAATGGGAGCCAGGAAAAGTATCGCATAGGCGAGAACAAACAGCTGGAGAAAGAATACAAAAAACATGATAGCCGGACCATGACCATTGGTTATGGCGCCTAATCCCCCCAGCGGTGCCTGAACAAGAATGACAATAATACTGATCAGAAACAGTTCCAGGAAGTATTTAATAAACTGCTTCCAACCGTATCCATATGAATCTCCAACGGTTGACCTTGGAATGCCATTGGATTCCCGGTTTGATTTTACCTGTTCGCTCATGATTAAAATCCTCCAAGTTTATGTTAAAAAATGATAGTTGATGCTTGACCGGATCGTTTTGATTCCGGAATCTGATGCTAAAATAGGGTAGAATTCAGATCCATTTTAGCGACTTAAGTTGGATTCTATAAAAACACGACTTAAGTTGGATGATTTAGCGCATGAAAAATTCGTTATTGCAGGTGTTAAGAATAATTTTCTCTATTTTTGGCTATAAGACCCTTCCTTTGAGCAATGGAACTGATTTACATTGGCATTATAAACTTTTCACTGGCTGGTATCCTGTTTACCATCTTTCTCACATCAATGATGAATAAAAAATACAGGCTGCCATTTCTCTCCAGCTACCTTTATTTCCAGATCTTTCTTGCCATATTCGGAACCTATGGCATCCTGGTTCCCGGGATTATACGTATAGTGCTCGCTAACCAGGAGATCTCTGCCGATGACGTGGAGAAGATCAGCCATTTCTTTACCTTTCTCGGATTTCCTTTCCTGGTTCTTTCCTGGTATATGTTTTTACGGTGTTGCCATGAGATTGTTGATGCCAGTTTATCAGCATGCAAAACCTTTTCATACCTGATTCTCTGGTTCCTGTTTTTTGCAGGATATGGAATTGTTCTCTACTTTTTCCAGGATTTCATCTCCAGGTACTTTCCCTTGATCCCCAAATTGATCGGCATTATACTGGGAGGATTGGGACTGCTTGTAGTGACCCATGGTACAATGACCATATTGATGTCCCTGCATGGAAAGGAGAATTCTCATAAAAGAACATTGTTCCGGTTTGCTGCCCTGAACCTGATCATTTTTTCCGGTGTAATCACCTTACTGTTGCTTGTCGATAAGCATCAATACATTGGAGCAGCCTTTATCTTCCTGTTTTTTACCTCGTCCGTTTTACCGGTGTTATCTATCCGTTCCTATCTGATCCAATCGATTCCTGTTCCAGAAAGCAAACTGGATGGTATTGGAAATATGGAACAGTTTATCAGTGAATTTGGGATTTCGAAACGGGA
>CAYZVJ010000166.1:0-4233 GCA_964481765.1 uncultured Rikenellaceae bacterium | reverse complement strand
GGCTGGAACCTGCAAATGACTTACCCGGGCAACTATTTTGTACAGTTTTGATCAAAAGTTACTGAGAAATTGATTAATTTCAACTGGTCTGAATTTATTATTTAAGATGAATGATCTCAATCACAGAAGAGGGCATAAGGACAGGCCGGATCTTTCAGGCGAGCATATCTGGGGTGATTTAGGGCAGATGATCCTCTTTATCCTATTCTTTACCATCTGGATTGTCGATTCCTTTGTGCTGCATCTCTCCACCATCCCGGGCCAATACATTTCCTGGTATATCCGGGTTCCCCTGGCACTGGTCATCCTGATCATCTCGTCTGTGCTTGCACAGTCCGGATTAAAAGCTGTTTTTGGTGAGCGACGTGAAAATCCTGTCATCATCAGGGAAGGTGTATTTAACCGTGTAAGGCATCCGATCTATCTGGGCGCCATACTGCTTTACCTTGGATTAATTGTTTTAACCCTGTCCTTGTTATCAGCTATCTTCTGGATCATCATTATCCTGTTCTACTATTTTATATCGAGGTATGAGGAGAAGATCCTGATTCATGAATTTGGAGATCAATATAAGAAATACATGGAGGAGGTGCCCATGTTAATACCTTCCCTGTTTAAAAAGAAGGGAAGAGTTGAAAAGCATCATTAATATCAAAACAGCCTGATATGAAAAAACATAACCTATTGTCTATCAGATTAATAATGCTATTCGCAATGATCCTGATTATTGGTTGCGAAGAGGAAAGTACATTTAAGATTGAAGAAACGCAGCAGATTATTTTTCACTACTCTTATGAAAATCCTGCAAACGGAAATGAGTTTGCCGGGTGGTGCATTGATAAAGATGGGGTGGTTTGGGACCTTGAAGAATCCCTTCACTGGAATGATGAGGTGCTGAATATCCAGGAGGATGGCAGTACCATTTACTGGTATGATAAGGAAACGGTGGAACAGGAATATACAACAGGCAAGGGAAGGGTACTGGGCAAGATCAGGGATACAATGCTGGAAGAGAAAATTGAACAGATAGAGGATATTATTTATGAAAGTTATTCGCTGGCTGACAGCATCATGGAAGATGCAGGAACTGCCATTTATGGATTCCTCTCCTATAACAGCCAGACCCATAAATACAGGAAAGTGATCCTGGAGCTCTCCGGTGACTGGTATTCTTACATGGAGGATGAGAGTGCTGAGGAACTTACCCAATGGCTGAGAACGATCCAGAAGGACATCGGTTATCCGGATTTCAAATAGAACAACCTCATTTTAATCCTTACGAACATGTTTCACTTCAGGCTTCACCTCAATCTTTTTCTGATTGTATTTTCATTACTAACCTTTACCGGTCAATCACAGACGGCGGAACATCACGAAAACAGATCATCTGATCTTTTTGCTGCTTTCAGCTACCGGAATATCGGCCCCACGCGCGGAGGACGCGTCACTACCGTAGAGGGTGTGGTATCACAGCCCGGTACTTTTTACATGGGAAGCACCGGGGGTGGGGTATGGAAAACTGTCGATTACGGGATCAGCTGGGAAAATGTATCGGATGGTTTTTTCATCACACCGTCGATTGGAGCCATCAGGGTAGTACAATCCAATCCCAATATTGTGTACGCAGGAACCGGATCCGATGGATTGCGGTCCAATGTCATCACCGGCAAGGGAGTGTATAAATCGATGGATGGTGGCAAAACATGGAAACACATCGGCCTGACCGATGCCGGTCAGATTGGGGCTCTGGAAATCCATCCAGAAGATCCCGAAACCGTGTTTGTCGCAGCCATTGGGCAGGCTTTCCAGCCCAATACCGAACGGGGTGTTTACAGGACACTCGATGGAGGAGTAACATGGGAACAGGTCCTTTATGTAGCCGATACCATCGGTGCTGTTGACCTGGAGTTTGCTCCCGGGAATCCGGAAATCATCTATGCATCCATGTGGAGGGCTGAACGAAAGCCATGGACCATCATCAGCGGAGGGTACCAGGCGGGTGGTATATACCGGTCCATTGATGGAGGTACAAGCTGGAAAAAAATAACCAGGGGATTGCCACAGGGGCTGATTGGAAAAATCGACCTGGCTGTCTCCCCTGACGATCCCCATCGGGTGTATGCCGTGATCGAAGCCCCGAAAGGTGAAGGGGGTTTGTACCGATCGGATGACACGGGTGAAAGTTTCTACCTGGTTTCCACGCATGAAGGATTGATTAACAGACCCTTTTATTACTGTAACATAGAAGCAAATCCCCTGAATGCAAACTCCGTTTACTCAATGGCGGGAAGTTATTACCATTCCACCGACGGGGGAAAAACCTGGCAGGGTATCAGGGCTCCTCATGGCGACCATCACGACCTGTGGATTAGCAGTTCAGATACCCTTATCCTGATTCAATCAAACGACGGGGGAGCGAACGTCTCGCTGGACGGTGGTGCAACCTGGTCCACACAAAATAACCAACCCACAGCTGAACTATACCAGGTGGAGGTGGATGACCAGTACCCGTACTGGCTCTATTCCGGTCAGCAGGATAACAGCACCATTGCTGTCCCAAGCCTTCCCCCCTACTCCCCATCTGCCGGAGCTTCCGGTTTATGGCTGTCTGTTGGTGGTTGTGAGACAGGGCCGGCAGTGCCAAAGCCTGGAAATCATAATATCGTCTATTCAAACTGCAAAGGACGATTCGGGGTATATGATAAACGGACCGGACAGGAACAACAATACTATGTTGGAGCAACCAATATATACAGCCATAATCCGAAAGATCTGAAATTCCGGTTCCAGCGTGTGGCGCCCATCCACGTTTCCCCACACAATCCCGATGTGGTTTATCACGCCTCGCAATTCCTGCATAAAACGTCCGATGACGGCAAAACGTGGGAAACCATTTCTCCTGATCTCACGGCTTTCGAGCCAGACAAGCAGGTGATCTCCGGGACACCCATAACAAGGGATATTACCGGTGAAGAGTACTACAGCACGATCTATGACGTGCGTGAATCTCCCATCCGCGAAGGATTGATCTGGGTGGGTGCAAACGATGGGCCGGTACACGTGACCCTGAATGGCGGGGAAAACTGGGAAAACGTAACACCTGCCGGTATCGGTCCCGGAGGAAGGGTCGATTGTGTCGAACCCTCTCCACACATAGAAGGAAAAGCCTATGTTGCCATCCTCCGATACCAGCTCGGTGACTGGCACCCCTATATTTACAAAACAACAGATTACGGAAAAAGCTGGACCCTGCTCACAACAGGCGACAATGGGATACCGGATGATTATCCCACCCGGGTTGTACGTGAAGACCCTGACATGGAAGGACTGCTTTATGCAGGTTCAGAATTTGGAATGTTTATTTCAATGGATGATGGACATTCCTGGATAAGTTTTCAACAAAACCTGCCCATTACGCCTGTGACCGATATTAAGATTTTCCGCAATGACCTGGTTCTTTCAACCATGGGACGGTCATTCTGGATCATGGATAATGTCTGTTCATTGCATCAGCTTGTCAAATCGAAGAATAACCTGAAAACAACCCTTTATAAACCCGCAGATACTTACCGTTTCAGGTACCGGGGAACAGGAGACAGGGATGTTCCAAATTACTCCTATCCATCCGTTATCATCGATTATTATATCCGGAAAAAGCCGGAAAAGAGCATCACTCTCGAAATAATAAACAGTTACAGCGATGTTATCCGTAAATTTTCCAGTGACATGCAACCGGAGAACCGGAGCAGGGAACAGGAGCAGGATATGGCGTTTAGCTTTTTCATGCGAAGGTCCACTCCTCGATTAAGCAGCAATCCGGGTACCAACCGCTTTCGATGGGATTTGAAGCACGAAGGAGCATGGGATGCCAATCCCGGAAGAAGTTACCGTAACGGACCTACAGCGTCTCCCGGGGAATATAAAGTCCGGTTAACGATCGATGACCAGGTCTTTACGCAATCTTTTTACCTCCTGCCGGACCCCAGGTTAGAAAGAGTAACTATTGAAGATATGAAAGCCCAGGAGAAGCTATCCCTCCAGGTAAGGGATCTGCTCAGCGAAAGTAAACAACTGGCAGATCAGATCAGCAAACGAAGGGAAAACCTTGCAAAACTGCTTGAGGAAAAAGAAGACGGTCGTCTTCAGAAGGAGGATATTGAATTAAACTTGCTCGAAAACCAATTAATCACTGAGCACGGTGCCTACATGACTCCAATGCTGATCGATCAGATC
>CAYZVJ010000165.1:0-4313 GCA_964481765.1 uncultured Rikenellaceae bacterium | reverse complement strand
GGGACAAATCAAGATTTACATTCGATCTGGATCTGATTGAGGGGGAATTGCTGGAGTTGTCCTGCCTTGAGTGCGGAGCACCATTCCCGGTCTACGGACCCTGCGATTGCGGGGGAAAATACATTGCGCTCTTTCTGGACAAAGAGCTGGACTTCTCGAACTGTATCGGTATATGCAACCGGGTGGGTTGCATAAACTCATGGATAAAAACCGGGGACGAGATAAGAAGGTGTTTCCTGCGGGAGAAACTGTAACCCTATTGTAAATCTGATCGTTACTTTAACACGCTGTCTCCAATCTCCTAATAAACCTATTGATGAATAGCGCGGGAACTCTATCCCGCGTTATTATTTTGGGAAAGACCTGACCGGATAAACAGGATCAACAGGATTATTCCCATCAGAAGATCACCGGCTCCCGACAAAATCACCAGTCCGATACTCTCGATGAAAAAGTAGTAGGAAAAGAGAAATATGGCTGCCAGGAATTTAATGAAAATGGAGAGTTGCACCAGGTCAACACAACGTTTTATCCTGCGGATAGCGAAAACGTAAATGACTGCCATGACCAGGTGAAATACACCTGCCTGTGTCGGGAAAAACTTTTCAGTTACTTCAAATCCGAACCGGTTCAGTAAACTGGGTGGAAAAAGCATCAGAAATAACCCCACGATGAACGAGTGCAGGGCGACTAACCATAAGAAAAGGATCAAAAACCGTAACATCCTTTGCCGGTAAGAAATCGTTGAAGAATCCATGTGACCTTTTTTTTGAATTGTTTCGGTAAATTTCGATAGAAAAAACCAGTTGAGCAACTGGTTTTAAATAATAAGAAATATAATCCCTGACTTATTCGGAGAAAGAAAAGATCGTTTACCGGTATACGGTTACGAAACCCGTATCGAAGGTCGTTTTTCGGTAACGTAAATTCATTCACTGTCAATTCCACTAATCTTCTCCACCAACATCCTCCAGCTTCCCCATTTAAACCTCCGGGATACAATCAGGATAAAAATGACAGAGACCATAACGAACTCTAACAGATCAACCAGGGGATTAAGATTCTGAATCTCAAAAAGGGCAGGTGTTTGCAGGGTAGAGGAATCATGGGTAAAAAAGATGGAGAGGTAGATGTTGTTGATGGCATGAACTCCCAGAGCCAATTCAAGACCATCATCCATGATGGTGATGATCCCAAAGAAAAGTCCGAAAAGCAAATATTGCGGCATGGTGAGAGCAAATCCGTATTCTTTGACCTCCGGGTTGAAGGCATGAAGCAGGCCAAAAACCAGTGAAGTGACCAGTACCGGGATCCATCGATTTTTCGATAGAACAGCCAGCCCTTGCATCAAATATCCCCTGAATAGTACCTCTTCAAAGGAGGTTTGAAAGGGTATAAACAGGATGGTGATCAGTATCAGTAAAAAAAAGTGGGAGGGATCAAAATTGAAACTGAAATTCCCGGGTTCAATGATAAAATGAATAACAAAAACAATCGTCCAAAGGATCATCCATGTTAATACTCCGAACCAGAACCGGAAATAATCGAACCGTTTTCTGCCGGTCAGGGTGTCCGTAATGGTCCGTTTATGGAACCCATGAACCAGGAAAAGAAGAACAATCAGCCCGGTGAGAAAAGGCAATACCATTAATACCAGTCCGAGGTTCGGATCTATGCCGAATGCTGCGAAATCGGTGATATTTGAAGCATCGGGCATCTGCCCGCTCTCCAGTGCTTTTATAAATAACAGAATGGTAAAAGGAATCGCTCCGATCTGCGTGGCGGCAAAAACGATGATAAGGGTTACAAAATACCGCCAGAAATGATTCTTTCCCTGAAATGCTTTGACTAAATACATTAATGATCTTTATGATAATAAAAATGGAAGATACGAATTTCTGCAGATTCATTTCACAATATCCCTTGCCAGGTCTTTTTCTGCTGAGAACTGCAGACTGCATACTGCATACTGGTTATAAAACTCACAACTCACACTCATTCAATCATTCAATCAATCAATCACTCACTCACTCACTCAATCAATCAATCACTCATCATTCCACATCCCACGGATACCCATCCCTAACCTCACAGTAGCTCCCCTGGGTTGTTGCTGAAAATTCAAACGCTACCGTCATGGTATCGGCATATTCCTCAATAATGCGAAGAAGATAGATCCCATATTCCAGTGGTCCGATGGTGTATTCAAGATCATACAGGCAGATGCAGTCACAGGGATTTGGGCATATTTCGGTCTCTTTTACAGTAATTATCCCCCCCTGATCAATAGAAGTGTGGATTTTGATATCGTCGATACAGCAGTTAAAGGCAACATTTATCCTGTTAATCTTCAGGTAATTGCTATCTGCAGCCTGGTATTCAATGCAATCCTGATTCTTATCCACCAGTGATTTATAGGTTTTGCATCCTGTATGTTTGACGTCAGATACCTTGAGTGGATTTTCGGGAGATTTTTCACATGACGTAATAAAAGGGATCAATACAATAAGGAACAGAATTTCTGGAAAGGGAAAATATCGTTTCATTCGTTTCATGGTTGTTTTTAGTTGTTGTGGTTGGTATGAAAAATGCACAATTTTCATGCCGGAAATAACTGAGAGAAGTGATACGATGACTCAAAGTCATCGTATCACTATTGGTTCTGACTAATTACTCTTTTTTAAAAATTCTTCTCTTACCAACTTATTACCTTATAACAGATAACTCTATTCATCACTCATCATTCCCTTATTCGTACCGCGAACTGCCATCTGCACAATTTCTGCACACGGTCGTCTGCCTTAACGGCAGACAGGCAGTACGAGGGAATTTATTTTGAGACATTTGAGGCATTTTATGAATTTGAGACATTTCTGCCACTTCACGAAGTACGTACATCCATCAACTTTTGCCGTAGGTACACCTATGACGCATCCTTCCTCTACCTCATGCTCCATGTCCTCTGCTCCTTCACCCCCTCTCTCAGTCACTTCGTTCCATAATCACATAGTCTCTTCGTCTTATTTCTCACTACTCATTTCTTTTTATACCGAGCACCCAGTACCCAGCACCGAGAAACAATTTACAAATCACCTCACCTCCACCCGGTACATCAGGGTCGATTCGCCATTAACAAAAATGGTAATGACCAAGTTCCCCCTACCTTCCACAGTATGACTAAAGAGGTATTTATTGCCCCGTTTTTCAAAGTTTGCTTTATCGCTGTACCGTTCATTACTCTGGTGGATCAGGATCTCATCGATTCTCCGGTCTGAAGTAAATTCAAATGCAATCGATCTCCCGGTTTTTATCCGAATCGTTCCTTCTGTAGGTTTGAAGTTAGAGATGTTGTATTCCAAAAATCCTCCCTTTACAAGGGGAAAACTGACAAACTCATTCCATGAAACATTCTTCTCGAGCAGCTGCCATTTGGGGTCTTCAGGATAGTGATCGAAAATGAACTTTTCAGGGGGAGTCAGGTAAAATCCCTCCCTGAATTTCCTTGTGAATTTGGTAACACCCGGATCCGTATATCCACTTGCCCAGGTGGGATCGAGCAGATACCACCGGTTATCGAGCTTGACGGTATTCCAGGTGTGATTTGAGTTATCCAATACCGATCCTCCCCTGATCTCCAGGTTATTCCTGCCATATCCGTCGATCGCTTCTGCCTCAATTCCGGATTTATTACACAGGGAAATGAACAGTCTTGAATAGCCGTCGCAGACAGCTCTTTTGTTTTTTAAAACCTCACCGACAATGCGATCATTCTCTTCCGCCATAAGCCGTTGAAGCTCCTCTTCGGTGGAGTAGGTGAAGCGAATGGGAGCACTGCCTTTATGGAATGCTTTGGTATCGTAATCGATATTTGCTGCGATCCAGGTAAAGATCGCTCTTGCTTTTTCGTGATTCTCTGTTAGTCCGCCGGTCAGGTCTGCCGCTAATTTATCGGTATTCCTGTAATTACTTCCCAGGCTCAAAGCATGAGCATCAATGGCGGAATAATCCGCTGTAATCGGATCGATTGCCTGGGAATAACCCTCGTGCAGGTTAAAAAAAACTATTACGATCAAACAAATGTATGTCAGGTTTTTCATCGCTGGTAACGTATTAGTTTTAACATTTCCGTTCATCACAAAATACAAAAAAAGTCGAATAGTACCTCTCAGTCGTACCCCGGACACAAGCCGGGGCACGACAAGCCCCCTCGTCGCTCCACTGCAGCTGGGGCGACGAGTAATTGGTACAGCAAAGTTCAATAGTGATACGATGACTTTCCATAGCAAAAGATAGTCCTGCTCAGTCATCGTATC
>CAYZVJ010000164.1:0-4382 GCA_964481765.1 uncultured Rikenellaceae bacterium | reverse complement strand
TTTCCGAGGCCAGGGGTGGCATAGAAGCCTGAAGCAGGGGCCATCATAACGGTGGCGTTGTTGTACTCGAAATCACTGAGTAACCACTGGCAAAATTTATCGGTATCATCCACAGGAAGGTGAGTGATGGTGTAGAATGCACCTTTTGGTTTTGGGCATGTAACTCCTTCTATTTTGTTGAGTGCATCGACCATATAATTTTTCCGGTTAACGTATTCATTATACACCTCTTTAAAATAGGCAGGAGGTGTATCGACCGCTGCTTCACCGGCGATCTGTCCAAGTGATGGCGGGCTCAATCTTGCCTGGGCAAATTTAAGAGCGGTTTCAATGATCTGCTTGTTTCTGGTTACCAGTGCTCCGATTCTGACACCACATGAGCTATACCGTTTTGATACGGAATCCGTCATCACGACATGTTCATCGATTCCTTCCAGGTACATGGCAGAATAGTGTTTCAGCCCGTCGTAACAAAACTCACGGTAGACCTCATCGGAGAAAAGATAGAGATCATGTTTTTTTACGATATCCCTCAGTTGCAACATTTCCTCTTTAGAATAGAGGTATCCGGTCGGGTTGTTCGGGCTGCAGATGATAATTCCTTTTGTTTTGGGTCCGATCAGTTTTTCAAACTGCTCAATCGGGGGAAGGGCAAAACCATTTTCGATCGCAGCAGTAATGGGTTTAACGACCACTCCTGCGGCTGTAGCAAATCCATTATAATTGGCATAGAATGGTTCAGAGATAATGATCTCTTCACCCGGGTTAAAGCAGGACATCATAGAGAATAGGATGGCTTCTGATCCTCCGGTCGTGATCAGCAGGTTGGTATAGTCAATATCGATTCCTATCTTCTGGTAATATCCAGCCAGTTTTCTCCGATAGGATTCATTCCCTGCGGAATGGCTGTATGCAATGACTTTCAGGTCGATATTCCGGATTGCGTTCATCGCCACTTCAGGGGTTGGAATGTCGGGTTGTCCGATATTCAGGTGGTACACTTTTCTTCCTTTTCTCTTTGCTTCTTCTGCAAAAGGAACAAGCTTGCGGATTGGTGAGGCGGGCATCTTCATACCCTTATTTGAGATTTGTGGCATGGTACTGGTTGATGAAAATTCTGTTTTTACTTATATGGAAATTTCCCTTTTCGGCACACAAATTTATGTTTTATTGTTGAAAAGAGGGAACATTTGCCGGAATTCTGCGCCATTAATACATGGAAACAATATCCCAGACGAATGCCCGGACACCGACATTCCGATTGATCTCATCAATTTTACGGATTTTATCCATCAGGTCATTCACTTTTTCATCGTCAACTATCGTCAGGGAGGCAGTGTTTTGTTCAGGCCAGGTATGTGTATTCATGTGCGGATCGCCCGTTTCACTTCCTTTTCCTGTCAGGTTATGCCATCGAGTAAATCCCCTTATTCCAAGTTGATTAAGCACATATTCAACTTTTTCCGTATGGGCCTGGTTGTATACTATAAAAACTGCTTTCATGATTTCTGGTTGTTTTGTTTACATAATTGCGGTATTCAGGGTCACGAATTCAGGGATACAAAATTATTTTCAATTTTCTTCCGTTCGCTTTTCCGCATGAACAGCTGGTAGACTACAGGAACCAGGATGAGTGTAACCATTGTGGAAAAGATCAGTCCGCCGATTACTGAAATACCCATCGGGCTCCAGATTTCCGAACCTTCCCCACGGCTTAGTGCGAGGGGCAACATGCCCAGGATGGTTGTCAGGGTGGTCATCAGGACGGGTCTCAACCTTGATCTTCCCGAGATGATAATCGCCTCTTTCAGTTCATAGCCCCTGTTGCGCATCAGGTTAATGTAATCAACCAGCACGATGGCATTTTTCACCACAATACCCACAAGCATAACACCCCCCACCATTGAAATTGTGCTTAAGGTGGTGTTTGTGAGAAACAGGGCGATCATAACTCCCGAGAAGGCAAACGGTATGGAGAACATGATAATAAGGGGCATTTTCAGTGATTCAAACTGAGCAGCCATAACGATGTATACGAGAATTAATCCCACGACGAGTAGCATCCCCAGGTCCATCAATGATTCTTGCATATCTTCAACGGCTCCCCCTGTTTCGATCACGATATCTGGAGGGATATCTATTGCATCGATGGTTTGTTGGATTTGAGCAGAGATTTTGGTCAGTGATACCTTATAAGGAGTCACGGAAATGGTAATGATCCGTTGTCTCCGTTTGTGATCTATGTTTGGAGGAGACCAGTACTCATCGATATCGGCAACTTCCCCCAGGCGAATCGTATTACCTCGTGGATCGGTCAGTAAAATGTTCTGCAAGTCTGAGAGTGAGTTCCTGTAATCTTCTTTGAACCGGACCACGATATCGTATTCATTTCCAAGTTCACGGTATTTACTCATCAGGGCTCCAGACACCCGGTTTCTTACCGCACCGGCCAGGGTAAAGGTATTCATCCCATACTGTGCCATTTTCCTTCGGTCTGGGGTGATTTGGAACTCAGGTTTGGAAGGTTTACGACTTAGGCTGATATCCCTTGCTCCTTTTATCAGCGCTATTCTGGCAGCAAGGGAATCTGCAATCATGTTGGTCTCTTCAAAGTCATAGCCATAGATCTCAACTGTAATGTTGTTGGAAGCCATTGACCCCATGCCTCCGTTTGGTGTCACTGTATAGGTGATAATTTCTGGTATCTGGGCCAGGTATTCACGCAGGATTTCGGCAAGATCCCAGACGCTTCGTGTTCGTTGTTCCATTGATGTCAGCCTCATAGAGAGATTGATTATATGTGTCCCCGATTCCATAAAGATGGCAAAGATACCTCCACGATCATCGGCTCCGGTTGATGTACTCATAATCTCAACTTCCGGAAGGCTTTCAAATATGAAAGCATCGATCATTCGGGCAATCCGGATGCTTTCATCCACCCGGGCACCTGTTTGGAGTTCAACGGTAACGTAAAGTGAACCTTGATCTGCTTCCGGCATAAACTCAGTTCCGATAATCTTTATCATAGCAAACGATCCGAAGAAGATAAGGAATGAAGCGATTATAACGAAAGTTTTATGTCGAAGGGTCCAGGAAAGGGTTTTTTCATAAAACCCCGTGAACGTTTGCAGGAAACGGGAAATGGTATTATCATAACTAAACCTGGCTATCTTTTCTTTCGGTTTCCTGAGTTTAAGCAATTTTGAGGTGAGCATGGGTGTCAGGCTGATGGCTGCCAGAGTAGATGTAACCACTGTAATGGATACCACCCATCCCA
The DNA here is from genome assembly GCA_964481765.1 of uncultured Rikenellaceae bacterium. Lineage (GTDB taxonomy): Bacteria > Bacteroidota > Bacteroidia > Bacteroidales > VadinHA17. The sequence continues at coordinate 1,105 of CAYZVJ010000164.1, read as the reverse complement.
GCTGGCTAAACAGTTCCCCTGTCATTCCTCCGGCAAGGGTCATTGGCATGAATACCGCCACGACGGTCAGGGTAGTCACGATCACCGCCAGCCAGACCTCATTGGTAGCATAGATGGCAGCTTCCCTCGGGCTGCTTCCCCGTTCTATGTGTTTGGTAATGTTTTCCAGTACAACGATTGCATCATCAACTACCATACCGATAGCGATTGAAAGGGAGGAGAGGGAAATAACATTGATAGAATTCCCTGTAAAGAAGAGGTATATGAATGCAACGATCAGGGCGATTGGAATGGTCAGTACGACGATAAAAGTTGCCCTCCATCTGCCGAGGAAGAAAAGAACAACCAGAGTAACAAAGATTAAAGCAAAAAGCAGTGTTTTTGAGAGGTTCCTTATCGAGTCGATAATAAAATCTGATGTATCAAAGATGGGCTGGATATCGACATCGGGAGGAAGTGTTTCCTGCAATGCAGGTAGTTGCTTTTTAACCTTCCTGGCGATCTCAACAGTATTTGCACCGGATTGTTTCTGTACTATGATTCGTAATCCGGTTTTTCCATTTATTTTTTCATCCAGGGTCATATCCCTTAGGGTATCTCTGACCGCTGCCACATCACTCAGGTAGATGGTTTTTCCCTGAATATTTGCCAGGACAATATCCCGGATCATATCGCTACTTGTAAATTCACCCTGGATACGGATTGGATAATCGAGCAATCCCATCTCTATGTGGCCAGCCGGCAGGTTCATGTTTTCAGTATTGAGGATGGCAGCAATCTGTTCAACCGTCAATCCGTAAGCTTCCAGTTTCCGGGGGTCGATATTGACCTGAACCTCTCTTCCCGGAGTACCAAACATACCGACAGCCCCGATCCCTTCAATGCGGTTCAGTGGATTAACAACCTTCTCATCAATGATCTTTTCAAGGGCTGCATAGTTTTCCTCAGCAGTGACAGCGTAGACCATGATGGGCATCAGGCTGGAACTGAATTTAAAAAGGGAGGGTTTTTCCACCTCTTCCGGTAACACCTGCTCCGCAAGGCTCAATGCATCACGGATCTCATTGGCTGCTTCATCCAGGTTGGTACCCCATTCAAACTCACA
>CAYZVJ010000163.1:0-4393 GCA_964481765.1 uncultured Rikenellaceae bacterium | reverse complement strand
TGGTAATACCACCGCTTATTTCAACCTTGCCAGGAGCAGTTTTATGTACCTGCTTTCCTAAATTTTCCAGGATGGTTAACATCGTAGATACATCCACGATATCCGGCAGATTACTGATCCGGCATAATTCATCCGTTAAGACAGAGGCAGCGATAATCGGTAAGGCAGCATTTTTATTGCCGGCAACGGTTATCTCTCCGTGCAACGGGTTGGCACCCTTAATTTTGAATTTTGACATAATGGCTACGTAATAATCTCAACTTCAGTTTTTAATTCCAATCCCAATTCATGTTGGGCGTGTTCTTTGATTAACCGGATCAAATATAATACATCCTCAGCGGAAGCACCTCCCAGATTCTCAATAAAAGCCGCATGTTTGGTCGAGATAATTGCATTTCCTTTTTTGGTGCCTTTCAGACCAAGCACTTTATCAATAAGATAGCCCACACTAGGGGTAGGAATACCTATACTATCCTTCTCATCCTGAGTTAAGTTCTGGAAAATACATCCGGCTGAACGCTGCGGCTGGTTGGCTTTGTAATGTGCCCACTCACGTGATAACTGCCTTGCCCTGGCTACATTACCCCGTTTAAGGCGTAATATCACCTCAAGAACAATTTCTTCCGTTTCATGTAAAACAGACCAATCGTATGCAAATCTGAAATAATCCCGGTTAACCTCTTTGATTAAAGTACCGGATAGAAGAGTAACGCTTTCAATACGTTCGCAAAAATAATGATCGGCACCGTGCATATTCATATAAAGAGCGCCACCGACGGTGGCCGGAATACCGGTAAACCATTCCAAACCGGTAACACCGGCTCTAAATAATTCTTCAATCAATTTGGCAATGATATTGCCTGAAGCTACTTTAACCAGGATCTCCTCTGCATCTTCTGTTTCATCAACCTGAGGCAAATCGTCACTTTCCCCGTAACGGTCTTCCACTGGATAGTCTGTTTTCTTAATGGAGGGTGGGAGTAAAATCTGCCATCCCTGTGTGCGGTTAATGACTATTAATCCCCTGTATCCACTGTCGGAAATGATCAGGTTACTACCTTTACCGATGAGTTTGAACGGACATCCTGCTTTGCGTGCAATTGTAATGACGGTGATGAGTTGCCTGGTTGTTTCCGCAACGACCAGGATGTCCGCCGGGCCGCCGACACCCAGGGTAGTATACTTCGCCAGGGGTATATCCCGATGGATAGATATAACACTTTTTTGTAATTCCGAAATGATACGCTTACATTTATCCATAGCTGTCCCGCTTAGAACAAATTTATGAACTTATTTCATATAAAATAACTTGAGCCCGGCATAATTTCAATAAGGTATGGCCAATGATTGATCGATTATAACTCAATAGCGAAGCAGTTGGACCGATTAATTGGACGGGGTAAAATTCCTTGTACAGCCACTAAAGTGACTGCCTATTATCTATTAGACTGCCAAAGGCATGGCTACGCCACCTTAGGGACAGTTCTTAATTGGAACTATTTATCTGAGTACATGTTTTTGATATAGTAACAATCCTTCAACTGTTTGACTATCGAATGACAATCGTATGACTATTGTATGGCTATCGTATCATTATCTCATCCACAAACAGCCATGCCTTCCCTCCTGCCCCCTTGTGCCATGACGGACAATTGATGATTGATTTGGCAAAGACCTTAATATAATGCACCTGTTTGGGGTAAACATTTATCTTAAACTCTTTGATCACAAGTTGATTATCACGCTGACTGATGTTATTGTTGACCTTTCCGACCGGTATGAATGTTTTCCCATCATCAGAAACAAAAAATTCAACATACTCCGGCATAAAGATCCAGGATCCGGCATCCTGCAGGAATCCGGCGGACAGGCTATGGATCTCCTGTGGCTTGCCCAGGTCTACAACCGCTTCAAGGTTCTGTCCTTCATATCCCTGCCATGCTCCTGTACGAAAGTTCTCCGGACCCCGGATGTAGTCGATGAGCGCCATTTTTCCACCTGCCGGGTATTGCGGTGAAAAGGTGGCAGAGAGAGAAATTGTTCTTCCGGGCGGTATTCTCCTGAATTCGGCAGTGATGATCCGGCTTTCCGTCTCTCCGTCCTTCCCGGAAAATGCTTTCAGGACGGTTGTCTGGTGGATAGTGAAGGGAGACTGATACCGCGCTGAAGCCAGGGTTGGTTCCGAACCATCAAGGGTAAAATATACATCTGCATCATTCGTTGTTCCGAAAGCGATTATTGTTGAATCGATAAATGTTCTATCACCCCTTGTCAGATGGGGTACAGGCTGGATCAGGTGATCCCTGATGGAAGCTACAGGAACATCATCACTGCCAGTTCCCCAGCCTGTTGCCGGATTTTTTCCCATTTCCAGGGTAAGTTCACCCCCGGACATAAGATCGCTATGGTCGATAAAGGATTTCGGGTAATTCTTTCCGTTGAGTTTTGCGGATTGTATATAGATATTGTCAGCAGAGAGGTTGTTAGCAACAATGCAAAACTTGTTCCCACCGGACAGGTATATTTCCACTTTCTTAAATGCGGGTGTCCCGAAAACATAGTATTCGAGTCCCGGGGTAACGGAATACAATCCCATGGCACTCATCACATACCAGGCTGACATTTGTCCGGCATCCTCGTTGCCGCTTAATCCATCCGGGTTATCGGAATAGAGTTGCTTCATGATCCGGGAGACAATTTCCTGGGTTCGGTATGGTACACCGGCAAAAGTATACAGGTAAGCCATATGGTGGCTGGGTTCATTTCCGTGGGCATACTGTCCGATCAAACCGGTAATATCCGCCTGGTCTCTTCCGGTAGTTTCACTATTCTCCGTGAAAAGCTGGTCGAGCTTTTGGATAAACGGTTCACGGCCACCCATCAGGTTCATCAGGCCTGAAACATCGTGTGGAACAAAGAAGCTATACTGCCATGAATTGGCTTCCGTATAATTGAAATTCACCTCACGCGGATCGAAGGGATTAAACCAGCCACCATTAATTCTGCCCCTCATAAATCCGGTGGAGGGATCAAAAATGTTTTTATAGGATTGTGCTCGTTTCAAAAAGTATTCATACTCATCATCCTTCCCAAGTTCTTTTGCCATTTGTGCAATACACCAGTCATCGTAAGCATATTCCAGGGTTTTGGAGACCGATTCTGATTCTTCGCTGACCGGAATATATCCATATTCCCTGTAAGCTTTCAATCCGAGATGATCCATTTCTGCACTATGTTTCATGGCTTCGAAAGCTTTTTCAACATCAAAATCGCGGATCCCTTTGATGTATGCATCCACAATAACGGGAATCGAATGATAGCCGATCATGGTCATGGTTTCATTTCCCGAAAGTTCCCATACCGGCAGTAATCCTCCCTGGTCGTATTGTTTCAGGAAGGTTTTAATGATATCGAGTGTTCGTTCGGGCTCAATGATTGTAAACAGTGGATGAGCAGCGCGAAAGGTATCCCAGAGAGAGAAGAGGGTATAATAATCAAAGCCCTCAGCCTGGTGAACCTTCATATCCCTGCCGCGATATTGACCATCTGCATCGGTATAGAGATTCGGATTCAGGGAAGCGTGGTAGAGAGCCGAATAGAATATCTCTTTTTGCTCCCGGCTACCTCCGCTAACATGTATCTTCCTGAGCTGTGTTTCCCACGCCTCCTCCGCTGCCCCCCTGACCTGATCGAAAGTCCGTTCCCCGATCTCAGACAACAGGTTGTTTTTTGCCCCTTCCGCACTGACAGCCGATATTCCGATCTTCACGAGGACTACTTCACCCTCCGTGGTTGAAAAGTTGCATGCCGCTTTTACATTCTTTCCTTCTCCCCTGTCAGCCTCCGGAAGAATAGTATCATTTTCAGCAATGATATAGGTGTCAAACGGTTTTGAAAAAGTTGCATAAAAATATAGTCGTTGATCCTTTGCCCATTCCCTTGACCTGCGAAAGCCGGCAATTTCCGTATTACTGAGGATCTCAAGCCAGGATTCAATGACAGGATCCCTGTGTTCCAGGTCAATGATGACGTGGGACTCCTCGCTTTGAGGAAATGTATATTTGTGGTATCCGGACCGTTCGGTGACTGTAAGTTCCGTCAGGACATTATAATCATCAAGCAATACGGAATAGTATCCGGGAGAGGCTTGTTCGTTTGTTTTCCTGAATAATGAGCAATATCCGGAAGATGTATCCTTCTCATCACCTTTTTTAAATTGTATTTTTCCTGTAGTGGGCATAAACAGGATATCGCCATAGTCTGATATTCCCGTCCCGCTAAGGTGTGTATGGCTGAAACCATAAATTACCGAGTCGGTATAATGGTATCCTGAACATCCATCCCATCCTGTCAATCGGGTATCCGGACCCAGTTGCATCATACCAAAAGGCAT
>CAYZVJ010000162.1:0-4436 GCA_964481765.1 uncultured Rikenellaceae bacterium | reverse complement strand
GGAGTCACGGAATTCATGATCTCATGGGTAAGCACACGGATCAGTTTTTGCCAGGATTCCAGCTCCTGTTCCTCAAGTTCCGTTTTGATATTCTGCAGAGAGACCAGTTTTAACGTTTTCTCTTTGACCTTGAACATGGTTCCTTTCAGGGATAAGCCCACCATTTCTCCATTGATCAGGGTTTTAACCAGGGATCCGCGTTCCGTATCGGATTTCTTCACCGCTTCAAGGAGTTTTTTATCCACTTTACCAATTGCCTCAATGCTGTTTAACCGCTTCATGTTAAACAGATCCCTGGCTGCCTGGTTTACCAGGTGAACGTCACCCTCCGCATCAAAACAGATCAATGCCACGTTGATGTGTTCAATGATCATTTGCAGGTACTGGTAATGGATCTCCTTTTCAATCCGGACATTCCTGAATTCATACATCACTTCGTTCATCGCATCATGCAGGGGGGCATACGATTTATCGCTGTATTTTGCCGAGTAAATTGAAGAGAAATCTTTGTTTTTAATGGATTGCAGGAAATTACCAAGATCCCGGTTAGTTCGTTCAACATATCGAATCAGGCTGATGATCATCAGCAGGGCGAGGAGGGCTGAAATAACCGAAGCGATATACCAGTGTGACTGGTGGACGGCAAACACAAATGCTGCCATGAATACTCCAATCAGGAGTACCCGAATAACAACCCGGATCCTGAACTTTCTATATACCATATTTTTCCATTTTCCTGTAGATCGTTGTTCTTCCAAGTCCCAATTCTTTGGCTGCTTTGCTGACATTTCCACCATGTTTTTTCAGGGCATTGGAGATGGTCTTTTTTTCGATCTCTTCCAGATTCAGTATTTCCCGTGCTGGCTGGCGTTTATTTACATCCGCTATAAAATCATCGAGATTGATTACCCGCTCATCCGTCATGATCATGGCACGTTCCACCAGGTGTTGCAGTTCACGAACGTTTCCAGGCCAGTGATAACCGGATAATTTCTTCATGCTGCTTTTTGAAACCGCGGGAATGGGCTTGTTGTATTTTTTTGAATACATCTTCATAAAATGGTGAACCATTTCCGGGATATCTTTAAATCTTTCCCGAAGGGGTGGTACGCGGATTTCAACCGTGTTTATGCGGTACAGCAGATCCTGGCGAAACTCACCCCGGTCAACCATTTCGTGAAGGGGCATGTTGGTGGCAGAAATGATCCTCACATCCGTTTTGATCACCCGGTTTGATCCAACACGCGTAACTTCCCGGTTCTGAATGGCAGCGAGCAATTTGGATTGAAGAGGCAGTGAGAGATTTCCGATTTCATCCAGAAACAACGTACCACCTGATGCCAGCTCAAACCGGCCTGCCCTGTCTTCTTTTGCGTCGGTAAATGCCCCTTTTATGTGTCCGAACAGTTCGGATTCAAACAGGGTTTCGTGAATGGCACCAAGGTCAATACCAATGAAAATTGACTCAGATCTCAGCGACTTCCGGTGAATCAACCGGGCGATCAGCTCTTTACCTGTTCCATTCTCCCCCAGAATAAGCACGTTGGCATCAGTACTACTCACCTTATCCACTGCAACCAGAACTTCCTGCATCGCTTGTGATGACCCGATGATTTCTGTATACGGATGATCGATATCTTCCGTCAATACTTTCTGATGTGATTTAAGCTTTGCTATCTCTTTGCGGGAAACACTCAATTTATATGCCGCCATTACCGTAGCCAGTAACCGGTTGTTATCCCAGGGTTTGACCACAAAATCCATAGCCCCCTCCTTCATGGCTTTCACGGCAAGTTCAATATCCCCATACGCCGTGATCATGATAACATGAGCATCCGGCACCAGTTCCCGTATCTTTTTTAACCACGTCAACCCCTCCTTCCCACTTGTTGCACCCACAGTGAAATTCATATCAAGCAAAATAACATCAAACGGCTCTCTTTTCATCGTTTCCGGAATTCGTTCAGGGCTGGTAAGAATTTCAATCCGTTGAAAATGCTTCCGTAAAACAACCCGGGCTGAAAGCAATATTCCCTCATCATCATCTACAACCAGGATCTTTCCTTCGTTCTCCATAATAGTACAGAATTAACCGTTGTCGAGTATCAGCAAACCGATTCATCATGCAAGGTACACATTCCCGGTATGGATGCAAAATATTTGTTTCAGTTTGAAACATGAATTTGTTCTTATCTGGAACAGATATAATCCGATAACCGGATGATATTTTTATATAACATATTGTCTTTCTTTTTTTTGTGAAAAATGGAACAGATCTTGTTTCTGAGTTGAATAAATCAACTGAAACAATACCATTTCCCGGCAATGTTAAGAAATTATCTAAGGATCACTCTGCGAAACTTCGTAAGAAATCCAATCTATAATTTGATCAACATCCTGAGTCTTACGATCGGTATTGTCTGCACTGTTTTGATCATTTTATACATCAGTCATGAACTGAGTTACGACCGTTTTCATGAAAACGGGAAACTTATCTACCGGGTTGCGATGGAATCGACAGATTCCGAAGGCAGCAGAAAAACAGGGAGTACAACAGCAGCGGTGGGTCCAAGTTTCCTGGAAGAGATTCCCGAAGTTGAGCAGATGGCCAGGTTACGGTATCCAGTGGACGGTTATTATTATGATGATGGCAAGCAGTATTATGATCCGTCTATTGTATATGCTGATTCATCGCTGCTGCAACTTTTCTCGTTCCGATTGATCTCGGGAAATCCGCGAACGATTCTTCGCGAACCCTATTCTGTGGTACTGACTGAAGAAACAGCCAACCGGATATTTGGGGACCGGAACCCGGTAGGGGAACAACTGGTACTGAATAATGAGAACTACATGGTAACGGGGATCATGCAGGCTCCACCTGCAAGATCGCACATCCGTTTCACCTCCCTGATCTCCTTTTCAACCCTGTATAAAGATTCGAGGTTTCACATGGACTGGAATGGCGGATGGCAATACTTTACCTACATCAAGCTTTACGAGGGAGCTGATATTGAGCGGTTGAAGGAGAGAATGCCGGATTTTATGTACAAACACATCAACTACATTTATGAAGAAGCAGGAGGTTCCCTGCAACCGATCTTCCAGCCACTATTCACAATCCACATGAACCCGGAAATCGGTGATGGATTCGGACCGGGAGGAAATCCATCTTCCCTGCTCATCTATTCAGCCATTGCGCTTTTCATCCTGTTCCTTGCCAGCATCAATTTTATGAATCTTTCCACCGCCCGGGCAACCACACGTGCAAAAGAGGTAGGTATCCGGAAGGTAGTTGGTGCTCACCGGGGAAAAATCATCCGGCAATTTTTAAGTGAATCCATACTGCTCAGCCTGGTCGGAATGATACTGGCTTTAATCCTGATTGAGATTATATTACCCAGATTCAACATCATTATCGGCAGGGATTTAAGTTTGTATTCCGCTTCCAACTGGAAAATCATCCTGTTCCTGCCTCTGCTTGTCGTTATCATCGGATTTCTCTCCGGCAGTTATCCCTCCTTTTATACTTCCGCATTCCAGCCAACGCGTATCATTAAGGGAGATGCTGTCCCCTCAAAAGGCAACCCGCGAATCCGGAATATCCTGGTACTTCTTCAGTTCTTCATTTCCACCGTGCTCATTATCTCCACACTGGTTATCTATTTCCAGATCGGGTACATGAGAAACAAGGATGTCGGTTACGATAAAGAGAGTATGATCATCATCCCGATGATCGATGAAGAGACACGCAACCGGTATCAGGTAATAAAAACAGAGTTATCTACCCTGCCGGAAGTGCTGAGCATCTCTGCCTCCTCTGATTACCCCGGTCATTCGATTACCAGTAACGGCTATCTGCCGGAAGGATTCGAAGAATACATCATGATCAATGTTCTGGATGTGGATTTCGATTTTCTGGAAACCTACGGATTGGATATCGTTGCCGGCAGGGGATTTTCAGAAGCGTTCCCTGCAGACAAAAACAATTACCTGATCAATGAGAAACTGGCTGAGCGACTGGGCTGGGAGGATCCGGTGGGAAAAACGATCTCCCGGGGGGCTGATCATACGGTGATCGGGGTGGTAAAAGATTTCAATTTCGCCTCCCTGCATGAGGAGATCAAGCCCCTCATTTTTTCGATGAATCCCTATATGGGCTATCGTTATCTCTCTCTCGCTATTGCTGAAAACGAAATGCAAAAAAGCCTCCATGATATACAGGGGATATGGGAGAAGCAGCTTCCCGGTTCCGAGTTCAATTACTTCTTCCTGGATGATGAATTTGACCACGTTTACCGGGCCGAATTACAATTCAGGGAAACGCTGATCTATTTTACCATTCTGGCAATCCTGATCGCCTGTATGGGGCTTTTCGGGCTTGCATCGTTTACCACCGGACAACGCACAAAAGAGATTGGAATACGAAAGGTTATGGG
>CAYZVJ010000161.1:2020-4468 GCA_964481765.1 uncultured Rikenellaceae bacterium | reverse complement strand
TCATCTGTTTCATCGATACAATAGATATTTGCTCCGTATTTCGAGAAATTCACTCACTTCATCCTGACAGGCTTCTAATACCTGCTCAACAGTTATTCCCGGCTCTTCAAGGCGTTTTATTGTTGGTGGAGGCGCCCAGACCAATGAATCTGGACTGGTTTTACGATAGGCATCAATGATATGTACCGCAGCTTCCACAGATCGATAAGCTTCATCATCGGTAAGCATTATTTCCACACCCCCGCAGATTTCATTCCATGGTTTTTCTCTTGGATTCGCATCCGTACCGGAAGATTTTGGAATGAAATAAGCGGGTCTGAATAGCGCTCCTTTAATCCCTCTGTCATTCAGCTCCTTTGCTGCTTTTTCGGCATCAATCCACGGTGCACCGGTTAATAAGAATGGTTTGGTTGTTCCCCGGCCCTCCGATATATTCATTCTTTCGAAAAGGCATTGACCGGGATAAACAATTGCTGTTTCCAGTGTACCCATATTGGGTGAAGGCATCACCCACAGCAGGCCTGTTTCATTCCACATCATGTTTCGGCGCCAGCCTTTCATTTTGATAACGATAAGTTCGGCACCGAATCCTTCCGTCTCATTCCACATGGTAGCCAGTTCTCCATAGGTCATTCCATGTCGCAGTGGGAGGGGGTGCCGGAAAATTCCACCCAGATCAAGACAGGGACCTTCAACGATAAGACCACCCAGCGGATTTGGCCTGTCGAGGACGATGAAAGGAATTCCCGCCTCCGCACAGGCTTCCATGGCAAAAGACATGGAATATTTAAAGGTATACCAGGCTGATCCGACCCCCTGGATATCAAAAATGAGTGCATCCAGGTTTTCTAACCATTCTTTTTTCGGGGCGAAGCCATCACCATACAGGCTATAAACCGGAACTCCCGTCCGGGGATCCAATTCTCCTTCCTGGATGATTTTTCCCTGTTTTGCACCCTGAAGACCGTGTTCTGCAGAAAACAAGGCTACAAGATTTACCCCGGGTGTGCCGGCAAGGATATCAATGCTGCTTCTCAGATCAGCGCCTACAGCAGAAGGATTTGTTATAAGGCCAACTCGCTTCCCTTTGATCAGATCCAGATGATCTTCGACAAGAACATCTATACCCGGTTTTACATGAGGAGTTTTATAAACCGGTTCTTTTCTCTCAGCCGCATATTGGTTAAGAATGTCTGCCAGGGAGGGAGCATTCCCGAAAGAAAGGCCGGTAATTACCCGTTTTGTTTTGGGACTTTCATTTCCATACCGGTCAACAGCCGAAACGGCAACAGTGTCTAACGGAATAAGTACGTCCACTATGTTTTGAATGGATTGTGGATCGGTTTGGGCCAGATAACTCCGGTTGATTTCGAATCCAGGGATACAATCTGATGCTATACCATTACCATAAATGGCATGATCCCATTTCGATCCATATTTGCAGTAAACAACCCATCGTGCAATATCATCCGGGTTTTCATGGAGCCAGGAAATTCGCAGGGAATCTTTTTCCAGAACAACATTTACTTCCGGAGCAGCCGGTGCCTTTTTATCTAACCAGGGAGAAGGAGGAATCAGTGCCTGTCTTTTGTAAGGTCCTTCTGAGATCGCTTCTACCAGGCCCGGAGAATAGACCAGTGATCCGATACTCCAGTGTACGACACCAGGGCTTTCAGGTAACATGCCACGGGCAATCATGATCTGGTTAATTGTTTCATCAATTGCCTCATCTTCCGGTTCGCTGCCAAGGCTTATGCCCGGCCAGATGTGGCGTCCTTTCTCATTTTCTGCGTCCCACCATCCAAGCAGCACCGGGTAACTTTGTGGCAATTGGTTGATGGGCCAGTAGAGCTGTGGCGACCAGTAATCGATCCATCCTTCGTTAAGCCATAAACGGGCATCTGCATACAGTTCATTATGCTGATCAAACCCTGCAATAGCCGGTGGATTGTATGGCCGCCATATACCGAATGGGCTCAACCCGAATTTAACATGCGGTTTTTCCGCTTTGATACCCTTATAAACCCGTTTTATAAAGGTGTTGACGCTTTCCCTTCGCCAATCACCCCGTGACAATTTACCGCCGCTCGTTTGATAGGTTTGCCAGCTTTCATCATCGGGAAAGTCATTGTTGTTATTATAGGATGGATAGGGATAGAAATAGTCATCGAAATGAATACCATCCAGATCGTATCGTTGCACCAGATCCATCACCACGTTGAATGAATGATCCTGCGTTCCCTGCAGGGTGGGAATGAGCCACCAGTACCCCGATTCGAGTTGAACAACAAGCTCCGGTCGTTTTCTTACGATAGAAGCATCCGTTACTTCACCTCCGACAACATGATGGGCACGATAGGGATTCAACCAGGCATGCAGCTCAAGACCTCTTTTGTGCGCCTCTTCAATCCAGAATTCCAGGGGATCATACCAGGGATCGGGAGCTTT
>CAYZVJ010000161.1:0-1920 GCA_964481765.1 uncultured Rikenellaceae bacterium | reverse complement strand
AACAAAACACCAAGTATTGCTGCTATAATAGTAAAAAAAAGCTGATTGCTTGTTGTTTTAGAAGAAAATGCTTATTTTTACCGCTATAAAGGGAAGAAATGGTACAGTCACAAGAAATAGCAGAAATAATAAGGATGCATAGAAAGGCAGCCAGATTAAGTCGCGTCCGGTTGGCAGAAATGGCAGGAGTTGGTAAAACCGTGATTTATGATATTGAGAAAGGGAAGGAATCTGTTCGATTGGATACATTACATAAAATTCTTAAAGTGCTGAACATTAAAATAGTATTAACAAGTCCTTTCATGGAAAATTTACAAAATACCGGAAATGAGAAAAGCTAAGGTATATGTAAAAGGGGTTGAGGCTGGAATTCTGACTGAATTAATTCAGGGTAAAGAGTATGTTTTTGAATACCTTGATGGTTATGGTGGACTTGAAGTTTCACGTACAATGCCAACAAAGCAGAAGGTCTATAAATTCGAGAAATTTCCACCATTTTTTGATGGTTTATTGCCAGAAGGAATACAGTTGGAAGGATTACTAAAAATCAGAAAAATTGATAAGCATGATTATTTCTCCCAATTGATTGCTGTTGGAGAGGATATGGTTGGCGTTGTTACAGTAAAAGAAGTTACAGAATGAACCGTTGCCCGATTACATATGCTCCTTCCGGAGATAATCGTTACAGTGAATCAGGACTCAGACTGTTATCAAATGAATTGACGGTTTTGAACGACCTTGAATATACTGCAGAAGAACAGAGAATTGAAGCGTACAACCGTGCATCAAAGATGTCAATTCAGGGAATACAACCTAAGTTAAGCGCACGACTGAATATCAAAGAAGGAAAATTCGATTTTGTTGATAAAGGTGGTAGGTATATCCTCAAACCACAGCATGCTTTGTATCCGGAAATGCCAGAGAATGAAGACCTGACAATGAGGCTTGCAGATGAGATTGATTTGGAAATACCGTTGCACGGTTTAATTTGGTCAAAGGACGACACCCTTACATATTTCATCAAGCGGTTTGACAGGAAAGGACAGAACCAAAAAGTTCCTGTTGAAGATTTTGCCCAACTGGCTGGATTAAGCAGGGACACGAAGTATGATTACAGCATGGAAAAGTTGGTTGGTATAATTGACAAATACAGTACTTTTCCTTCAATTGAAAAATTAACTCTTTTCAAACTGGTCATATTTAATTATTTAGTTGGTAATGAAGATATGCATTTAAAGAATTTCTCCATTATAAATAGAGGTGGTAAAGTGAGTCTCTCACCATGTTATGACCTTGTTAATACAACTATTGAATATAAGAAGCAAGATGAAGAAATTGCTCTTCCTTTGAAAGGGAGGAAGAAACATTTAACACGTAATATTCTGGTCGACTATTTTGGAATAGAAAGATGTGAACTTACTTCCAAAAGTATTGACAATGTTTTGGAAACAATCTCGTCAGCGGTTCCAATATGGAAGGAATTGATTAATATCAGTTTCCTGTCAAAAGAAATGAAAGATAAATATCATGATTTATTGGGAGCACGGCTCAATATAGTAAGAATTTAGATAAGTCTTTTCTTGGTAAAAGCTCGACCTGAACCAGATTTTAGGTATTTCTCAAACTCAAATGCTTTGTATTTGTCTGTGAAGGCTACATATGATAATAATTCAACAGGTTTCTTTGAGACAGTATAGGGAACTTTTCCAGAATTATGCTCTTTAATTCTCCGATTGATATCTTTTGTAAATAAGTAGGGACAGCTACCGACTTATAATTTTTATATATCTAATAATGTGTTATTTATGAAAATATATCTATACAATATTTAATTATCTTTTTTTAATAATATATTGTAATACAACAATATAAGAATAAATTTAATTGATTTTTTAAATCGGTAGCTGTCCCTACTTACAA
>CAYZVJ010000160.1:1583-4472 GCA_964481765.1 uncultured Rikenellaceae bacterium | reverse complement strand
GTCATCATCGAAGTGCCTGCCATGGATGTATCGTTAACCATCTCACCGGTGAGAAAATAGAGGAATATGGATGGGAGGAATAGGAAATGGTCCATTTCTTCCAGGATTTCCGGCCTGTTTTCCTTCAGCCATATCAGCTTGTTTATGGTATTGAATCCAAAAGGTTGTGCTCCATTAATCCGGAAAAGACGCACTAATGGAATATACTTCCCGATATTTTCCATAATGGGGGGTGTTCTTTCGCATTGCCAGGATATCACCGGATAGAGCATTTGCCCGGTTCGTTTAAATGGTGCACCATCGACACCAAAGGCAGTGACCGTAAGGGCTACTACATCTAATTTGTTGACGTTTTGCAACACGGCATTGATGCAGGTTTTGAATCTATCCCATATCTTACCCACATCCCATATCCTGTATTCCGGATACTCCGGGTCGGGCTCGGTGGCATTTGGCACACTGTGTATTGCCTTTATGATTCCCGTTTCATCGATAGCAATAACCCGTATGTTGGTGGCTCCGCAGTCAAGGACCAAAACAATTTTTTCCTTCATCTCATGGTATCTATTCTGGTATCTATTCTACTTTTTACACCTTAACGCTGGATGTAAATTGTTGTTAAATGTTATCAGTTAATTGTTAATTGCACCAAAGCTTTAAAGTATTTGAGGCATTTAAGGCATTTAAGGCATTTAAGGCATTCATTATTCTTTATCCATACAGTGGTCCGTATGCTTTGCACGCTCTGAAATCAGCTCCTTCGGGATTGTTGGTACCGAACATTCCCCAGGCGGCTGGCCGGAAGATCCGTATTTCAGGAACATTATGCATATTCACCGGAATTCTCAACATGGAAGCGAGAGTGATCAGACGATCCCCGATATGACCATAGCTGATCGCGCCATGATTGGCACCCCAGTTAGCCATAACGGAATAGACATCGCTGAAGACTCCCTTTCCGGTCAGGTTTGGCACGAACCAGGTTGTTGGCCAGGTTGGATCCGTTCTCAGATCGAGTATTTCATGGACATTTGCATCAAGATCCACGGTAAAGCCTTCAGCGATCTGCAATACGGGGCCGATTCCTTTCACCAGGTTCACCCGTGACATGGTTACAGGCATTTCCCCGACCGTATTGAAGTTCGAGGAGAATCCCCCGCCCCTGAAATAACCCTGGTTAGCCGGGCTCCACACGGTTTCCTTCAGGCATTTTTCAACATCTTCACCGGTAATTTCCCAGAACGGTTTCATGATCGATTTGCCGGATTTTTTCATCTGCCCGGTGGCATCGAGGGTTGTCGAGCCGCTGTTGATGAGGTGAATGATACCCTGTTTGGCTATTCCCTGCAATGTTTTACCCGTAACCCGTTTTACCGCTTCCGGGCTCCAGTAGGTTCTCACATCGGAAAATATCTGGGATGTATTGGTCAGCAGGTGGCCGAACATCATCGAAACGCCGTTAAGGCTGTCGTTTTCAGTAGCCATGATAAATGCCTCGCGGATACCATTCCAGTCAAAAGAAGAGTTGAGCATCGCTTCCATGAAGTCTCCATTCGGAAAATGGTCGGTCCATTGCCGTTGTCCCTGGAACCCGGATACCAGGGCATTAAATCCGGCAGCCTCTTCCCCGTATCCCATCTCAGCTAATCTGGGATTACCGATCATCATATCCCGTGCAATGATGGTCATTTTCACCACCATTTCCCACTCAAAATCTTTTCTTTCTCTTGAGACCTGAAGGTTTGGTGGATTTTCATCAGCACCTTCCCTGCAATATTTCTTAACCCATTCCATGGCATATTTAAACTCCTTTTTATCATATATCTCCCGGTCGATCCGGCGGATGAATTCACTCATATCGACCATTTCGGATCTCATACCCAGGTAATCGAGAAAAAATTCCTGGTTGACGACTGATCCTGCGATACCCATGGATACTCCACCCATAGCGAGGTAGGCTTTACCTTTCATTTCTGCCACGGCCAGGCCTGCCCGGACGAAATTCAGGATTTTCTCTTTCACATCATCCGGAACGTTTGTATCATCCTGATCCTGGACATCACGGCCATAAATTCCAAAAGCAGGAAGGCCCTTCTGGTTATATCCTGCGAGTGCTGCTGCCAGGTAGACTGCACCGGGTCGCTCGGTGCCGTTGAATCCCCAGACAGCTTTAGGTATCAGAGGATCTGTATCCATCACTTCGGTACCATAACACCAGCAGGGTGTTACGGTGAGGGAAACTCCCACTCCCTCCCGTGCAAATTTTTCGGTGCATTCTGCCGCCTCTGCAAATCTCCCAATGGTGGTATCGGCAATGATGCATTCAACCGGAAGTCCATTGGCATGCCTCAGGTTTTTGGTAATCAGATCAGCTGCAGCCTTTGCCATATTCATTGTTTGATCTTCCAGTGATTCACGAACACCCTGCCGTCTGCCATCGATCACAGGGCGGATCCCGATTTTTGGCAAACTCCCGCGCAATCTTTTTGTAGGAGGATTTACCGGAAATTTTGTATTCATAATAAACGGTTTTATTTATATGGTTATTAATCTCTTTTTACTTCGAAAGATAGTGTATCACCCGGTTGAAGGATTTTTTCTTCTTTGAATTCATAGCTCCCGTAACTTCTCAGGCTGAATTTACGGATCGCAACAGTCCCGGATAAAACACTGAATTCCAGTTTTTTCCTGTCACTATAATCCTGGATGGAGACAGTACCCCATGCATAGCCGTTCGACCAGAAGTAGTTGCCTTTAAATGCTTTGAACTGTATGGTTTTCTCAACACCGGAGTAGTGGAATCCGGACAATGCAATGACCTCCGCCCAGCTTGCCATGGCTCTGGCATAATGGTGTCCGCATTCGGCTTCATTGAATGGGTTTCGTTTT
>CAYZVJ010000160.1:0-1483 GCA_964481765.1 uncultured Rikenellaceae bacterium | reverse complement strand
TTCTCACATTGTCCTGGTCAACGAGATATCCCAGGTTGCAGATGTGTGCCATGTATTGTCCAACGAGTTGATCCACCAGGCATCCTTTTCCGAGCTGGTAATCAGGGCTGGTCAGGTCACTGCTGCCCATACCCACAATAAGGCTTGGCGCAACATTTTCTTTTTTCATGGGTGGTCGGATTTCCTGTTCGTAGTACTCACCATTGAACAGGTTTTCATCGATCCACCGGCTGCCATTCGCAAAGAGGGACCGGCATTTTTTTGCAAACGGTTTATCACCCATCTGTTTCGCCATCTCTTCTCCAGCCCTAAGTGCGCCAAGGTACCAGAGTCCCATCTGAGGATTGGGTCCGAAATATTCCACATCCATGGTGTTGTGCTGTGCCCCTTCCATCACCCCATCCATATCGGCATCCCATCCTCCCGGAATCCAGCAAAACTCAATGGCTTTTTTTACGTTAGGCCAGAGACGTTTCAGCATGTCATCATCCCCGGAAAGCTGCCAGTCACGGTACATTTTCATTACCGTACCCATCTGTCCGTCTGCTGCAGCTACAGCGGCATGTTGTGCTTTTTCAAGGGGCAACATGACACGAAAACTCATCAACCCATTTTCACTGGTAGCATAATCGAATTCGACATCACGCATTGTTTTTGCCAGTTCCCCGAACAGGAAAGGGGTAGCCTGTTCATAATTCCAGACATGCGTGCAGGAGCCGTAACAGGAACCCCGCGTATCCATGCACCCCTCCCATCCGTAGAATCGTCCATCCTCCGTCCTGAAGCAGGTCTGGGTTCTCAGGGTGCTCACATTGAACAAAGCGGATTCCTTTACCACTTCAGGGTAATCACTTTGAAGGAATGTTGTTACAAATTCAATGGTTTTGGCTTCAAGGTCAGGCAATGTTGGGTAGACTTTTCTAATCACATCCCATGCATCATCGTACCGGGTAGTATAATAATTTCCCACGCGCTCGCTTGCCCATGCATACCGGTTTGGGAAATGCCAGGTGAGGTAATAGGTAAACATTTTTTCTGTTCTGCCATCGATCTCACCTTTTACCGACAGGGATGCCTGTGGGGTTTCTCCCACCCGGATCTCTTTTTCGGTCAATTCACCATCGGTGCTGAAATCATCCCAGAAGTCCAGCAGGTCGTTTCCCCAATCCCCGGACACAGAAGAGGTCCGGTAAGAGATCCGTTGATTATCCGGCGTAGTCAGGGCAATCGTGCCCCAGGTTTCATTCCCTGCTTCCACTCCTTCTGAATACATATAGATACCCTGGATTTGTTCCTCTTTTCTGAATTCGTTAACATTTCCTTTGGCTCCCTGTGGTATCCAGTCGCCTTTCCAATCCCGGACAATATCTGACCCGTCTTCCCCAATGAAGTTTTCCATTACCCAGCATACAGATGCTGTCAATTTTTGCTCTGTCTTGTTTTTCACAACAATCCTGAAAACAGCAATGGGTATTCCGCTTTT
>CAYZVJ010000159.1:3180-4535 GCA_964481765.1 uncultured Rikenellaceae bacterium | reverse complement strand
CCGGTCAGGGCTGAATAATCCTCCTCACCCCTGCCCCAGGAGGGCATTTTTGTCCCCGAACGACCGAGGGAAATGGTTCCGATAATATACCCGTTTGAAGCCGCACTCAGGAACTCCTGATTATTTAAGGCAGGAGCTTCCTTTCCCCCTCCGTTTTCACCATGGCACTCAGCACAATTTGATCGAAACAGCTGTTGTCCAGGTGAGGCATTCCCCGGATTGGAACCCGCATGAATATAGTTCCATTCCTGGTTTACCGTAGATCTCATGAAGGCGATTATATCGCTGATATCTTGACTATCAAGACGTTCTTCTCCATGAACGTCTTTCGACCAGCCGAACATGGCGGTATGGCTTCTGCCTTTACTTATGGTTTCGAACAGGTACGAATCGCTTGCTGCCAGAAGGAAATTTCTGTTGAGATTTGAAGGACCGGTATCTCCCTCTCCAAATTCACCATGACATCTGGAACAGAGATAATGGTAATTCAGGCTCCCTTTCTCACTATTTCCCGGAAGGAGCCTTATCCCGAAGTCTCTTCCTCTCGTCCTGCTCCACGAACGGATATAAGCAATCAGGTCAGTCATTTCCTGTATACTGATATCGAACCAGGATGGCATTGCCGTATTGTTTCTGCCATTCAGGATGGTCTCAAAGAGGAATCGGTCGGAAGCCACAGCAAGAAAATCATGGTTGTGAATGGCAAGGCCAATGCCTCCTTTACCATCTTCTCCATGACACATTTTGCAGTTCCTGTCGTAATAGTGCATTCCTTTGCTGATATCCCCTCCGGGAAAGTATTGGTTTTCTATTCTTCCTGGTATGCCTTTATGATCCGTGATAAAGCGCAGGATGGAGTCCATCTCTGCATCTTTCCATCCGGAAAGGTCTGGCGCCCAGGAAGCCATTTGCCGGTTACTTCTACCTTTTAGCAGGGTAAAAGACATGTATTCCCCGGATGCCATCCGGAGGAAATCCCGGTTCAGGATTCCAGGTACACCGGTTATATACTTTGTATAGTCTTTCCCTTTCCCATGCTTACCATGACATGCCGTACATGAAAAGGAGAATACCTGCTCACCCGACAAAAGGTTTCTTTCCCCCTTGAACTCGCGAAGAGCTTCTACCGAAAAATAGTCGAATGGTATATCGGGTTTGGCTAAACCCATCACGAAAGTCGCCAGGGCATCCAGATCTTCATCCGGCAGGTCAATTTTTAGCATTTGAGACCCGGGTGATACCATTTCCGGGTCACGGAAATGCTCTTTCAACCAATTCGAAATGGTCTGTTCACCACGTATATTCTGAAAGCTATATTCGTGTTTTGTTTTATCACCCTGTTCTGTCAGGTCGGG
>CAYZVJ010000159.1:0-3080 GCA_964481765.1 uncultured Rikenellaceae bacterium | reverse complement strand
TATTCTGAAAGCTATATTCGTGTTTTGTTTTATCACCCTGTTCTGTCAGGTCGGGTCCGAGGATCCCTCCAACGCCCCGTGCCTTGTGACATCCGAGACATCCTTCCCGGCTGAAAACGTCCTTCCCCGAATAAAAAATAGCGGTTCCCTCAAACTCCCGGGATTCGTTGTAAATGGCAAGATGACATTTTCCGCATGAAGACTGAATATAGGGTTGAGAAAGCAGTGGATGTGGCCAGTGGAAACGAAAATCTCTGCCAAACGCTTCATCCATATCCAGAGCCCTCCCCTGTCCCCCATGACAAACTGTACAACCATATTTTGTAACGGGATGATATTCCAGGTGATTCCCCGGGTGTGTTCTGTGGGGTTGTGGCGAATCCACCATGAATGGATTTTCCAATCCATTATGACATGATATACAGCGGTCAATCCGGCCCAGATCTTCAAGATCGACCTGGTACACTTCCCTGGTCTGAACCATTCCTCCGTCTGAAAAAGATTCCATCCCGGTAGCCAACTCAACATAATCCATCTGGTATCTTTTCCACTCCCGGAAAAGCCCCTCCCTAATCCATGCTGTCAGGATTAAAACAAGCAGGATTACGGAAGCAGTGATTACTGTCCAACGCATTCCCCGTATGTAATTCGTTTCATTCATATTGATTAAATCACGGGCCAGTCCGATCGTGACCAGAAAAACTCCCAGTTGGGCCCCCTGAACCATATGCCCATGGCTGTGAAGAGCACCAGTCCTGCCAGCGAGGCAGTAAACAATGCAATGGAAGCCATACGCGTTGATCCGGTACGTCTCCTGACCCACCCTGACCAAAGAATATAGAACAACATCGAAAGGGTAGCAGGATTGATTACCATTACTACAGCCTGGGACATTCCGGGAAACCAATCGCGAAGCCACCCGAACTGCACAATCACAAACAACAAAGCAAGGGTAACGATCAGTGAAACCGCCAATGAATAGAAGGTTATCCGTAAACCCTGGCTTCCCGAAAACCACACGCCAGTGTACTGCTTCTCCCTGTCGATGAACGGTATGGATATCAGGAAAATCAGGAACAGAAGCGGGATTATCACCCCCCCCGAGAAGGCAGAATAGGAGACAAGTTCCTGTATTCCCAAAAAATACCAGGGGGACTTTGCCGGGTTTTCAGCAAATGCGGGATTGGCTCTCTCCAGCAACGGTGCATCAACGACAAAAGCAATGACCAGCAGGATGGCAGAAACAGATAGTAAAATGGCCAGTTCAGCCCACAGGACTGCAGGCCAGGTATAGATCCTGCCTTCAGATCCGGGTTGATCATCCCGATTGCTTTCCTGATAACCAGGCCGGCTTAGACCTCCATCTTTTCTGATCCTCCAGAAATGCACCCCGGTGAGGATCAACAGTGTCAACGGAAGAAAAATAACGTGCAACGTAAAAAAACGGGAAAGAGCAGGCTGGCCAACCGTCTCACTTCCAATCAGTATCCTTTTCATAAAACCACCAACATCAAAACCACTGGTTATACCGATCAGGTCGGTCAGCTCCCTGGCTGAAGCTGCAATATTTGATCCGATGGTAACAGCCCAGTAGGCAAGCTGATCCCATGGAAGGAGATAACCACTAAAACTCAAAAAGAGGGTGACAACCAGCATGGAAACTCCGATGATCCAGTTTAATTTGCTGGATTTCAGGTAAGCTCCTGTATAAAAAACCCTTGCCAGGTGGAGGAACAGAACAAAAACCATCCCATGGGATGCCCAACGGTGTATATTCCGGATGAGCCTTCCCCCGGGAACAATAAATACAATATCCTTCACCGATTGATAAGCCCTCTCAACCGAGGGTGTATAATACATCATCAGAACCACACCGGTTAGGATCAGGATGAGAAAAAGGAAGCCCAGGATGATCCCCAGACCGAAGGTATAGGTTGGCTTAAGGTTATCCGGATGAATCCGCGTGGAATGGATGTGGAGAAAGAAGTTCTTTGTTATCTTTCTTATCCGGCTACTGCGGTTTCCATCCACTTTACTTTCTGGCTGAATATTTCCTCTGTCCTGAGAATCCATGATCTGTTACCCGTTGAACTAAACCAGGAATTTATTGTGCTGTGAATATTTATGTTGTCAGAAATTTGGCATCTGGCTTCACCTGCCGTGTCATATCGATCACAAGCTGCCCGTCAGGAGCTTTGCTAACCTGGTACCAGCTTAATGCCCGTGGTGCAGGCCCCGAAAGCACCTCCCCACTCCTGTTGTAACTTGAACCATGGCAGGGACAGAGGAATCCATCTTCATCTATTTCCAGAATGCATCCAAGGTGCGTGCATATTGCCGAAACAGCCTTCACACCTTCATGATCACGGTAGATATATATTTTATGTTCATCGATATAGGTAAATGTGTCCACCGGAAATGTGTTTGATTTCCCGACCTTTACCCTTTTTTTCTGACCGATCATGCGTGGAACCAACTGTCTCAATAAGGTAAAAACTGCCAATGCTCCTGCCGCAAGAGCAAATATCGCCGCCCCTTTTCTGATAAACGATCGCCTGGTTTCTTTCATCATAAGTTAGTTTCTTGTTCTCAGTTCTCAGTTCTTAGTTATTTCGGACTGCAGACTGCGGACTGTGGACTGCCTACTAATTACTTCTCTTCGTCCCTTCCCTGTCCGACGAATCCGCCATTTCGGCGGAGCAGTCGGAGTCTCTTCGTCCCACAGTCATATAGTCTCACTTCTTTCAACTCTGTACTCTGAACTCTGTACCCTGAACTCTGTACTCTGTACCCGATTATCTCCTAAATTTATTAAGATTCTTTTTTTATTAATGCCATCCGGCAGGTTATTTTCCTAATTTATATACTTTTGAAATAACAACCCGCATTGCCTTTCCATGAAAAAACACCGGGCAACACATACGCTTACTATTTCAGGTTTCTGCTTGCTCCTTCTGCACCTGCTTATCACCAGCTGTACACGCAGCTCATCCGGTTATCCCGGGGATGCTCCTGGTCGACCTGCTCAATGGCCGGAATACGTTGGTCGTGAGCAGTGCAGGGAATGTCATGAAAAAGAG
>CAYZVJ010000158.1:0-4537 GCA_964481765.1 uncultured Rikenellaceae bacterium | reverse complement strand
GTTAAAAGTTATCCCCGGAAAACCAGCTTCAGCAGGTTGCCCAGTTTTGGTTTTACTCCCTGCATCAATATCAGGGTTCTGAAGATCCTTCCACCGGCCCAGACAGAAAAGAGCGTAAAAAGAATGACTCCAGCCAGTCCGGCAACGGGCTGCCAGATGGGAATGGTCACGGGAGTGGCCAGCCGGATGATCATTAGTGTCGGTGTGAAGGGGGGTATCAATGAAAGTGTTGTTGCCATGCTGCCTACCGGATTTTGTATAATGGGGACCATGATAAACAGGGGCAGAATGACCGGTATCATGGCCGGGAATTGAAGCGACTGGGCGTCCTTGTTGTCGTTGCAGGCAGAACCCAGGGCAGCCATGGCTGATCCAACCATGATAACGAACAGGATGAGGTAAACAAAAAACCAGGGGAGTACATGATATGGGATCATATCCCCGACATTCATCTGTTTAGCTGCCACTATTCCGGCAATGACATAGACGGCTGATACCGTCATTGAAACACTGATGCTTCCAAGGATTTTTCCCATCATGAACTGAAAGGGTGTAACCGATCCCAGCAGGACTTCTGCAATCCGTTCGATCTTCTCTTCCATAACCGCCGTAAGTAAGGGAACTGCACTCATCATGACCATCAGGAACATCAGCAGAACCATAATATAGGGGATGAGGAAAGTCTGGAGTTCATTGGTGTGTTGCGCATCTTTCACGTCTCCGGTTTTTCTGTCAACATTGATCAGTCCCATTCTTTCCGGGTAGTTGTAGTGAAACAGGTCTCCGACGGCCTCTTCATCCAGATCCAATTCATCAATGCGGATCTGCCGGACCCGGTTATTGATTGGCCAGGTAAACCAGTTGATGACATCATCCATGAAGGCATGTTCGGAATAGTATAATATTCTTGCTTTCTCCGGATCATCTGCCGGGTGTACTATCCCGGGGCCGATTTCGATGAACGCGTGTAAATCCCGGGATCGCACCCGGTCCGAAAGTTTCATTTTGGTTTCGAAAAGGGATGCGCTGTCGGATTCAATGATTTCAAGGAGGTAGGCTGGTCTGACCTTTTCTCCGGTCTCCGGGTCAAAAATCTCATAACTATTCCTGTACTCTGCTGTTTTTACCAGGGTATCAGCCATGATTCCCGAATGATCGATAATGGCTATCTTTTTATCATTGATATCGACTTTATCTTTGAGGAGCATAAAGACAATCATACTTCCACCCATTAACAGGGGAGCCAGAAGCAGTCCGATAATAAAACTCTTTGTCCGGACGGATGTCCGGTATTCCCGCAGGGTAAGTATCAGTATTTTACGCATCTTCTTCCTCTTTTGCTGCCGGACCGGCAATCCGTATAAAAATATCGTAGAGCGAAGGCCGGGTAATTTCAAACTTAGTAACCCGGGTTTTCTGTATGATGGCTGACAGGATATCCTGGGCATCAACCGAGGGTGAGATCCGGATCTCCTGCTGTTGGCCAAAGTCGTTTATCTTCTCGATCCCCTGCAACTGGCTAAGAACGAACTTCCCGTTTTCCGCCTGTATCCGTATTGTATCGTTTCCATACCGGTCCTGTATGGAGGAAAGGGTACCATCCAGTACTTTCTTCCCTTTGAAGATCATGAAAATGTAGTCACACATCTTTTCGGCAACGTTCATGTCGTGTGTGCTGAAAATAATGGTTGCCCCTTCTTCCCGCAGCTCAAGAATAGCGTTTTTAAGGACATCAACATTAACCGGGTCGAGTCCGCTGAATGGTTCATCCAGGATGATCACCTCCGGTTTGTCAATGATGGTTGCGATAAACTGAAGTTTCTGGCTCATTCCTTTACTCAGGGTTTCAACTTTCTTATTAGCCCATTCGTCCAGTTCCAGTCGTTTTAACCAGTAATTGATCCGATTGTTTATGTCTGTACCATTTTTCAATTCGGCATGAAATTTAAGGATCTCCCTGACCTTCATTTTTTTATAGAGCCCCCGTTCTTCCGGGAGATAGCCAATACGGTCAAGACGGGTGCCAAGGTGTTCGCTCCCCAGCAGTTTAATCACTCCACTGTCCGGATACAGGATATTCATGATCATCCGGATGGTGGTGGTCTTACCCGCCCCGTTTGGCCCGATGAAACCGTAAATGCTTCCTTTTGGCACAGCCAGGGAAAGATCATCAACCGCTTTAAAATGGTTGAAGGTTTTAGTAATGTTTTGAAGCTCAATCGTGTTCATGAATACTTATGCTGGGTGTGCTTGCAGATGTGGTAAAGCAGATATCATGTATGTAGGATGATTGTGAAAGTAAAAGTATAAAAATATTTATTTCAACAGTGATTTTTGTTAAAATTGAGCCTACTCCGAAAAGTAATAATCTCGCCATTAAAGCACCAAGACACTAAGATGCACTAGATATAATTCATTGAAAATGAATTCTTTGTGTGACTCTGTGCCTTTGTGGCATATTTCTATTTTCATACTTTTCGGAGTGGACTCAAAATTGGAAGACTAATCCTGGATGATGGTCCCAGTCCAAACTGTACTTTCCTGAATTCCTGTGCGGTTGACCGGTCAGAGGGGACAGGTTACCCTTTTCTGCGCATGAGAGCTGAAGGTAAACGCTATAAGAAAGAGCAAAAGGCAGATTGAAGGAGTTTTTTCATGGTTTCACAATAATCTGTCCGGGTTCTTGACTCTCATGGAATGCATCCTGATAGACGAGATTATTAAAAATAATAGGCAACCCCTAACTGAAAGACCCCGTTCTTTACCGGGAATTCTGATCTGTCATCTGCATCATTCACGTTGGTCAAGCCCATGTTGTAATGGGTTGTAATGCAAAGGCCAAAGTTGAATTCATAGTTAATGCCCAGGCGGAGTGCAACATCGACGGGTGTAAACATATCCATCCAATCATCCTTTTCATCAGTGATTGGGTTATAGAATTTAGCATATGTCAACACCCCGATTTGAGGACCAACATCAAAGTTCAATCCCCGGAAAGCATAAATCTTGAGGACAATCGGGACCTGAATATAAGCGAGATTGATTGAGACATCCTCTTCAAAGTTTATTCCCTGGGTGGATATTTGCACACCTGGCTGAAAGCCAATTAATTTTATAAACCGAAATTTTACATAAGTGCCGAAATTCAATCCTATCTGGCTGGTACTATTAATTCCCCAGTCTGCCACCAAAGTGGAGGCATTGAGACCAAGACCCAGTCCAAACTGTACTTTCCTGAATTCCTGTGCGGTTGACCGGTCAGACGGAGTCGTTACCCTTTTCTGTGCCTGGGTGCTGAAAATGAAAGCGATAAAAAAAAGCAAGAGGCAGGTTGAGATGATTTTTTTCATTTTTTCTATGGTTTATTGTCTAAAATAGATTGATAATAAATTCTTCCAGTCCCCTCAATCACAATCGGATTTCAATTTACAAAATTTTGACCAGGTTTAGTAAAAACCAGGGAGAAAGTTTTTTGTGCTGGAATCAGCATGTCTGAGGACCACTCAAATTATCATGGTTATCAGGGAACAATATGGGGTTTTCTTCGTATAAAGCAAATGGGTTATAAACAGGTAACAGTTCAGATTTGGAAGAAACCCCAAAACCGATTAACTTCGTTATGACAAACTCCTGTTTTTAAAATTGAATTGGCAATGAAAAAATTAAGCGTGTTACTGTTTTTTGTGATCTGTTTTCTGGTTTTTTCTACCAGCAGGGCAGTCGGACAAGCAGAACCGGAAGAGGAGATCAGGACAGCCCTGATCATCGGAAACTCAAGGTACAAAATGGGTGTTCTGTCCAATCCGGTTAATGATGCCAGGGCAATGGCTGCCGTCCTGAAACAGCTAGGATTTGATGTGATCCTGAAGACTGAGATTCCCAATAAGGATGAGATGAAACGTGCAGTCCGGGAGTTCGGAAGAAAACTGGAACGGGGAGGTGTAGGGCTGTTCTATTATGCAGGTCATGGGTTACAGGTTGATGGCATTAATTACCTGATTCCGGTGGAGGCAGAGATTTATAACCAGGAGGAGGTGGAATACGAGTGTGTGGAAGCTGGATTTGTCCTGGCTCAGATGGAAAATGCCCGGAACAGGATGAATGTGGTCATTATGGATGCCTGCCGGGATAATCCCTTTGCTCGTAGCTTCAGATCGTCTAAACGAGGACTGGCAACCATTAATGCACCGACGGGAACAATGATTGCATATGCAACAGCACCGGGCTCTGTGGCATCCGACGGAACCGGAAAGAACGGATTGTATACTGAGATCCTGCTGAATGAGATCCAGGTGGAAGGCCAGAAGATAGAAGAAACATTTAAAAACGTCAGAAGGGCTGTCCTTGATCTGAGTGATGGAAGACAAATTCCCTGGGAATCCTCCTCCCTGGTTGGAGATTTCTATTTTGTGCCCCCTTCAGAGGAAATAATCCCGGTTTCTCATGTGAATGCCGAACCGGTTCAGAAAATCAATGTCGCAGAACCCGAGATGATCAGAAACAATGTGGTGGATGCGGAGATCACCTGGAAAGCAGA